>CAKSEO010000012.1 GCA_934446565.1 uncultured Oscillospiraceae bacterium | reverse complement strand
GGACTAGTCCCCCTCTTGACTCTCCCAATTAGTGATGCAAATTACAATGTTCCTAACAAACATAAATTATAGTTTTTAACCATCGAATTTCAACAAACTGAGCCGCCATACACTAGTATGGCGGCTGTAATATCACTTTTTTTCCGCGTCGCGGTGGAGTGTTCTTACTCTAAGTCCCTTTTCCCTGAGGTATGCCGCTGTAAGCTCCGCAAACGTTACGCTACGATGCTTTCCACCGGTGCAGCCGAATGCAATCACCAGTCGGCTCTTGCCTTCGGTGACGTAATGTGGTATCAGGAACGATATCAGATCGAACAGCTTGTCCCGGAGCTCCTGCGACTGCGGGAAGCTCATGACGTAATCCTGCACTTCCTTATCAAGCCCGGTTTTGTGCTTCAGCTCCGGAATGTAGAAAGGATTCGGCAGGCAGCGCACGTCAAACACGAGGTCAGCTTCCTGAGGAGAGCCGTATTTGAATCCGAACGACATGCAGCTTACTATCATTCCGTCCGAGGCTTTCTCCAGAAACAACCCCGCTATCTGCTCCTTGAGCTGACCGGTGCTTAGCATGGTGGAATCTATTATGTAATCCGCGTTCAGGCGTATCTTGCTGAGAAGCTCTGCCTCCGCGTCTATCGCCTTTCCGATGTCGCCGCCGGAAACCTCGTCCAGCGGGTGCTTGCGGCGAGTCTCCTTGTAGCGTTTCATCAGTACCTCGCGGGACGCTTCCAGAAACAGCACCTTGACGTCTATCCCGCGGATATGCAGCTTGGTTATGCACTCCTCAAGCTTGAAGAACATCGCGCCACCGCGTATATCGGTTACTATCGCGACCTTGCTTATCTCGGCGTTGTCGTTGCACATCGAGGCGAAATCCGGTATCAGCTGCGGCGGCATGTTGTCGATGCAGAAGAACCCGATATCCTCAAGCGCTTTCATAACCGATGATTTACCAGAGCCGGAAAGCCCGGTCACTATAACAAATTCCATTTGAAAACTCCTTTTCCGGGTAAGAGAAAGCCAGACATCACTGAAGTATCAGCATTTCGCATTCAAGCTCCACGCCCTTCTTTTCGAGGACGACGCGTTTCACCTCGTCAACGACCGCCATAACGTCCTCGAATGTAGCGTGGTCACGGTTTATCACGAAACCGCTGTGCTTTTCGCTGACCTGTGCGCCGCCTATCGTCAGTCCTTTCAGTCCGCATTCCTCAATGAGCGCGGCTGCAAAGTAGCCTTCCGGGCGCTTGAATGTGCTGCCGCAGCTCGGGTAATTAAGCGGCTGTTTGTCGCGGCGGCGCTGCATGAGCTCGTCCATACGGGACTTTATCGCAGCTTTATCGCCTGGTGCAAGCTCCATCGTCACCGAGATTATCACCATATCGCCGCCGCTGAAAACACTGTGGCGGTAGGTAAGCTGCATATCAGCGGCGGACATCTCGTGTATCTCAATATCCGCGCCGATGTAGCGACAGGAGGTAACAACGTTCTTCATTTCGCCGCCGTAGGCTCCGGCGTTCATGTAGAGCGCTCCGCCGAGGGAGCCGGGGATACCGTAGGCGAATTCCAGCCCGGTGAGGGATTGCTCCAGCGCGGTGTTACACAGCGCGTGCAGCGGTGTACCCGCCCATGCGGTGAGGGTATTCTCGCGGACCGTTACCTGTGGATTTTCGGAGGAGAGCAGGATGACAGCTCCGCGGTAGCCACTGGAGCTTACAAGCAGGTTGCTCCCGCGTCCGAGGATAAAGTGAGGGATATTATTTTCGCGACAGGCTTTCAGTGCGGTCAGCAGCTGTTTTTCGTCGTGCGTTTTTATGAGCAGGTCGCATGCTCCGCCTATCTTCATTGAGGTGTAGGGCGCGAGCACCGCGTTTTCCTCATAGCGGACAGAGTTTTCGCGGCATGCGGAAATTAGTCTGGAATAGTCCAAAATGTGACCTCCGGTATTAGTATGATCGTAAGTAGTATATGCCGTAAACGCTGCTGTCATTCCGCGAAAGAGAACACGGATTCGCTGTCCTCGATAGCCGCGTAAACGCTGCGCAGAGCTTCCTGCGCGGCGCCGTAGACCTCGTAGTGTGCGAGCTCGATATCCTCGCTGCCGTTTATCACAGCGAAGATGGAATCTTCGCTTATGTACAGATGGCTGCTTTCAACGAGCCGGAGCCCGTCCTGTGAGAGAAAGAACATGTCGGCTCCTTACTCCGCGAGGGTGTAGAGGAATGCCGCGCCGATGATGCCCGCGTCGTTTCCGAGCTGGCAGATGCCGAGCTTGGTGGACTGCTTGGGGTCTACGCAGTAGCTTTCCTCAGCTATTATCTTTTCGAGGGGCTTGGTGAGGTTGTCACCCTCCTTGCAGATACCGCCGCCGATGAGGAGCATTTCGGGCTGGAATGTGTTGACGATGTTGGTGAGCCCGCAGCCGAGGTAGGATATGTACATATCCACAACGCCGGACGCGCTCTTGTCGCCTGCACGCCAGCCGTCAAATGCGGTCTTTCCGTCAACGTTATTGATGTCGCCGGAGCAAATCTCCCACATCTTGCTTGACTTGTCCGCTTCCATGGCTTCCCTGGTCATGTTTATGAGCGCAGTTGCGGAGGAGTACGCCTCAAAGCAGCCCTTGCGTCCGCAGTTGCAGGGTCTGCCGCCGTACTGGATAACGGTGTGGCCGAGCTCTGCGCCACAGTAGTTGAATCCGGTGTATATCTTGCCGTCGATGATGATACCGCCGCCTACGCCGGTGCCGAGGGTGACAACGACGACGTCCCTGTAGCCCTTGCCTGCGCCCGCCAGCGCCTCGCCGAATGCAGCGGCGTTGGCGTCGTTTTCAACGTAGACATCCTTTCCGAGACGTGCGCCGACGAGTGCACGCAGGTCTGTGTTGCGGAAGCCGAGGTTGCAGGAGTACAGCACCACGCCGGTGTTGCGGGAGGCGGTGCCGGGTGTGCCGATACCGATGGAATTCAGCTCGTCTATCGTGACCTTAGCTTCGTTGAGGGCTTTCCAGACGGTTTCCGCGATGGAATCCGCAATCTTCTCCGCAGGGCGGGGGAGGTCAGTCTTGCAGGTTGCCTTTGCTACGATATTGTAATTTTCATCGACCAGTCCGACTTTGATGTTAGTACCGCCGAGGTCGATACCGATATTGTATTTCATTTTGATTAACACCTTTCTTGAAAATTCGGAATTCGGAATTTCGGTGTCCGCTTCGCGGACGGATTTTAATACGATACGATCGGATAACCGCCGCGAAAATGGACATTAATTCCGAATTCCCCTGTCTGTCCCGCGAAAGCGGGACATTAATTCAGAATTCCGAATTACGAATTCCGAATTAAATATTGAGGTCTGACATTATCTCCTCGCTGTCGGAGTCTATTCCGAGCTGGTGGAGGAGGTCCTTTGCCGCGTTGTAGCCCATCTTCTTCATACGGTTGTTCATTGCGGCTACCTCGAGGATAACGGCAAGGTTACGTCCGGGCTTTACCGGGATGGTGAGCAGCGGCACCTTAACGCCTAGAATGGTCATATAGTGGGTGTCCACGCCCATTCTGTCGTAGGTCTTTTCGGGGTTCCACAGCTCAAGCTCGACTACCATGTCTATCTTCTCGTTGAGCTTGACGGCGCCTACGCCGAACAGCTGACGCGCGTTGATGATACCGATACCGCGCAGCTCGAGGAAGTGGCGGATATTATCCGGAGAGCTTCCGACCAGCGTGATGTTGGAGGCTTTCTTAATCTCTACGGCGTCGTCCGCGATGAGTCTGTGACCGCGCTTTACAAGCTCGATGGCGGTTTCGCTCTTACCTACGCCGCTTTCGCCGAGAATGAGCACGCCCTCGCCGTAGATCTCGATGAGAACGCCGTGGCGGGTGATACGGGGCGCGAGCTGGAGGTTAAGGAAGTTTACCAGCTTGGAGGTGAACACCGAGGAGGACTCGTCCGTGCGCAGGAGTATCGTTTCGTGCTCCCTGGCGCTGTCCACCAGCTCCGGGAACACCTCCAGGTTGCGGGTGACGATGAGCGCGGGGAACTTGTAGCTAAGCAGGTTGTCGATACGCTCGCGGCGTACGTTCGGCTCCAGCGTGGAGAGGTAGGAATGCTCCGTGCGCCCCATGACCTGGATACGCTGCTTGTCGAAGTATTCGTAGAATCCCGCGAACTGAAGTCCCGGGCGGTTTATTTCGTGGTCGGAAATGAGGGTGTTGCCACCGTCCTCCGGCATGTATATCACTTCAAGCTTGTATTCGTCGATAATTTTCTGCAAGGGGAACGAAAATTCCCGGTTGATCTCATCAAAAGGCATAAAAATGTTCCTTTCCCGTTTTTTGATTGCGGCGTACAATGCCACAATTATATTATACAACAAGCGGAAAATTATTTCAATATATTTTTGTGAAATTTTAACCGGGAGATACTTTCAGGCTGTCGAGAAATCGCCATCTGCATCGTCACCCTTATGACGGCAGGCAAAAAGCCTAGCCGTCATAAGGGTTTCTAGCATCTGACGATTTCTCGACAGCCTGTTCAGTATGACAATTCTATGAAGTCCAGCGTCCGGAAGTCCACGATATAGATACGGTCTGACTTGATATATTTCATACCGCGCATGGTAATGGGGTCGCCAGGCGTGGCTATCACTGCGGCAGTGGAGGTGGAATATCCAGTGGGGCAGGTTCCGGCTATCATGGTGTAGTCAGTTCCTCCGGTTCTCACGTCCATGAGGAATATCCTGTTGTTAGTCATATAAAATGTGTATATTCCATTAGTGGTCGAACCGATGGTTATTTCCGAGCCGCTGCCGCCGGTGAAACTTGCAGTGCAGACCGTGCCGTTTTCCGAGCTGCTGTTGGTGAAATGAGCCGGATAGTACGAAGAACCTGCAATATAACTGTGCTCGCCTGGCTCGCGCTCATGCGGGGTATCCCACTTTATATCGTAGCCATCAGTATAGGTAATATCGTCCCAAGGCTCTTTATCGCCGTCATTATTGAATATCGACCATGTGTCGGTCGAGATATCGTATCTGAATTCCTTGAAGAACGTTCCGTTTTCGATTGGCAGGTCAACATAACCGGTGGTGTAGACATAATTCCCGCTGATGTGTATTTCGGAAGAAAAATCGCAGTACACCATGTGCTCTCCGGAATGGGGTATCGTTCTGGCTTCTCCGGTCAGCAGCGATATCAGCACGACATCATATGAATAATCATCATGTAGATTAAAAGCGCAGCAGTATTCATCGTTGTATTGCTCAATACGGGTTGTCACTATATTACCGGAATAGATGGTTTTCAGCTCGTCAGTCGCCGGGTCGTAGGAGTATATCGTTGTGACCGTCCCGGGGAGATACTGCGAGAAAGGACCGTCGTCCGAAATCTCCGGCGGGACTATTTTTTCCAGTATCATTACCCCGTCGTCAGTGATGTGATTGAGCGTGATGTTGTATACAAGCTGCTTTTCGCCGTCAGCGTACTCCCACAGCTCCGGGTGAGCGGAATTCTCCCGGGGAGAGTACCGCGTGACTTTGAACGGAAGTTCTTCCGGCTCGCGCCAGTCGCCGTTCAGATGGAACAGTTCGCCGTCCGCCGCTTCATCGGAGGTCCCGGCGGTTTCAGCAGATTCAGCGGTCGGGGCGGGCAGGACTGCTTCGGCGGTCACGCGCGGAGTTGTGGAAGCGGTCTGTGAAGTCCCGGGCGCGGAGCTTTCAGCAGTGAGCGGCTCGGAGGTTTCCGGGGGCTGCGCGGGAACTCCGGGAGTGTTCCCGGAACAGCCGCAGAGCAGCGTAAGCGCGGTCAGAAGCGCAATGTGGCGGTATTTCATGTCAGCCCTCCTTGTAGATGAGCGTTACGCGGTGGCTTTCGGGGTAGGGGTAGATAAAATACAGGCAGTCGTTGTCGGCGTATATCTGCGGTTCTTCATCAAGCTCCAGCAGCGCCGCCTGCGCGGAATCGCCATCGCAGCTGCCCAGAACTATCCAGCTTTTGAACCCCGGCTCGTATTCGTCATAGGTTGGGTTGTATACGGTGGTCTGCAGTTCCTTGGAGAGCTTTGCGCAGAATATGTGGCCGCGGTTCATCTTGAAGTGGGCTGACTGGTTTTGCACCGAGAAAGCGGTCTGACCTATGCGGTGATCAGAACCGTTCCTGTCCGTCCAGAAAAGCTCGCTGCGGCTGCCGAGTACGCCGTAGTCGCGCTCGACGTCGTAGGTGATGAAGTAGGTGCCGTTCATATTGTACCAGATGTAGGAGCTGTCGTCTTCGCCATATTCGCCGAAATGAGGGCGGGAGTCTCCGGTTATGCTGGTGATGGTGACATCATCGCCGCCGAAGCAGACGTTACCAACGCCGTAGTAGACCGAATGCAGGTCAAGGCCGCAAAGGCTGACAGTACCGGTGTTAAGTTCCAGCATAAGTCCCACGTCCATGGTCTTGCCGAATTCCGGCATGGTGTATTTGCCGGTAATGTACATCATATCGTAGACTATCTGCACGCCCGCGCCCGGGTAATACAGGATATTCCCGGATTTTTCCGGGATATCCAGCACGGTTTCTCCGGTCTGAATGTTCACAACTTTCAGACAGTCGTCGCTTAGCGGAGTTGACTGATATTCCATAACCAAATACTGGTCGTTGACAAATTCAAAGAATAAACATTCTTCGTCCCCTTTGGAATATATCAGCTTCTCCTCGCCGGTCTGCGGGTCGAAGCACCAGAGTTTGTCATGCGTCCAGGTGCTGTACCAGACGTCGTTATTCCCGCTGGCTTCGAAGAAATACAGCTTTTTGTCGTAGCAGCCGAAGAAGTTGAAGTCCTCATTCCCGAGCATGGGAACTTCATAGCTGTTTAACTCAAACGGAAGGTCGTTCAGTTCGCACCAGGTGCCGTTCAGCTCGAAAACATCGCTGTGCAGGGAATTTCCGCCGGATACCAGCGCAACTCCGGAGCCGTCCGCTGGGGTGGTTTCAGCGGGCTGCGCTTCCTGCGAGCCGCCTGCGGGAGCTTCCGCTTCCTGCGTGGGGATTTCCCCCGCTGGGGACTGTATTTCCAGGGTCTGGGGCTGTTCCGGTTCGGAGGTCTGAACCTGGGGGGATTCCGGAGCATTCCCGGTGCAGCCGCAGAGAAGTATGAATGAAGTAAGCAGTGCGAGATGTTTTGTATATTTAAGCATGGTTTACCCCTCCCTTGAATTCCTTATGATTGTAGTCACAGAAATGGAAGAAAAAGTTTCGCACCACGCGATTTATTTTGAATAAAATATAGTAGCGCGTCCAATACTTCCAGCAGACATAAATCTGGAGGTATAACACCATGACAGCACGGATACTTGACATCATAATGGCGGCGGGAGCGGCTCTGGCGCTGCTCCTGGGGAGCTTCACGGGGTTCGCACGGGAGTGCGACGAGATACCCTCGGAGGTGCTGCGGCTGCACATTCCTGCGAACAGCGACAGTCCCCGCGACCAGGAGCTGAAACTGGAGCTGCGGGACATGGTGCTGGAGGAGTACGGCGCGCAGCTGACCTCCGCGCACAGCCGGGAGGAGGCTGCGGAAACGGTCCGCGGGCTGCTCCCGGAGATAGAAAAAACCTGCTGCAAGTTCCTTTCGCAGCAGGGCGTGGACTATGGAGCCAGAGCGGAACTCACCGAGATGTGGTTCCCGACGCGGCAGTATGAGCAGGCTACTCTCCCGGCGGGGGAGTACCAGGCGCTGCGGATAACCCTCGGCAGCGGAGAGGGGCACAATTGGTGGTGCGTGATGTACCCGGCGATGTGCATTCCGCTGGCGAGCGCGCCGCTTGACAGGGCGGGCGAGGGCTGCGCGGACGTACTGCCGGAGGATTTCACCGGGAACCGCGTGGAGTTCCGGTTTGCGATATACGAATTCTTCAGGGGGCTGTTCACAGGCGAATAGTCAGCCGCACCAGCATGGTGAGCGAAAACGCCAGCGCCACCCGGAGCTTTCTGCGGCTGATACGCGCCGCGAGGCAGCTTATCTCGCCCATGGCGCATGCCTTGTCAACCAGCTGTATCACCCAGGTTTCCCGGAAGTGCGGCATGTGCGGCGACAGCGGCCACATGTGGTTGGCGATCATGTCGCCCTCGCAGTCGTTTATCGGGAACATCTCCGCAGCGTTGAAGAATGCCACTTTCGGGTGCCCTACGGCGTGATTCCCCTCGCCCTCGACTGGCTCGTGCTCCCTGCGGTCGTAGAGGAACAGGTCGTGCAGCAGACCCGCACGCGCCGCAGAGCGTGCGTCGAAATGCAGCTTCCGGCAGAGCAGGAAGTTGTAGTACGATACGTTAAGGCTGTGCTGGAGCCGGGTCGTGCCCTTGTGGTGGGTGTATTCCCCGAGCTGCTGCACTGCGCTGGTGTTCAGCAGGTCGTTGACGCAGTCGTAGTATTCCGGCAGCTGGTCTATATATTTACGAGAAAAAATAGCTTTGTACAAATTATCACCTTAAACTCATTTGGCATTTCTGCCCAATTCTTCCTTGCAGTTTATAGTTATATTGTACTATAATGTTACGCATTTTTCAACGAATTATGTAACGATTTGTTGAAACTATACAGATATATTTTTTGAAATTGTGCAGTTCGACAACATTAATCGCAGCTTCTGCGCAATATATCCAATAATACTCGCAAACCGCTCCCAATCCTCAGGAAAACGCTGGATAATTCATAATAACTCAGGAATCCCGCCGGAATATCGACAGCTTTCTCAGGAAAAAAGTGGTATTATTATCATACCTGAAAGGGGGAAAACGAATGGTAAAGCTATACAACGACGGAAAACGCATAACGGCGGCGCTTTCCGGGGACATCGACCACCACGCCGCCCGGGAGATGCGCCGGGAGCTTGACGACGTGATAGAGCGTTCCCAGCCGGAGCTGCTGATTATCGACATGGGGAACGTGGGATTCATGGACAGCTCGGGGATAGGGCTGATACTTGGCAGGCTGCGCGCGGTGAGGGCGTGCGGCGGAGATATCATCATCAAGAATGCGCGTCCGCAGATAGCGGAGGTGATAAAGCTGTCCGGGCTGTCCGGGCTGCTGGTGGAATCAAGGGAGGTGGCGCAATGAAACGCGAGATACTTAACGAATGCAGGCTGAGTTTCCCGCCGCTGTCGGTGAACGAGAGCTACGCCAGGGCTGCCGCTGCGGCTTTCGCGGCGCAGGCGGACCCTACCGTCCGGGAGATAAGCGAGATAAAGACCGCAGTTTCCGAGGCGGTGACTAATGCGATAGTTCACGGCTACCGCAGCTGCACTGGCATGGTGGAGCTGACGATGCGGCAGTATTCCGGCGGGGTGTTCTACATAAGCGTAAAGGACAGGGGCGCCGGGATACGGGACGTTGAGCAGGCGATGACGCCGCTTTTCACCACCGCGCCGGAGGAGGAGCGCAGCGGGCTGGGGTTCTCGGTCATGGAGAGCTTTATGGACAGGGTGAGCGTGAAGAGTGCGCCGGGAAAGGGCACGACAGTCACGATGGAAAAGCGGATAAGCGTGCACGCGCGCCCCGCGGAGCGCGACGACCAGGCAGCCGCTGACGTGGTGAGCCTGACGTGACCCGGGACGAATTCATCGAGAGCAACCTCCCGCTGGTACACAAGCTGGCGAACCGTTTTCGGGGGCGCGGCGTGGAGTATGAGGAGCTGTACGCGGCGGGCTGCGTGGGGCTTGTGAAAGCGGCGGACCGTTTCGAGCCGGAGCGGGGGCTGTGCTTTTCGACCTACGCGGTGCCGGTGATACTGGGTGAGATACGCCGGCTGTTCCGGGACGGCGGCAGCGTGAAGATAAGCCGCAGCTTAAAGGAACTTTCCGTGAAAGCGGCGCGGGCGCGGGAGGAGCTGTGCAGCAGGTGCGGCGGCGAGCCGCGCATATCGGACATTGCTCGGGAGCTCGGGGTCAGCCCCGAGGAGGCTGCGGAGGCGCTCTGCGCTGGGATACCTCCGGTTTCCCTCGACCACGGCGGCGAGGACGGGGAGCCGCTTCCTGTGCCGTCCGCCTCGGGGGAGGACAGGCTGATAGACCGGCTGGCGCTGCGGCAGTGCCTGGAGGGGCTTTCCGGGGAGGACCGGGAGATACTTATCCTGCGGTACTTCCGGCGCAAGACCCAGTGCGAAACGGCGCAGCTGCTCGGCATGACGCAGGTGATGGTGAGCCGCCGGGAGCGCAGGCTGCTGAAAGAGCTGCGGGAGCAGCTCGTATAAGCCCGACGGCGTGAAATAAAAAAGTCAGTCAAACGTCCGGAAAAGGCGTTGACTGACTTTTTTTGCGCTTATACAATCGTATCATTCGTGGAAGAATCCGAACTGGTTTCCGGGGGTGTTCTTGCAGTTGTACATAGCCTTGTCCGCCATAGGGTAGAGCTGATCGAACTTGACGTCGCCCCCCTGGTAGAGTACTGCACCGAGGCTTACCGTAACCTTTCTCCCCGCCATTTCTGGAATGTCTATTTTCTCAACGTTGGAGATGAAGTTACTTATAAGCTTTGTGCCGTGCTGTTCGTTTTCAACTCCGACAGCGTATACCGCAAATTCGTCGCCGCCCAGACGCATTACAACGTCGTCTATTGTGAAGCTGCGGCGCAGGCATTCTGCAATCGCGATGAGTGCCTTGTCTCCGACGGTGTGCCCGAAGCTGTCGTTGATGGATTTGAACTTATCAACATCCAGCAGGCAGAACATTCCCTTTACGCCGCCATTTATCATCTTTTCTGCGCGGCGTTCTCCGCAGCCGCGGTTGGCTATACCGGTGAGCGAGTCTGTCTCGGAAAGGCGTGTGAGCTGGTTCTCAAGATCCTTCTTGTCGGTGATGTCCATCAGCGTGAGTGTCATTATCCGGTCGCCGCAGGCAAGTGTCGCAGTCCGCGCCGTGGACTTGATGTAGATGCGCCCGCTGTAGGGCTTGTCTACTGCAAATTCGAAGCTGCACATCCCCGGGAAACGCCGCAGGTCGTCAAGCTGCTGAAGCAATCCGGCTGCGTCCTCCGACTTTATCGGTTTGAGCACCTCTGAAAGCAGCCTGCCGTTGCCGGAGCCGCCGAAGAGCTGCTTTGCCTCGTCGTTCATGAATATCACTTCGCAGGTGTCTGCGCGGGAAGCTAAGACTCCGCAGCCCTGCATGTGGAGCATTTCCGCGTATATCTCGTTCTGGTTTTCCAGCGCGTGCTTGAGGGCGCGGCTATATTCCAGCTCCTTTTGCTTTTCGTGGTCGATATACTGAACTGCGAAAAGTGCGTCGATAACGCTGCCATCCTCGTCGCGGTTCATCACCATGAACTCGCAGCGGCACCAGTGGTCGTCCTTGGAGTGGAACTCGTGGCTGATTATATTGGATTCCATCAGGCGCTGCGGCGCAGTGGTGAGGTCGGTGAATTTCAGCACATCCTCGCGGGATTCGTCATCGGCGAGGGCGGTCATGACATCGCGCATCATTTTGACCACGCCGTGGTGGTGATTGACGTACATCGCCACCTTGTCGTTGTGCTTTATCTCTTTCTGGGAATCCTCCTTGAAATTCACCATGTTCATGGAAACGTAGGTGTTGCCTATCGCGCGGAGGATACGCTGTTCAAGGGTTTCGCGCTTCTGCATGTCGTTTACGACAAAAGCCGATACAAGCCGCATGAGCATGAGCATATCGGTGTTGGCGCGGGGATTGTCCACGCCCATGAGTCCTACCATCTTATTGCCGTTTCGCAGGGGCGCTGCCATCAGGCTCTCGATCCCCTGTACGGCGAGTATCTGGTATTCCGGAGAGTCTGAGGAGACCTCGCTGCTGAGGGAGTTTATGTAGAACTCGCCCTTCTTCTCGAAGAAGTACAGCCAGCGGTCTATAACTGCCATCTCGACACTCTGGAGCATTTGTATTTCTGGTTCGATACCAGCCGCGCACCACTCATAGGTGTTGTGCAGGAGCTGCTTGTCGTTGTCGAACTCGAAAATATAGCTACGGTCCGCTTCATAGAAATCCGCGATTATTTCCATCAGCTGGTTTATCGCGTCGTCGATGTTGTCGTTGATATACAGCGTCTGGACGCACTCCACCAGTTTCGCCTGGAGCTTTTCCTGTTTTTCCGCTTTGCTTTCTTCGTTTGCCAAGGTCGTCACCCTTTACTATATCGATTTCATAGATATTAATTAATTATATCACGTTTCTCGTCAACTGTCAATCCAAAGTAGGGGTCGATAGATAATTTTCATCATTCGTGCACAAACCTGACATCGTAGTTTTATTTCAGGTACTTGACAATGCCGGTAAAGTATGGTATAATCATAAGGTACTTGATATTCCATATCTGAACCGAAAAAAGAGGTGCACTATGCAGGATATTGACGAGCAGCTCACCGGGCTGATACATGACTGGTTCGCGCGCCTGCGCGGCAACATCTCGGCGGGGAACAGCGAATTCCTCAGCGGAGACCGCACAATGCTTGAGCGAGAAAGGATACTGCTGACGATAGCCAGGGATGGCGAGATAGTCCAGAAGCGGCTGTCGGAGCTGTTCCAGGTAAGCCCGCAGTCCATGTCTGAATCCCTCGCGAAGCTGGAGCACGACGGCTACATCACCCGCAGCAAGAATCAGCTGGACAAGCGCGAGATAATCGTAACGCTGACCGCCGCCGGGCGGGAGCGCTCCGACAGGCTGGGGCGGAAAATGCAGGACCAGGCGCACCACTTCCTTGAGCCGCTGACAGCGGAGGAAAAGCAGACGCTTTACGCACTGCTGAAAAAGCTCACCACAAGGGGCGCCGAGAAAGATGATACGGCAAAGAACTGACGACACATCACGACGAAGGAGGACACACTATGGCATTTGAGAAGATAAACGATTTTGCAGCCGAAAAGCAGAAGCTCTGCGTTGAGCACGACACCATATCCGATGAGCTTTTCCGGGAATACGGCGTGAACCGCGGTCTGCGTGACATAAACGGCAAGGGCGTTCTGACCGGACTGACGCGTATTTCCAAGGTGGTTTCGTTCAAGGAAGAGAACGGCGAGCGAGTACCATGCGACGGCGAGCTGTGGTATCGCGGCTACAATGTTAACACGCTGATAAAAAAGCTTGACGGGTTCGGATTCGAAAAGACCGCATACCTCTTGATATTCGGCGAAATGCCGAACGAGCAGCAGCTCGCGGAGTTCAACGACATCCTCACCGAGTGCCGCACGCTGCCGTCCAATTTTACCCGGGACGTCATCATGAAAGCGCCCTCCAAGGATATCATGAATTCCATGACTAAGAGTATCCTCACGCTGTCCTCATATGACGACGACCTTGCGTCGAATTCCATCGACAACTGTATCCGGCAGTGCCTCCAGCTTACCGCAGTATTTCCGATGCTGGCGGTGTACGGATACCACGCATACAACCACTACGAAAACGACGAAAGCATGTATATCCATCGTCCGAAAGCCGGGCTGTCCACTGCGGAGAATTTCCTGCTGCTGCTGCGCCCGGATATGCAGTACACGGAGCTCGAAGCCCGGGTGCTTGACATCGTGCTGATGCTCCATATGGAACACGGCGGCGGAAACAACTCCACGTTCACGACCCGTGTTGTAACGTCCTCCGGCTCGGATACATATTCCGCGATAGCTGCGGCGATGTCCTCGCTGAAAGGACCGCGTCACGGCGGCGCAAACCTCAAGGTCATGCAGATGATGCAGGACATCCGTGCACACGTCACCGACCCGCAGGATAAGGACGCAGTCCGGGATTACCTCTCGAAGCTGCTTGCGGGCGAGGCGTTCGACGGAAAGGGTCTGATATACGGAATGGGTCACGCGGTGTACTCCATCTCCGACCCGCGCGAGCGCGTACTGAAATCCTACGTCCAGAAGCTTGCCGAGGCGAAAGGAAAAACAAGCGACATGGCGCTGTATTCCGCGATAGAGGAGATAGCTCCGCAGCTCATCGCGGAGAAGCGCCGCATTTACAAGGGCGTAAGCCCCAATGTGGATTTCTACAGCGGATTCGTTTACGACATGCTGGGTATTCCGCTTGAGCTGTACACTCCGCTGTTTGCTATCGCGAGAGTTGTCGGATGGTCGGCGCACAGGATAGAGGAGCTTGTGGGAATGAGCAAGATAATCCGCCCGGCTTACAAGAGCGTTATGGAAGAGATCGAGTGATCCTGGTTTCTCTTTCGATTTTAATACAACAAAACCCCCGCAGTTCAACTGCGGGGGTAAGTTTATTCAGATTTCTGAATTATGCGAGGGAGTACTCTGCAACGATCGCGTCAACTATCGGAGAGAACTCGGTAGATGTCTGAGTCCAGGAAGCGCCGTTCTCTACAACGTCCATAACAACGGTAGCGAGCTGGCTCTGGAAGTCAGAGTTGAAGCCGTAAGCGTCCTCGGTAACAAAGCTGAAGTTTGCGGGATCACACATCTCTCTCCAGAGATCGTATTCCTGCTCGCCCCATGTGATCTGCCACTTCTCCTTGCCTATGTTGCTGCCCTTTTCGAAGTAGATCTTCTCAGGCTGGCAGTGATCCTTCTTTACCTGTGCCTGGATAGCCGGGTCAACGTCGTAAGCTCTGTTCAGGTTGATGAACTCGATAGCGCCGTCAACGTTCTTAGCACCCTTAGGAACGAGGTAGCCGAAAGTGTCGTAGCCCTGATAGTAAGCGTCTGCCTGGGAATCTCTCGGGAACGGAACGAATGCGAACTCAGAAACGGTGTCGAAGATATCGTTATCAACGCCCTTGGGGTTCTGGAGCTGCTCGGTAGCTGCGATGTAGGTCCACTCGGGCTCCATGCACAGGAACAGCAGGCGGTCGCATTCAGTAGCGAATGTCTGCGGAGGTACCCAGTCGCCGAGCTGCTTGCCGTAGGATACGCCGTCACGGCAGAGTGTCTCGATAAACTGCATTGCTCTTGTTACGTTCGGGTTGGAAAGGTTGTTTGTGATAACGCCGGAGGGCTGTGTATCAACAAGAGATGTACCAGTTGTGAGGATAAACGCGTCAACAGTAGTATCGGTAGCGTAGAAACCGATGTTGTCATCGTCCTTGTCGCAGAACTGGATCATCATGTCACGCCAAGCGTCCCAGGTCCACTCGCCGTTTCTGTACAGCTCATACGGATCAGGGAGGTCATTCTCCTCAATGGTCTTCTTGCTGTAGTTGAGTGCGAAGGAAGTGGTGATGCGGTGCGGATAGTAGTAGTGCTTGCCGTTCCATGCGTAGGATTCAGCAACATCCTTCATTTCGCTCCACATAGCGGAATCAATGTCGATCTTGCCGTCCAGCGGTTCGAACAGGTTCTTGGAAACGTTGCCCGGGTAGAGCATTGCGGACTTCTCAACGATATCAGGGGAGTCGTCAGCCGCGATAAGGTTGGAGAGCTTTTCAAAGAAAGCGTCGCCGGAGGGAGTGCTGGTGTATTCGATCTTGCCGCCGAAAAGGTCGGACTGGAAGATCAGGCACTGCTCTGTACCCTTCTGGTCAGCGGTGATATCGTAATAACCGAGGTACTTCAGGGTGCCTGCATTGCCGGAGGGCTGATACAGGGAAGTGTCGAACTCCTTGGTATCCTTGTCGGTCAGGTCGAGTGCGTCGTTAGGGTCTGTAGTTGTGGAAGCAGAAGTCGTTGTGGTGACTGCTGCGGGGGCAGCAACGGAGTTATTGTTGCTTGCGCCGCTGTTAGCGGGGGTTTCGTCGTCGCAGGCGGTCAGACCGGCAACCATTGCCGCTGCCATTCCGCATGCGAGGAGTCTTTTTGCTGTATTCATTTTGTGGTTCCTCCTTAATGAAATCGAAATGAATAATTCCGGAGAGCGTTGGGAGCGCTCATCGGGTATAATATCCGGTAAACCGGAGTATTAGCTTGGGTAGGTCAGCTCTGTCAGCTGAGGAACGGTTGGATAGTGCCGTCTGCAACGGGTGAGAACTCGGCGCTGGTCTTAGCCCAGGACTCGCCACGCTCGACAACGCCCATCAGAAGTTCGCCGATCTGGTCTGTGAAATCGGTGGAGAAGCCCTCGGCGTCCTCGTTGATGAACGTGAAGTTTGAGGGGTCGCACATCTCGCGCCACAGGTCGTACTCACGCTCGCCCCACTTCATCTGCCACTTCTCGGAGCCTGCATACTTGCCCTTTTCGAAGTATATCTTCTCGGGATTGATGTGATCCTCGCGTACCTTTGCCTGGATAGCGGGGTCGATGTCGTACATTCTGTTGAGGTTGATGAACTCTATCGCGCCGTCGATGTTCTTTGCGCCCTTGGGGACGAGGTATCCGAACGTGTCGTACTCGGTGTAGTACTTGTCGGCAACAGGATCCCTCGGGAACGGTACGAACGAGAATTCGGACACGGTGTCGAAGATATCATCGTCAACGCCGGGCTTGTTCTGAAGATTTTCGGTCTCTGCTATGTAGGTCCACTCCGGTTCGGTGCAGGTGAACAGGATGTTGTTGCACGCGGTGGAGAATACCTGCGGGGAAACCCAGTCGCCGTATGACTTGTCGTAGGTCAGACCGTCGCGGCAGAGCCCCTCAAGGAAAGTCATAGCGCGGGAAACATCCGCGGAGAGTATGTTGTTTGTAATGGTGCCGTCCGGCTGTACGTCGATGAGCGTTGTGCCGGTGGTGGCGATGAAGCTCGTTATGGTATGGTTGGTGGTGTAGAAACCAACGTGAGCGTCGTCCTTGTCGCAGAACGCGATCATCATGTCGCGCCATGCGTCCCAGGTCCATTCGCCGGCTCTGTACAGGTCGTAGGGGTCTGTCAGGTCGTTTTCAGCGATGGTCTGCTTGCTGTAGTTCAGCGCGTAGAGTGTCGTGGTGCGGTGCGGGTAGTAGTAATGCTTGTTCTTCCAGCTGAAATCCTCGACAACGCCCGCGATGTCCTGCCACAGCGGGGTGGTGAGGTCGATCTTTCCGTCGAGCGGTTCGAACAGATTCTTGGAAACATTGCCCGGGCGGAGCATCGCGTCCTTGGTGACGATATCCGGGGAATCATCGCTGGCGATGAGGTTCGCGAGTTTATCGTAGAACGCCGCGCCGAAAGGAACGCTGGTGTAATCTATCGTGCCGCCGTATACATCCGACTGGAATATCAGACACTGCTCGGTGCCTTTCTGGTCGGAGGTGATATCGTAGAATCCGAGGTACTTGAGCGTTCCTGCGTTGCCGCTGGGGGGAGCCATGGAAGTGTCAAGCTCCTTGTTCTCCTTGTCGGTCATGTCAAGACCTGCGTTGGGGTCTGTCGTGGTGGACGCCTGGGTGGATGTGGTTGCGGCGGGCGCGTCCGGCGCTGCGTTGGAAACTCCGGAGTTCGGAGCTTCGTCGTCGCACGCCGTGAGGCCGAGTATCATTGCCGCCGTCATCGTGCAGGCGATGGTTTTCTTGAAAGCAGGCATTGTTTTTCTCCCTTTTCTTGATGTGGAAAATAGTTGCACATTCGAGGAACAAAATTGCATTGCAATGCGGTCTGACGTTCGGGAAGCAAGTAATTTACTTAATTTAACTGGTCAAAACCAACAACATGTAATCGTTTGCTTTGTGAGATATGCACAAATATTTTCTCCAATTCTGTATAATATTATTATATTATCTATAATCGTTTTGAACAATTGACAATATTCCCGATTTATATTATAATATTCCCAAGGGATAATTATAACGAACACAATTGGAGGTGGGCGGATGGAAGAATTCCACATGCCGTTAAAGGAAAATTTTCAGGAGCTTGTCCAGCACGGAAAGGCTGAATTTCCCATACAATACTACGTCAACTCCCTGCATATCGCGGGGAACAGCGTCCCGCTGCACTGGCACCCGAACCTTGAGTTCTTCGTAGTGCACAGCGGAACGGTACATATCCAGGCGGGGAACGTTGACATCACGCTTGAGGCGGGACAGGGGATATTCCTCAACACGAACTGCCTGCACAGCTACGAGAGCGTCGGAGGTTCGCCCTGCTACTGTCCGAACGTGGTGTTCCAGCCGGAGTTCATTGCGCCGGTCAACAGCGTTATCAACACGCATTACGTTATGCCGATAACGCTGAATTCACAGCTGCCGTACGTTATTCTGGACGGCGCTGCGGAGTGGAAGTGCGAGATACTTGAGTGCCTTGACAGAGTGTTCTCGATGCTCCAGGAGTACGGAGAGGTCGGCAGGTACGGCGAGGTGCCGGAGCTGGATTTCCGCAATCCCCCGGGGGAGCGTGAATGCTTTGAGATACGCGTATTGCGCGAGATAAGCCGCGCATGGGAGCTGCTTTTCACCCACCGCGGGGAGATGGAGCTTGCTCCGGCGGTCAAAAACGAGCACGTTCTCCAGATACGCATGCAGAAGATGATCGGGTTCATTCAGGAGCACTACGCGGAGGATGTGTCCCTCCAGGATATCGCGAATGCCGCCAGCATAAGCCGCAGCGAGGCGTCGAGGTGCTTCCAGAGTTACCTGCACACCTCTCCGGTGAGCTATCTGCTGAAATACCGCGTGGAAAGGTCGATGCAGCTTCTTCGGGACGGTAACATGACGGTGGAGGCAGTCGCGCTGGAGTGCGGATTCAGCAGCAGCGCGTATTTCTGCAAGCTGTTCCGTTCCCACACGGGAATGACTCCCAAGCAGTACCGCAGCAAGTGAGTTTATATTCTTATAAGGTATTTTTCAAAAAAATACTTGCAATTGGGCTGGCAATGTTGTATAATGATAGATAGTTTTAAAAAAAGGAGAGTTACTCACCATGAAGAAATTTTTAGCGGCGGTGTCTGCGCTGCTGCTCACGCTGTGCATGTTCACCGGCTGCGCGGCGGAGCAGACCACCACGCAGGAGAACACCGTCACCTGTGCGGACGACCTTGTCGGTAAGAAGATAGGCGTCCAGATCGGCACTACCGGCATGACATATGCCGAGGGTATCGAGGGCGCCACTGTTGAGAAGTACAACAAGGGCGCGGACGCTGTCGAGGCGCTCAAGCAGGGAAAGATCGACGCAGTGCTTATCGACGCTTCCCCGGCGAAGTACTTCGTCAGCAAGAATTCCGACATCGTTACCCTTGACGACCCGTTCGCAGTCGAGGAATACGCTGTCGCGGTCAAGAAGGGCAACGACGCTCTGACCCAGCAGATAAACGAAGCGCTGACTCAGCTCCGCGAGGACGGTACGCTGACCCTCATCGAGCAGAACTGGCTGGTTGACGACGAGTACGGCAAGCACCCCTATGAAAGCCCTGCGGACGTTACATACGACGGCAAGCTCGTAATGGCTACCAACGCCGAGTTTGCTCCGTATGAGTTCAAGGAGGAGGGCGAGATCGTCGGCTTTGACGTGGATATGATGAGAGCCGTGTGCGATATTCTCGGCAAGGAACTTGTCATCGACGACATGGCGTTCGATTCCGTTATCGCTGCGGTGGATTCCGGCAAGGCTGATGTTGGCGTTGCAGGCATGACCGTAACAGAGGATCGCCTGAAGAATGTCAACTTCACTGACAGCTACACTCAGGCGAGCCAGGTCATAATCGTAAAGGGCGTGTCCACCGACCTGACCGGAAAAACTATCGGCGTTCAGATGGGCACCACCGGTATGACCTACGCCGAGAGCGTAGCGGGTGCGACAGTTGAGAAGTACAACAAGGGCGCTGACGCTATCGAGGCGCTCAAGCAGGGTAAGGTAGACGTCGTACTTATCGACGCTTCACCTGCAAAATACTTTGTAAGTAAGAATCCGGAGCTTTCTATTTCGCCCAAGCCGTTTGCAGTTGAAAAGTACGCCTGCGCGATAAAGAAGGGCAACGACGAGCTGACCCAGCAGGTAAACGACGCGCTTGCACAGCTCCGCGAAAATGGAACGCTTGCCACGATCGAGCAGAACTGGCTCGTTGACGATGAGTACGGCAAGCATCCCTATGAAAGCCCTGAGGGCGTCACCTACGACGGCAAGCTTGTAATGGCTACCAACGCGGAATTCCCGCCCTACGAGCTCAAGGAGGAGGGCGAGATAGTCGGCTTCGACGTAGACATGATGAGAGCCGTCTGCGATATCCTCGGCAAGGAGCTCGTCATTGACGATATGGCGTTCGATTCCGTTATCGCTGCGGTGGACTCCGGCAAGGCTGATATCGGCGTTGCGGGCATGACCGTAACAGAGGATCGTCTGAAGAACGTCAACTTCTCCGACAGCTACACCGAGGCGAGCCAGGTTATAATCTACAAGAGCGGCAACGCAGTTTCCGAGAACTTCCTGGATAAGCTCAAGAGCACGTTCCTCGACAAGGACCGCTGGGTATACCTGGTACAGGGCCTTGGCAATACGCTGCTTATCACCGTTCTGGCTGTAGTTATCGGTATCGTGCTTGGATTCATCATCGCGATGATTCGCTCCACGAACCAGCTCACCGGCAGACTCAAGATCCCGAATTTCATCTGCCGCATCTACCTGACTGTCGTCCGTGGTACGCCTATGGTAGTTCAGCTGCTGATCATCTACTTCGTTGTGTTCAGCTCCGTTAACATCAGTAAGATACTTGTTGCAGTCATCGCGTTCGGTCTGAACTCCGCAGCTTACGTTGCCGAGATCGTGCGTTCCGGTATCATGTCCGTTGACCGCGGTCAGTTCGAGGCTGGCTCATCGCTGGGCTTCGGCTACACCAGGACGATGGTGACAATAATCCTTCCGCAGGCTGTAAGGAATATCCTCCCCGCGCTCGGCAACGAGGCGATAGTGCTCCTCAAGGAGACTTCCGTTTCCGGCTATATCGCGCTGAACGACCTCACCAAGGGCGGCGATACTATCCGTTCGCAGACCTACGAGGCATTCCTGCCGCTGATCGCTGTGGCACTCATCTACCTGCTGATGGTAGTGGGTCTGTCCGCACTTGTAAACCGTCTGGAAAGGAGACTGTCGAATGATAAGCGTAAGTAATCTTAAAAAGAGCTTCGGCGACCTGGTCGTTCTTGACGGTATCACCGAAACAATAGAAAAGGGAGAAAAGGTGGTAGTTATCGGACCGTCCGGCTCCGGTAAAAGTACGTTCCTGCGCTGCCTGAACCTGCTTGAACAGCCCACCAGCGGCACCATCGAGTTCGAGGGCAAGGACATAACACATGCCAAAGGCAAGGAGCTGAACGCAGTCCGCATGAAGATGGGAATGGTGTTCCAGCACTTCAACCTTTTCCCTCACCTGACTATCCGCCGGAACATCACGATAGCTCCGGTCAAGAACAAAATAATGACCCAGGCTCAGGCCGACAAGCGCGCAGACGAGCTGCTCGCAATGGTAGGGCTGTCCGACAAGGCTGAAGCGTATCCCGCGCAGCTCTCCGGCGGTCAGAAGCAGCGTATCGCCATCGCGCGTACTCTGGCGATGAATCCTGACGTTATCCTGTTCGATGAGCCTACGTCCGCGCTTGACCCGGAGATGGTCGGCGAGGTGCTCGAGCTGATGAAGAAGCTCGCAGACGGCGGCATGACCATGATCGTCGTAACTCACGAGATGGGATTCGCAAGAGAGGTAGCAAGCCGCGTGCTGTTCATGGCAGATGGCAAGATACAGGAGCAGGGAACTCCCGATGAGATATTCACCGACCCGAAGAATCTGCGCCTGCGCGACTTCCTGGCAAGAGTGCTTTAATAAAATAGCACAAAAATCCACATAATGAAAGCCCCTGATTCAGTGAATCGGGGGCTTGATTGCTGATATCGACAGTGGTATAATAGATATGTAAAAAAGTAATAGAAATTCCACGGACGATAGAGAATGTACATGGAACGCTTTAGCGCAGTTTTTATGTGGAGAAGTTGAAAAGGAGAACCAATGGAAGACAGAAAACCCCTGATACCCGTAAAAGAGCTTGTGAAACGCTACGCGTTATTTATCATCAGCCTGTTTATTTCGGCGCTTGGCGTTGCGATCACCAAAAAGGGGGAGCTTGGAGTGTCGCCGATATCCTCGGTAGCTAACGTGATGAGCCTTAAATTTACGGCGCTGTCGCTCGGAAACTGGCTGATAATCTGGAACTGCGTGCTTATTATCGGGCAGATAGTAATTCTGCGGAAACGCTTCCAGTGGATACAGCTCATTCAACTTCCGCTGTCGTTTCTGTTCGGATGGTTCACCGATTTCGGAATGTGGATCTTCTCGTTCCTCAAGCCGGACAATTATCTGATACAGCTTGTGCTGGTACTTATCGGTACTGTCGTACTGGCATTCGGCATCTCGCTTTCGGTCATCGCGAATGTTGTGATGAACTCCGGAGAGGCGTTCGTCAAGGCGATTTCCGATACGATACATAAGGAATTCGGCACGGTCAAGGTCGTGTTCGATATCTCATGCGTTATTATCGCGGTCGTGCTGTCGCTGATATTCTTCGAATTCCACGTTATGGGCACCCGCGAGGGTACGATAATCGCGGCGGTGCTGACCGGATTCGTTGTAAAGTTCTGGAATCGTCTGGTGCGCAAGCCACTGGAAAAACTGCTCGTCAAGTGATGCGCCGTTACTTCCTGCTGCCGAACAGAATGTAATTAACATGCCGCAGACCGTCCGGAATGGCGCGCAGATGGGATCTCTTTCCGCGCCCGTCCGGACTTAGTGTTATCGGTATCTCCGCGATCTCCGCGCCGGAAAGCGCAAATTTGCCGATGAGTTCGGTGGCGAATTCCATGCCGCTGCATGACAGTCCAAGCGAGAGCGCCTTTTCCCGGTCGAATCCGCGCAGTCCGCAGTGGAAGTCGCGAACATTCGTATGGAATCTCACCCGCCCAAGGAACGACAGCAGCGGCACGCCGATGTAACGGTGTGAAAACGGCATTGCGCCGGGCTGGACATTGTCCATCCGGCAGCCCATTACCAGGGGATAGCCCTCACGCAGCTTTTGCAGGAATCCCTCCAGGTGCCGTAGGTCGTAACTCATGTCGCAGTCTCCCATTATGACGTATTTTCCCCGGGAGGCTCTGATACCGCCGATAAGCGCGCTGCCGTAGCCGCGTTCCGTTACGGTTACTACCCGTGCTCCTGCTGCGCAGGCAAGGCCCGGAGAATCGTCGGTGCTGCCGTTGTCCGCGACCAGCACTTCGCCGCTTACCTGATTTTCGGTCAGGAATTCCCGTGCCATCCGGACGCACTGCGCGACCGTGCGCTGTTCGTTAAGGCAGGGCATCAGGATAGTAAGCTCAAGTTCAGGCGCGCCCATGCTTTTTACCTCCTTTTACAGGGGGATTTTTCTTTTTGGAGCGGAATTCAACAGAAAACCACAGAATAGCAAGCACGGCGAGTATTGATGAAGCAAGCGCGCGGTAGGTGAAGAACTCATGAAGATAGGAATGGTTGTTCAGCATGAAGAACCTCACGAACGGCAAAGCGCCAAGAATAAGCATAGTCAGCGTGAAATCCAGGTCGAAACGCTCGCGGCTGCGGAACAGGTAGAACACCGCTCCGAGCAACAGGGCGCTGATAATAAGCCCACTTACCAACGCCGTCCAGTCAACGCGCTCAGCGCCTCCGAACAGAGTAGACAGATTAGCGGCGGGCGCCAGGAAGAACTGTTCCGCCGGTGATAGCGTTTCCGCTTCGCCGACAAACCTGACCTCCGCTGAGGTCAGAGCAGTCGCAAATTTGTTTTCACCAGTGACCGCAGAAGCAAGCCCCCATTTTGCGAGGAACGTCCCCGCGTAGGAGATCAGCCACGCCGAGCCGCATTTCAGCGTCAGAATAAAGCTGTCGCGCAGTCCGGGGAATACGTCATCCTGCTTGCGCATGATGAAAACTACAATCAGTGGAACCAATATCGTAAGGGTCTCGGCGGTGAGAAAGTCAAAAAAAGCGATCGTCACGCCGGATAAAACAGCAAGTATCGAAAGCGCGCTGTCATTGCGATAGAACAGTACAAACAGCGGAAGCACCAGCAGCGTGACCAGAACTGCTGGCTGGTACTCCAGCGACAGCCTGATGTTCCAGACGTGAACGCAGAGAAACGCAGCGGTCAGCGCGCCTGCGGCAAAGAACTGCCGTTTTTTCATCAGCAGCGCGGCATTTCCGGCAAGAAGAACTAAAGCGCAGATGAGCCCGACAAGCTTGATACCGCTGATATCGGTGAGCAGCATAAGCGGTCGGATAACTGCCGCAGCGCCGTGCCAGTAGCGGGTGTAATCGGTGTTGGGCTGGGTCGTGCCGTTAACGGCGCTGTAGAATCCCCAGTTTTCACCATAGTCGTTGACACCGTCGTTGCCGTCGAAATACTCTGTATCCAGTGCGGCGGTAAACGGCGAGCCAACGCCCATGTTCCAGGTGACATTCAGCAGTATCGCGTCGGCATAGTTGTCCTGCTGAAGTCTCATCTGACCGCTGTCCAGGAATGCGTCCTTGTCCATGAAGTAAACCGCGCTTTGTAGCATGTTCTCATGCAGTGCACCGTTTGGGATTGCTGCTGCAGCGGTCAGCGCCGCCCACAGCGCGGCAATAGACGCAAAAAAAACGGCTGCTCTTTTGGCAAAAGAAATCAAATTATTCATATAATACCTCACATTTCATATAATGATATTGTATCACATGACTCCACCGCTGTCAATACAAAAGAAACACCCCCGGACGCTCGATCCGGGGGTGCGGTTAGTGTTTGTACTATCTGTCACTTATTGTTGATTACTTTCTCTTGCGGGAAGCTACAACAGCAGCGCCAGCCAGAGCAACTACGCCAGCAGCAACAGCAACGCCAGCAACGCCGGTGTCAGGGTTGCCCTTGTTAGCGTCAGCGTCAACAGCGGGAGCCTCTGCGGTAGCGGGAGCCTCAGCAGTGTCAACCTCAACGGTGTCAACTTCAGCAGTGTCAACCTCAGCGGTATCAACCTCAGCAGTGTCAACCTCGAAAGTCTCAACTTCCTCAGTCTCGATAGAAACCTCAACGGTCTCCTCTACAGGAGCAGTGGTCTCGTCAGCAGGCTTTGTGGTCTCAGCAGGCTTAGTGGTCTCAGCGGGCTTAGTGGTCTCAGCAGGCTTAGAGTCGCCAGCCTTGGTGATGTCCTCGCCCTTGGAGTTCAGCAGAGTGTAGCTTACGATCTCGAACTCATAGGAATCAGCGTAGTTCTGGATCCATACCTGAGCATATGTATCGGTGGAAGCGAAGATAGGAGTATCCTGAGTATAGGACAGGGTGTACTCGCCTCTCTTAGCGCCAGCAGACATGATGTAGGGCTTGTCAGCAGCGGAAGAACCCTCAAGGCCCCACTCAATCTGCTTCCAGCCAGTGGACGGGGAGTTGAAGCCGAATGCACCAGCGATCCATGCGCCCTCTGCAACACCAGCCTCAACAGCTCTCTTATCAACAGCCTTAACGTTGAGAGTGAAGCCTACGAAGTCGGACATAGGAGCGTAGTCGGTGAACAGCGGAACATTGGGGTCATCAGACAGCAGGCAAGCGAACATGCCAGACTGTGTGTTTGTAGCTCCCTTGAATGCGGAAGCAGCGAAAGATGTGATTGTGGTTGTTGCAGCAACTGCGACAGCAGCAGCGGCAGCGATTACATTTCTTAACTTCATAAGAAAAAATCCTCCTAGATAATTGTTGAGCGGATAGCAAACACTAAATCCTCTTTTATATTTTACAATAAACTTCAAAAAAAAGCAACTGTCATTTTGAACATGATTTACAAAAAAATTTAGTGAAAACCTATAATTTTTTTACCTTAAAATAAGGTGCACTTTCGCATGTACGAAAGTGCATCATTAATTACTTAACTGACTTAAAATCAGTCGTCCCGGCGGGATGCGAGCGCAACGCCTGCAAGACCAAGCGCGGCTGCTCCTACTGCCGCCATGTTGAACGTAACGCCGGTGTTGGGGTTTCCGGGAGTAGTCATGTTGGGCGTATTAGCGGTTCCATTTGTTGTTCCGGTCGTGGTATCGGTGCCTGAAGTGGTGCTGTTTGTCGAGCCGGGAGTGGTAGTGCCTGTTCCGGAGGTCCCGGCGTCCGAGGTGCTACCGGCGGTTTCGCCGTTGTTCATTCCGGTCACACCGCCAACGATGTCCTCTCCTGCGTTTACTACGCCGTTTACGATGTCCTCGCCGGCGTTGACGACTCCGCCGACTATGCCGCCGTTCGCAGACGCACCTATCGTGAGCGCACCTGCAGCAGCAAGCGCGGCTGCAAGACTTAAAAGCTTTTTCATATCGTATCCCTTTCTTATTTTAAAAAGTATGCATGTCAAAAGCTGACGAATCGCGAGGTGATCGGTGCGCTCCGACAGCTTCTGACTGCACGGGATTATTATTTGCAGGCTGGACTTTTTTATAAACGGATATTAATTCCAGAAGTTTCAGATTTTTTTTTGAAAAAATCCATATAACCCCTTGACAGGGAGATAAAAATGTGATATAATCCTATCAAGTTGATAGGTAATCTAGAGATTCAAAAGATGCCTGTCGGATAATTATTTAAGGCAATGCCGCATAATTATTGCCGTGCGATTGCGCAGTCAGTTTTGCCAATAATACGCTTCGCTCATTGGCAAAACTCGATTTTTCGTCAGATTGTATGAATGAGTACGACGCAAGATGACGGAAAATATGCAAGCGCGGCGTAAGCCGTAGGCGTCGCTTGGCAAAGGCGGTAGCCGTTAATTGTGCGGTGTTGCTTTAACTTTAGAAAAGGAGAACGACCATGAAAGTATATCAGACCATCACTGACCTTGTAGGACGCACCCCGCTGCTTGAGGTGACAAAAATCGAAGCCGAGGAGCAGACCGGCGCGAAGATATTTGCAAAGCTGGAGCTTTTCAACCCTGCCGGAAGCGTCAAGGACAGAGTAGCAGTAGCGATGATAGACGACGCTGAGAAGAGTGGGGTTCTCAAGCCCGACAGCGTTATTATTGAACCGACCAGCGGCAACACCGGTATCGGACTTGCAGCAGTAGCAGCAGCGAGAAATTATCGTATAATCATCGTAATGCCCGAGACCATGAGCATCGAGCGCCGCAACCTGATGAAGGCGTATGGCGCGGAGCTGGTCCTCACTGACGGCGCAAAGGGCATGAAGGGCGCAATTGAGAAGGCAAACGAGCTTGCAAAGGAAATTCCCGGCGGCTTTATCCCGTCGCAGTTCACTAACCCGGCTAATCCCGCGGCTCACGTTGCGTCTACTGGTCCCGAGATATGGGAAGATACCGACGGCAAGGTGGATATTTTCGTTGCAGGCGTAGGCACAGGCGGAACTGTCAGCGGCGTCGGCAAGTACTTAAAGTCCAAGAATCCCGACGTTAAGGTCGTTGCAGTTGAGCCGAAGAGTTCTCCGGTGCTGTCCGAGGGCAAGTCTGGTCCGCATAAGATCCAGGGTATCGGCGCAGGCTTCGTTCCTGAGACGCTTGATACTAAGATCTACGACGAGGTCATCCCTGTTGAGAACGACGACGCATTTGCTACCGGCAGACGTATCGCACGTACTCAGGGCGTGCTGGTAGGCATTTCCTCCGGCGCAGCTATGTGGGCTGCTATCCAGCTTGCAAAGCGCCCCGAGAACAAGGGAAAGAACATCGTTGTTCTGCTCCCTGACACCGGCGAGAGATACCTCTCTACTGCTATGTTTGCTGATTGATCATCAGGTTCCTTCCAAATTTGTCCGCCCCGAAGCTGTAAAGTTCCGGGGCGGATCTTTTTCTGCTTTATTATCTTGACTATTATAAATATATGGGGTATAATAATCTAAAAGTAAAATTGGAGGAAATAAATTGTACAGTCTTATCAGGGTCGGGGAGGATACATGGTATGCTCCCACCCCTACGAATATAGGAGTTTTTCGTTATTCAGAACACGAGGTCTGCATGATAGACGCAGGTTCCAGGGATATTGCTGCGCAGATCCTGGAACAGATAGTGGAGCGGGGTTGGAATCTGAAAAAGCTGTTCCTCACGCATTCCCACGCCGACCATGTAGCCGGGGCGGCTTTCCTGCGGGAGCAGACCGGATGTGCCGCCTACGCTCCGGGAATTTCCGCAGCGGCTGTGAAGCACAGCTTTCTCATCCCGGTGACGCTCTATGGCGGCAGCACTACGCAGGAGATGTGCACCAAGCTGTTGCTTCCGCCGCCCTGTGACTGCGCGGAGCTTTCAGGGGACGCGCTCCCGCCGGGGTTGGATTATGAGCGGCTGGACGGCCATGATATGGCACAGGCTGTTTTCCGTACCCGGGACGATGTGTGGTTCACGGCGGACGCGGTGGTAAGCGCCAGGGACCTCTCCAAGCATCGCATTTCATTCGTGTATTCCCAGGAGCAGCACCGCGAGTCCCTGGAGCGGCTTTCCGGATTCAGCGGAAAACTGTTCATTCCGTCGCATGACCAGCCATGCGAGGATATCGGGGAACTTGTGCGGGAAAATCTTTCCGCTATAGATGACGTGGCTGACGACATCGCAAAAATGTGCAGCTCTCCGAAAACTATTGATGACCTCATTGCAGAATGCCTAGAAAAGTACCACATCCGGCTGTACCTTATGCAATACCTGCTGGTTGGTCAGACCGTACGAAGCTACGTTACCTGGCTGCTGGAGCAGAAACGTATTGAGCCTGTCTACGAGGGTACACGGCTGCTATTTAAACAGATATCGTAATATACAGCAAGTATTATCGTACAAGATTATACGATAAGTACTAAAAATATGCGCGACGTTTTGTTATATGATCCTCTGAATCTACGAGAAGTATACAACCAGGCATGCATTGAGCAGTTGCAAGGCAAAATTGTATCTGCATTGACAATGCATATGGTGTTCAGCAAATAAGCACAAACCACATTACAAATGGTATTATTAATATAAAAATACACAGGAGGTAAACAATGCCTGACTATCACAATAATTCACTCACCCCTCAAGAACGCGCGGAAGCTCTCGCTGATTCGCTGACCGTTCAGCAGCAGGCGGAGCAGCTCAAATATGACGCTCCGGCGATACCCTCGGCGGGACTGCCCGCCTACAACTGGTGGAACGAGGGGCTGCACGGCGTTGCCCGTGCGGGTACTGCCACCATGTTTCCGCAGGCGATAGGACTTGCCGCGATGTTCGACCGGGATATGCTGCGCAAATGCGCGGAGATCACCTCCACGGAAGCCCGCGCAAAGTACAACGCGGCGAGCCGTCACGGCGACCATGACATTTACAAGGGACTGACCCTCTGGGCGCCTAACGTGAATATATTCCGCGACCCGCGCTGGGGCAGGGGACACGAGACCTACGGCGAGGACCCCTACCTGACTTCAGAACTCGGCAAGGAATACGTCCACGGATTGCAGGGCGACGGAAAGTACCTTAAGACCGCCGCCTGCGCGAAGCACTTCGCAGTGCACAGCGGTCCGGAGGCAGAGCGCCACACCTTTGACGCGCAGGTTTCCGCGAAGGATATTGAGGAAACGTATCTTCCGGCGTTCCGTGCGCTTGTTAAGGACGCGCATGTTGAGAGCGTGATGGGCGCGTATAATCTTGTTAACGGAGAGCCTGCGTGCGCCAGCCCTTTCCTGATGGGAAAGCTGAAAGAATGGGGATTCGACGGCTATTTCACCTCCGATTGCTGGGCTATCCGGGACTTCCACACCACCCACTGCATAACCGCCACCGCGCCGGAGTCCGCCGCAATGGCGCTGAAAGCCGGCTGCGACATGAACTGCGGCAATACATACCTCCACGTTCTGGCGGCGCTTGAAAAGGGTCTGGTGACTGAGGAGGACATCCGCCGCGCCTGCGTGCACGTTCTCCGCACACGGATACGCCTGGGTCAGCTTGACCGGACGGAATATGACGATATCCCGCTGACTGAGGTCTCCACGGAGGAAAGCAAGCGGCATTCGCTGGAGTGCGCCATCCGCTCAGCGGTTCTGCTGGAAAATAACGGCATTCTTCCGCTCTCGGACAAGCTCGGGACTATCGCGGTGATAGGTCCCAACGCGGACAGCCGCGACGCGCTCACCGGGAACTACAACGGCACCGCCGACGAGTATGTGACGTTCCTGGACGGCATAAGGGAGCGCTTTTCCGGACGCATACTGTATTCCCAGGGCTGCCACCTTTACAAGGATCGCACCCAGGGGCTGGCACAGCCCGGCGACCTGTATTCCGAAGCAGTGGCAATGGCGGAATGCGCCGATGTCGTCGTTGCCTGCGTAGGGCTTGACGCCACGCTTGAGGGCGAGGAGGGCGACACCGGAAACGAGTTCAGCTCCGGCGACAAGCCTGACCTGCGCCTGCCGGAGAGTCAGCGTATCCTCCTCGAAAAGCTTGAAAAGCTCGGGAAACCGCTGGTCATCGTGCTTGCGGCGGGAAGCTCAGTGAATGTCGGCGTCAAGTGCGACGCCCTGCTCGATATGTGGTATCCCGGTCAGCTTGGCGGTCGGGCGCTTGCAGGTCTGCTTTTCGGCGACGTCTCCCCGAGCGGAAAGCTCCCGGTGACATTCTACAAAACCGCCGACATGCTCCCGGATATCCGGGATTACAGCATGAAAGGCAGGACATACCGCTACTGTACGGATGAGAATGTGCTCTATCCTTTCGGGCATGGACTGAGTTACGCGGACGTTCGCTGCCTGGAGATGAAATATGCTGATGGCAGCGTTGAAGTCAAAGTTGAGAATCGCAGTGATATTCCGGCGGAGGATGTCTTGCAGGTCTACATCAAGGGCTACAGCGATGATTCCGTGCCGAATCGCTCGTTGTGCGGGTTCCAGCGTGTGAGACTGGAGCCGCATGAGACGAAAAATGTGCAAATCCAATTACCAGCGGCGGCTTTTGAGACGGTCCATCAAGATGGATCGCGCGAGGTGATTTCGGGCAGATTCACGCTGTTCGCGGGGAATGACACTGCTTCGGAACTTCTCAGGCAGGATGTGTCCATCAACTAATAAATAAGGCGCAGCCGTTAATGACTGCGCCTTTGATCACTTTTCGAGAAGTACAACCGCCTGGCTGCCGATACCTGCTCCGGCAAGTCCCAGCCCCTCCTCGGTGGTGGCTTTTACGCTGACCTGCGAGATATCGCAGCCGAACGCCGCAGCAAGGCTTTCCCGCATCGCGTGGATGTGCTTTGCGAGCTTCGGGCGCTCCGCGATTATCGTCAGGTCGAGGTTTCCCAGGCGGAATCCCGCGCCCTCCATGCGTCGGATGACCTCTTCCAGTAGTTTCATGCTGTCCGCACCCTTGTACTGCGGGTCGCTGTCCGGGAAAAGCTTCCCGATGTCGCCCATTGCAAGCGCGCCAAGTATCGCGTCCATCAGCGCATGTACCGCAACATCCGCGTCGGAATGTCCCAGAAGTCCCAGCTCCGAGGGTACTTCAACGCCGCAGAGGATCAGCCGGCGCTCCGGGACAAGACGGTGAACGTCGTAGCCTGTGCCTATTCTTACCATATGAATCACTCCTTTATATAATGATAACGCACAGGCGCGTTTTTGTCAACAACATGGTTCAAAAAAGTGAAAAAAGCCCTTGACAAGCGGGAATATATGTGGTATAATAGTGATACCTCGAATGGGGCTTATTTTTTTGTGTCTTTTTATAGATACAGTTGAGCCACCGTTTAAAACCGCAATCCCGCGGCCGAGGGAGGCAATAATGCCCGAAAAGGGCAAGAAAATAGGAGGTGCCGAAAGTGAGAGTTAAAATTACACTGGCGTGTACAGAATGCAAGCAGCGCAACTACAACACCATGAAGAACAAGAAGAATGATCCTGACAGACTTGAGATGAACAAGTACTGCCGCTTCTGCAAAAAGCATACTCTTCACAAGGAAACCAAGTAATCAGGAGGAGTCAGAATGGCAAACGAGATCGACGAGATTAAGAACGTTGGCAAAGACACTCCCGATTCTTCCGATGTGAAGGATAGCGCAGACTCCAAGAAGTCAAAGGATAAGGACAAGTCCAAGAAGGCTGCGTCCGCAAAGAAGCCCAAGAAGGGTATCGTAAAGTACTTCAAGGATTGCAAGGCTGAGTTCAAGAAGGTCGTATGGCCCACACCGAAGAGCACTACTAACAACACTATCGTTGTTATCGTATGCTGCCTGGTGGCTGGTCTGTTCATCTTCGGTATCGACTCGCTTTTCGCATTCCTCAACAAGCTGATACTGGGCTGACAGGTTCAAGGGGGTTAACATGGCTGATACAGAGGCAAAGTGGTATATACTCCACACATATTCCGGCTACGAAAACAAGGTCGCTAACGACATCATGAAGGTCGTTGAGAACAGAAATCTTCAGGATATCATCGAGGAGGTTTATCTTCCCGTTGAAATGACCAAGCAGACCAAGGAAAACGGTAAAGAGGTCGAGGTCGAAGAAAAGCTGTTCCCGAGCTACGTGTTCGTCAAGATGATCATCACAAACGAGTCATGGTACATCTGCCGCAACACGAGAGGCGTTACCGGATTCGTAGGTCCAGGGTCGCAGCCTACTCCTTTGAGCGAAGAAGAGGTAAAGAACCTCGGTATTATTGAGAAGGAAACTTCCGTTTCTTTCGACGCTGGCGACAGAGTGAGCATCAAGTCCGGTCCGCTTGAGGGCTTTGAGGGTGTCGTTAAGAGCATTGATCTCGAGCACAGCACTGCTGATGTCGATGTATCCATGTTCGGCAGATCCACCCCGGCTACGCTTGAGCTTTCAGCTATCGCCAAGATCTGACGCTAACGCGCAGACAAACTTCAAGTTTTTTATGGAGGATAAAAATCATGGCACAGAAGGTTACAGGATTTATCAAGTTACAGATCCCTGCCGGTAAAGCAACACCTGCGCCCCCTGTTGGTCCTGCACTGGGTCAGCACGGCGTTAACATCATGGCATTCACCAAGGAGTTCAACGAGCGTACCAAGGATAAGGCAGGTCTTATAATCCCTGTTGTTATCACTGTTTACGCTGACAAGAGCTTCTCTTTCATTACAAAGACCCCTCCCGCAAGCGTACTCATCAAGAAGGCTTGCAAGATCGAGAGCGGTTCTGGCGTTCCCAACAAGACCAAGGTCGCAAAGATCACCAAGGCACAGCTTCAGGAGATCGCTGAGACCAAGATGCCCGACCTGAACGCAGCTAACATCGACACAGCTATGTCTATGATCGCTGGTACTGCACGTTCCATGGGCGTAGAGGTCGTTGACTGATAACACTACTAAAACACACTAAATTCAGTGGGAGGATCTATTCCGCTTGACCACAAGGAGGATTTTTTAATGAAACACGGAAAGAAGTATGTAGAGAGCACCAAGCTCGTTGAGTCCGCTAAGGTTTACGAGTCTGCTGAAGCCCTCGATTTAGTATGCAAGACCGCTAAGGCTAAGTTCGATGAGACTGTTGAGCTCCACGTTCGTCTGGGCGTTGACTCCCGTCACGCTGACCAGCAGGTTAGAGGCGCAGTTGTACTGCCCAACGGTACCGGTAAGAAGGTACGTACCCTGGTATTCTGCAAGGCTGACAAGGAGCAGGCTGCTAAGGACGCAGGCGCTGATTACATCGCTGACAACGACACCGTTGCTAAGATCAACGGCGGCTGGATGGACTTCGAAGTTGTTATCGCAACACCTGACATGATGGGCGTTGTTGGTAGACTCGGTAAGGTCCTCGGTCCGAGAGGTCTTATGCCTAACCCCAAGGCTGGTACTGTTACCCCTGACGTAGCTAAGGCTGTTCAGGAAGCTAAGGCTGGTAAGATCGAGTATCGTCTTGACAAGGCTAACATCATTCACTGCCCCATCGGCAAGGCATCTTTCGGTGCAGAGAAGCTCGAGCAGAACTTCAATGCTCTGATGGAAGCAGTTGCTAAGGCAAAGCCTGCTGCAGCTAAGGGTCAGTATATCAAGAGCTGCACAGTTTCTTCCACAATGGGTCCCGGCGTTAAGGTTAACACCATCAAGTTCGGTGTTTAATTGCTGACTGGGCTTCTGAAGAAATGATCTAGACCGTCCGTCCGGTTGACAGGTCAGGATTTCCTGACGGGTCGCCGGAGGGCGGTTTTCGTTTCTACTTAATTTCCTAATACAACTTTTATATTACATCGGAGGATACAATGGAGATCACAAAATCGTTGACAAGCGTTGTTACAGCGATCATGATGATGCTGACTGGCTGTTCGGCAAAACCGGAACTGCCCGGGACTCCCTCAGGGGACAACGGCACAAATATCACTACGGAGGACACTACCATGGAACTTTCCCAGAAGAATTTCTCGGCAGACGAGCAGCACGTTAAGCTTATCGGCAGAACTGGCGAGGCGGAGGGCATCCGCTGGCTGGCTCTTTCCGCAAGCGGAGTTGAGTTCACATTCACGGGAACCAGCGCAGCTTTCACCATAGTTGGCGACAACATGACTACAAATGTTGAGAAACAGGCAAGATATGCTGTTTACATCAACGGCGAGCAGACGATGGATAACCTGGTTGATTCCGCAGAAGCTACGGTCACTGTTTTCACCGCAGACGAGGCTGCTGAAACCACCGTAAAGCTGCTGAAACTCTCCGAGGCACAGGAATCCACCATGGGTATCAAGGATATCAGCATCACTTCCATCGGCGAGGCTAAGCCCACAGCAGAAAAGGATCTCAAGATCGAATTCATCGGCGACTCTATCACCTGCGGCTACGGCGTTGACGACGAGGATCGCGATCATCACTTCAAGTGCTCCACTGAGGATGCTACTAAGGCATACGCATTCAAGACCGCGCAGGCGCTCGACGCTGACTACAGCCTGGTTTCCTACAGCGGCAACGGAATCATTTCCGGTTACTCCAACGATGGAAACAAGGTAACGAGCCAGCTTGTTCCTGATGTTTACACCAAGTTCGCGAAGAGCTGGGGCAACTACAACGGTATGTTCAACGTGTCAGACCTCGACTGGGATTTCAGCAAGTTCCAGCCGAATTATGTGGTTATCAATCTCGGCACTAACGACGCAAGCTACACCAAGGGCGACAAGGAAAAGGTACAGGATTACATCGACCAGTATGTTGAGTTCCTCAAGGTCATCCGTGAAAAGAATCCGGACGCGCACATCATCTGCTCCCTCGGAGTAATGGGCGCTGACCTGATGGTAGGCGTAAAGAAGGCGGCTGAGAAGTACACAGAGGAAACCGGCGACACCAACGTTTCCACATTCCAGTACAAGACCCAGGACGGCAACGCAAACGGTTACGCAGCCGACTGGCACCCCACTGCAAAGACCCATGACATCGCAGCGGCTGAACTGACCGAGTACATCAAGTCGCTGATGTAATTCCGAAATTAAGTATCCTGCCCGAAGGGACGGAGCTAAAAGAGTTATACAAAGCAAAAGGCAAAGCAGGTTTGAAACTGCTTTGCCTGAGACCGTCGAAAAAGTCACTAAAGTGACTTTTCCGACGAACATCCGCCCTGCGCGCACGGTTTGTCGGCGTTGCCGACAAACCGCACACTTGTGCGGATAGAAGTGTTTTTTGCCCCGGGAAACCCGGAGCAAAAAACGGATTTCAAAAGCCCGCTTCGCGGGCAAATTCGATTTTTTCGACAAGCTGAGGCAAAGCAGGTTTCAAACTGCTTTGCCTTTTGTTTTTTAGATTTCCGCGCGAAGCGCGCACATTAATTCCGAATTACGAATTCATAATTCCGAATTTAAAAAACGGGCGCTCCGCACGGAGCACCCGTTTTTTAGAAATCAGTTCTTGCTCTTGATGTACTCGTCCATAGCCTTGGCAGCAGTCTTGCCTGCGCCCATTGCCAGGATTACGGTAGCAGCGCCTGTTACAGCGTCGCCGCCTGCAAATACGCCCTCGCGGGAAGTCTGACCATTCTCGTCTGCGATGAAGCAGCCGTGCTTGTTGGTGTCCAGACCCTTTGTGGTGTTTCTGATGAGCGGGTTGGGGGAAGTACCGATGGACATTACAACGCAGTCAACATCGAGAACGAACTCGCTGTTGGGCTTTTCAATAGGTCTGCGGCGGCCGGAAGCGTCGGGCTCGCCGAGCTCCATCTCAACGCACTTCATACCGGTGACGAACTTGTGCTCGTTGCCGAGTATCTCTACAGGGTTGTTGAGGGTCTTGAAGATAATGCCCTCTTCCATTGCATGCTCTACCTCTTCCTTACGGGCAGGCATTTCGTCAAGGCCACGGCGGTATACTATGTATACGTTCTCCGCGCCAAGGCGCTTTGCGCAGCGTGCTGCATCCATTGCAACGTTACCGCCGCCGACTACTGCTACGCTGGTGTTCTTCTTGATAGGAGTATCGCTCTCGGGCTTGTACGCCTTCATGAGGTTGACTCTGGTGAGGAACTCGTTTGCGGAGTAAACGCCCTTGAAGTTCTCGCCGGGGATGTTCATGAATCTCGGCAGACCTGCGCCAGAACCGATGAAGATAGCCTCAAAGCCCTGTTCGAACAGCTCGTCAACTTCGATAGTGCGACCTACAACGACATTGGTGTTTACCTTAACGCCCATAGCGGTGAGGTTGTCAACTTCGTGCTGAACGATGGACTTCGGAAGTCTGAACTCAGGGATACCGTATACGAGCACGCCGCCTGCGAGGTGGAGCGCTTCGAATACAGTTACATCGTAGCCGAGCTTAGCGAGGTCGCCGGCGCATGTAAGTCCGGAAGGACCAGCGCCGATGATAGCGACCTTGTGGCCGTTCGGAGCGGGAACTGCGGGAGCTTCTGTTGCATGTGCATTGTGCCAGTCGGCAACGAATCTCTCAAGACGGCCGATAGCTACCGGCTCACCCTTGATGCCGCGAACGCACTTGCTCTCGCACTGTGTCTCCTGCGGGCATACACGACCGCAGACAGCGGGGAGGGAGCTGGACTGGTGGATGACCTGGTAAGCGCCCTCGAAATCGCGATCCTTGATCTTAGCGATGAACTCGGGGATGTTGATGGATACGGGACATCCGCTCTGGCAGGGCTTCTTGGGACAGTGCAGGCAGCGGTTAGCTTCGTCAACAGCCTGTTCCTCAGTGTAGCCGAGCGCTACTTCCTTGAAGTTCTTGTTGCGGACATTCGGGTCCTGAACGGGCATTTCGTTCTTTTTAAGGCTCATGTTAGGCATCTTACTTTACCTCCTTTTTGTAGAGGTTGCAGACCTCTTCGCGCTTTCTGGTCTCGAATTCCTTGTACATCGTACCGCGCTCCATAGCCTCGTCGAAATCAACAAGGTGACCGTCGAAGTCAGGACCGTCAACGCATGCAAACTTGGTCTCGCCGCCTACGGTCAGACGACATCCGCCGCACATGCCTGTTCCGTCGATCATGATCGGGTTCATGGAAACTACGGTCTTGATGCCGTACTCCTTGGTGAGCTTACATACGAACTTCATCATTACCAGCGGACCGATAGCGATGACTTCATCGTACTGGTTGCCAGCCTTGATGAGTTCCTCAAGTGCGTTGGTAACGAGACCCTTCTCGCCGTGGCTGCCGTCGTCGGTCATGAGCTTCATTACATCGGAAGCTGCCTTGAACTCGTCCTCAAGGATAACGAGATCCTTGTTTCTGAAACCAACGATGCTGTGAACTTCAGCGCCCAGGTGGTGGAGCTTCTTAGCGATGGGGTATGCGATAGCGCAGCCTACGCCGCCGCCTACGACAGCGACCTTTTTCAGACCGTCTGTGTGGCTCGGAACGCCGAGAGGTCCGACAAAGTCGTGAATGAACTCGCCCTCTTCGAGGTGGTTCAGCTTTTCAGTGGTAGCGCCTACGATCTGGAAGATGATCGTGATGGTGCCCTTTTCTCTGTCAAAATCCGCGATCGTCAGCGGGATTCTCTCTCCCTCTGCGTCAACTCTGAGGATGATGAACTGTCCGGGTTCAGCCTTCTTGGCGATCATCGGAGCGTCAACTTCCATGAGAGTAACTGTGGGGTTGAGGATTTTCTTGGTAAGAATCTTGTACATTCTCCTGTGTCCTCCTGAATAATTTGGCGGCTGCGCCCGGAAGTGGGCATGTCCGTCTTTACAAACCATTATAACATGTTTGAGGTATGTTTTGCAAGAGTTAATTATGGTAACTGGGGTGATTTGTGTATTATCACAATTTTATTTGTGCAATATACACATGCCGTTTTACATATAGCGTCAGCGTATTTATAGGCTCTGTTATTTTGGACAGGCTGAATGCTTGACGAAGTCAGTACTGTCTGCTGAATTTGGTCTTGTAGTAGTAGATCCCCCAGAAAAGCCCGAACAGACCGCCTATGATGTGCCCGAATTGAGATACAGAGTCCGGAGTGAACGCGCTGACAATCTCGCGGCCCAGGTATATCGCCGCAACGAGTATCAGCGACAGGGGTATCTCGCCCTTTTTAACGTTGGTGAACGCGCTGAGGATTATCATCATGAACACGATGCCGCTCGCCCCGATGACGCCGGTGTCGAAGAAAATGCAGTTGATTATTCCGGTGGCGATTCCAGTCACCATTATCATGAACGCGAGGTTGCCGCTGCCGTATTTCTCCTCCACGACGGGACCGACCAGCAGCATGAGCAGCATATTGCTGGCGTAGTGCTCCCAGCCGGAGTGACCGAAGAAGTATGTAACGCACCTGACGTATGTCATGGGGTCGAGCAGTGAGGGGTGTCCCCAGCACACCATGATGTTTTGATTGAGCCATCCGCCGGTCAGAGCGTTTATCCCGACCATAACGAGACATATTGCCGCGTATGTCAGCACTACAGGGCAGTTATAGGAAAGCTTGAATTTTGGTTTATTGATTGGCATGATATCCTCCTGGAATATGAACTGACTATATTATAATATCAAACCTGGACGGTGTCAACCGTTTATCGTAAACTGTGCCGATAATGGCGCAGACAAGAAACCCCTGCTATCCGCGAACGGAATGCAGGGGAAAAATCATCTGCGCCTGCCGCCGCCACCTCCGCTGCGATGACCGCCTCCGCCGCCTCCGTGGTGACTGCTGGAGGAGCTGCTTACGCGATGAGATGTGGTGTATTCCCGGACGAATACGTCGCTGCGCTGTGTGAAGCGCGTAGCGTTGTTATCAATGTAGGCACGCGCTGACACTGGCGCGCGCTTCTTGTATGACGCTGCCTGCCCGTTAGCCACGCTAATCGCTATTATCAGCGCGATGATAAGACCACCGATATGTCCGATGTTGATCTCAAATCCTATCGGCACGGAATCGTGCGATCTGAGGTAGGAGCAGAACTCCGTTATCGCCGCATAGTAATTATCGCCGCCGGAGCTGTCCAGACCATCGTACACTGCGTCGAAGATGCTGTCGATACGGGGTTGGTACATATCGTAGGCGCGGTCAGTGCAGTATACCTGGTCAACTTTTCCACTTCCAGCCTGTACCAGCATGAGCACGATGGAGTCGCTGTACTCGCCGAAGCTGCGGTTGTGGAAATCCTTCGCGTAGGAGCGCTCGGAAAGTCCGTCGAGGTCGTAATTGCCGAGGATAACTCCGACATTCGCGTGTATCTCCCGGGCGGTGCTGTCCAGCAGCGCGAGGAGCTCCTGTTCCTGCTGGTCGGAAAGCGCGTCCTGGTTGTCCTCAAGCGCGCCGAAGTAGCCGTAGCCGCCGTCGGCGGAAACCGCAGTGCTGAACGCTCCGGACATGACGAATATCACAGCGCAGGTCAGCAGCGGGAGCAGTCTTTTCAGTAACTTACGCAAAGATGGCACCTCCTAACAGCGAGAGAAGCACTCCCAGAACAACGAACAACCCCGCGCCGAACAGGAATTTTTTCAGCCCGCTCACCGGGAGCACTCCGAAGCTCGACCCGGTCTGACCGTTCATAACGAACGGGTAATCCTTGCCCTTATAGGTGTAATTCAGGAACCACACCGGAAGCAGCCCGTAGACCGTCTGCTGCGTGGTGAAATGCACATTGCTGCGCTTTTCCATAACGGAGCTGTAGCCCGATATGTCGGCGCGGAGGACTTCTGCGGCTGCGGTATTGATCCGGCGGTCGATGCTCGGAGCGGCTTCCTCGGCGGTGACGTCGTACTTTTCAGCTCCGCAGCCGGAAAGGTAGCTCATCGAAAACGGCTTGATACCGGAATAATTGAACGGCTCGATGCTTTCCATCAGGCTGTCGTCGATGCGCTTTGAGCCGTCGCAGGGAACCCTGACGAATGTCATGTCGGCGCGGCGTATCACATTGAAGATCTTGGTGTTTGTGTAACGCATATCTCCCACGCGCCAGGAATGCACCTTGTGACCCTCGCCCTCGTACAGCGCGTCAACCTTGCCGCTTTTCAGCCAGTATGGGACGTAAAGCGGGGTGATGTTCTGTATCTGCGCTTCGCTCGTGAAGCCTTTCGGAAGCAGAAATTTACCCTTGCAGTACGTTTTGAATGCCGCTTCCGCCTGCTCGCGGGTTTTGGTGAACGGTATTATCACGTTCGGCTTGAACTCGCCGGAGAGCCGACCGGTGAGTATTACCGGAGTGTGACAGAAGTGACACCGTGTAGATGCGGTAAGGCTGTCGCAGATGACTCCAGCGCCGCAGTTCGGGCAGGTATACAGCGCAGACGCGCCGGAGAATTCCTCCGCCTGCCGGTTGGATTCGTCCTGAGCGGCTTCCTGCTCGGCTTCGAGGTTATCCTGAGAAAGCTCGAAACTCTCGTTCTCGGCGAAACGCTTTTTGATGTCGTCTTCGGTGAATTCGCTGTCGCAGAAAAGGCATTTGAATTTCCCGAGGGCGTTGTTGTATTCAAGCGCCGCGTTGCAGTTCGGGCATTGGTATGTAACGGTTTTGATTTCCATTTATGCTCCTCTTAGATGTCAGTTTACTGATATTGAACCGAGGGTCTCTCCGATACTGCCGTTTATTACGATGTCGGCTTCGCTGTCGGCGGATGTCGGGGATTTGTTGATGACCACAAGACGCCTGCCGTTGAAGAACCGTATCAGTCCCGCTGCCGGCTGTACCGCAAGGGAAGTTCCGCCGATGATGAGCACGTCAGCTTCGGATATCGCGTTTATAGCGGCGTTGATGTCGGATTCGTTGAGCGGCTCCTCGTACAGCACCACGTCGGGCTTTACAATACCGCCGCAGGAGCAGCGCGGCACTCCCTCGGCGGAGGTGATGAAGTCCAGTCCGTAGGGCTTCCCGCACTTCATGCAGTGGTTGCGGCGTACCGAGCCGTGCAGCTCTATCACGTTCCTGCTGCCCGCGTCGGAGTGCAGCCCGTCGATGTTCTGCGTGACCACGGTGGAGAGCTTGCCGGCGCGCTCCAGCTCCGCCAGCTTGAGGTGAGCTGCATTGGGCTTTGCGGCTGGGTATATCATACGGTCGCGGTAGAAGCGGTAGAACTCCTCCGGATTCGCAGTGAAAAAGCTGTGGGAAATTATCTGCTCCGGCGGGAACTTGTATTTCTGATTGTAAAGTCCGTCCTGGGAGCGGAAGTCGGGAATGCCGCTTTCAGTGGAAACTCCCGCGCCGCCGAAGAACACTATTCGCTTTCCCTCGTCGATTACAGATTGCAGGTCCATTATGAATGCCTCCTTGCGTGTTTGTATCGCTTTGATTCACAGTATATCACATTTTGCACAATAATTCAATATATGCGGGGAATTAAATTTACTTTCCCTGCCGGGAAAATCCTATTGACAAATCAGGCGAAGTAGTATATAATAACTAGTAACGATGGAGCGGAAAGCTTGAACGCTCCGGATATAACAGCAGAATTCGATGGCTTTTAAGGCGGCACCGTGATGCCGGCAAGGTTGTGAGTTCGTATGGGGAGCGCTGCACCATGACGGGAGCAGTGCATTTTGTACACATTCATTGCAGCCTGCCGCGAATACGGCGGGCTTTTTATTTGTGAGATTTCGGAAGGTAGTGATAGCAGTGTGTACCGTTGAGGGTCTTATCCAGAAAGCGGAAATAATGGACGAAAGCTCGATGGCGAGGGCAGTAACCCGTATTTCGTTTGAGATGATCGAACGCAATAAGGGGACTGAGGGTCTTTGCCTTATCGGGCTTTTTTCACGCGGAGCAGTCCTTGCGAAGCGCATTGCCGCAAAGCTTTCAGAGATAGACGGTAAAGAGATACCGGTGGGTCTGCTGGATATCACGCCGTTCCGCGACGACAAGCCCCGCGGGAGTTCCCCGGACAGCAGCGAGATACCGTTCGATATAACGAACAAACGCGTGATAATCGTAGACGACGTTATTTTTACCGGACGCACCGCCAGGGCGGCGATAGACGGGATAATGTCCCGTGGACGCCCGGAGCTGATACAGCTCGCGGCGCTGGTCGACAGGGGTCACAGGGAGCTGCCGATACGCGCGGACTACATCGGGAAGAATCTCCCGACCTCCCGCGAGGAGACCGTCAAGGTGCTCGTCAAGGAGCTTGACGGCTGCGATAAAGTTGTGATATATACGCAATGTCCCGCAGAATAACGGGAATTAAATACGAACCAACAATAAGGAGGGCAGAATGGATCTTTTACTGAAAAACGGCTATGTGGTGGACAGTGCCAGCGGATTTGAGGGGAAAACGGATATCCTGATCCACGACAACCTGATCCGCGAGGTAGGGGAAAACATTTCCGCACCGGACGCGCAGGTCGTTGACTGCGCCGGGCTGACGGTCATTCCGGGAATATGCGATATGCACGTTCATTTCCGCGATCCGGGTCAGACTCACAAGGAGGATATCATCACCGGCGGCAATGCGGCGGCTGCGGGCGGAGTTACCGCGGTAGCATGCATGCCGAACACCAATCCGACCATCGACAATGCGGAAACGGTGCGGTATATCATCGAAAAGGCGAAGAACGCCAAGACACGTGTTTACCCGGTGGGAAGCATCACCAAGGGACTCGGCGGCGTCGAGATGTGCGATTTTGAGGAGCTTCACAAGGCAGGCTGCGTTGCGGTTTCCGACGACGGCAGACCCGTGAAGAACGCCCGCATAATGGCGGAGGCTATGGTAAAGGCGCACTACGCCGGAATGAAGGTCATCTCCCACTGCGAGGACCTGGATATCGTCAACGGCGGTATCATGAACTGCGGCGAAGTTTCCAGGGAGCTTGGAGTTAAGGGTATCCACCGCCTGAGCGAGGATATAATAACCGAGCGCGAGATAACACTCGCGGCTGACCTCGAGGTGCCGATACACATCGCGCACGTTTCCACCGCGCAGAGCATGCAGAACATCCGCACGGCGGCACGCTTCGGCACGATGGTCACCTGCGAAACCGCCCCGCATTACTTCATGCTGACGGACGAGCTGCTGCGCAGCCGCGACGCGGACTACAGAATGAATCCTCCGCTGCGTACCCCGGCTGACGTCCAGGCGATAACCGAGGGCGTTATAGACGGCACTATCGACTGCATAATCACCGACCACGCTCCCCATGCGCCGGAGGAAAAGGCGGATTTCGAAAAAGCTCCCAACGGCGTAGTAGGACTGGAAACGTCGCTTGCGGCGACCCTGACTGCGCTGTACCACACCGGAAAGATATCGCTCCAGCGCATAGTCACGCTGATGTGCGTGAATCCGAGGCGTATCCTGTCGATACCCGGCGGCTCCCTGAAGCCCGGAGATATCGCTGATATATGCATTTTCGACCCCAACGAGGAGTGGGTGGTAGACCCGGCAAAGCTCCACTCGAAATCTAAGAACACCTGCTTCAAGGGAATGACCCTCAAGGGCAGGGTAAAGTACACAGTATTAGACGGAAAAGTAGTCTATACCGACGGTATCGACTAAGGATAGAAAGGAAGAAACACATGTCACTCGACAGACTCATCGAAAAGATCGAAAAGACCCAGAACCCCTCCGTTGCAGGTCTTGACCCCAAGCTTGCCTACGTTCCGGAGTACATCAAGGAGAAGTGCTTCGAGAAGTACGGCGAAACGCTCAAGGGCGCAGCAAAGGCTCTGCTGGAGTTCAACAAGGGGCTCATCGACGCACTGTACGACATCGTTCCTGCTGTAAAGCCCCAGGCGGCTTACTACGAGATGTACGGCCCGGCAGGCGTAAAGACCCTCTACAAGACCCAGGAGTACGCGCGCAGCAAGGGAATGTACGTCATCACCGACGGCAAGCGCAACGACATCGGTACAACGATGGAGGCTTACGCTGCGGCTCACCTCGGTAAGGTGCAGGTCGGCAGCCAGACATATGAGCCGTTCCTCGGTGACGCGCTGACCGTCAACGGCTACCTCGGCAGCGACGGCATCAAGCCGCTGCTCGCCACCTGCCGCGACAACGACAAGGGTATCTTCGTGCTCGTAAAGACCTCCAATCCCAGCTCCGGCGAGCTTCAGGACAAGAAGATCGACGGCATGACTATCTATGAAACCATGGGTCATATGTGCGAGAAGTGGGGCGAGGATCTTCCCGGCGTTTACGGCTATTCCGGAGTGGGCGCTGTAGTCGGCGCGACATACCCCGAGCAGCTCAAGTACCTCCGTGACGTTCTTCCGACCACATTCTTCCTTATCCCGGGCTACGGCGCTCAGGGCGCAGGCGCAAAGGACATCGCGGGCGCGTTCGATAAGAACGGTCTGGGCGGTATCGTCAACAGCTCCAGAGGGATCATGTGCGCTTACCAGAAGGAAAAGTGCGACGAGCACGAGTACGCAGAGGCAGCACGCCGTGAAGCTATCCGCATGAGAGACGAGATCATGGGTATAGTAGGAAAGATCGTAATCACTAAGTGATGCAGCTGTTAAGCTGAAACAGTCAAATTACAATTCGGAATTCGGAATGCGTAATTCGGAATTTCGGTGCCGCTTTCGCGGCGGTTATCCGATCGTATCGAGTTTTAATAACGTCCTGCGAAGCAGGACACCATAATTCCGAATTCTGAATTAAGAATTCCGAATTTAAAAACGTCCCGTGTTACATTCACAGATATAAATTATATACATGGTAAGTACATGGAGGAGAAGAAATGATATTCGAGAACAAAAAGAAAGCGACGCTCATTCTTGCGGACGGCACAGAGTTCGAGGGCAGGGCGTTCGGCGCGGACGGCTCAGTTGTCGGTGAGATAGTATTCACCACTGCGATGGTAGGCTACCAGGAAACACTGACCGACCCCAGCTACTGCGGACAGATCGTCACCCAGACATTCCCGCTGATAGGAAACTACGGCGTGAACTCCATCGACCCTGAGTCCAACGGGAGCGTTGTCAGCGGCTACATCGTAAGAGAGCAGTGCGAGGACCCGTCGAACTTCCGCTGCGAGGGCGACCTTGACAGCTACCTCAAGAAGTACAACATCATCGGTATCTACGATATCGACACCCGTCACCTCACGAAGATAATCCGTGAGAGCGGCGTAATGAACGGCGCGATAGTCCATGGCGATTTCGACAGGGAAGCGCTCCTTGCGCAGATACGCGAGTATAATGTCGGAAAGGTAGTTCCGAAAGTCAGCGTAAAGGCTAAGGAATACTATCCCGCTGAGAACGCAAAATATAATGTAGTGCTGATGGATTACGGCTACAAGTTCAATATCCGCCGCGAGCTGGTAAAGCGCGGATGTAATGTGACTGTAATGCCGTGGAACTCCACCGCAGACGAGATAAAGGCGCTGAATCCGGACGGCATAATGCTCTCGAACGGCCCCGGCGACCCTGCGGACAATACCGAGGCTATCCAGACCCTCCACGACCTTATCCCGGCCCAGATACCCACATTCGGAATCTGCCTGGGACATCAGCTCCTGGCTCTTGCGAACGGCGCTAAGACCGAGAAGCTGAAATACGGTCATCGTGGCGGCAACCAGCCGGTCAAGGATCTCGCGCTTGACAGAACATTCATTACTTCCCAGAACCACGGCTACGCAGTCGTAAGCGACAGCGTTCCTGCCGAGGCGGGCGAGGTAAGTCACATAAACGGCAACGACGGCACCTGCGAGGGCGTGCGTTATCACAACGCGCCTGCGTTCACAGTGCAGTTCCACCCGGAGGCATGTGGCGGCCCCAAGGATACCGCCTACCTGTTCGACGAGTTTATTGATCTGATGGAGGGTAAAAAGTCATGCCGTTAAGAAGTGATATCAAGAAAGTACTGGTTATAGGCTCCGGTCCTATCGTTATCGGACAGGCTGCGGAGTTTGACTATGCGGGCACACAGGCGTGCCGCGCACTCAAGCAGGAGGGTCTGGAGGTCGTACTTATAAATTCCAACCCTGCTACTATCATGACGGACAAGCACATGGCGGACAAAATTTACATCGAGCCGCTGACCCTGGATGTCGTAAAGAGAGTAATCGAGATCGAAAAGCCGGACAGCGTGCTTTCCAACCTCGGCGGTCAGACCGGTCTGACGCTCTCCATGGAGCTTGCTGAGTGCGGATTCCTGGCTGAGCACGGCGTAAAGCTGCTCGGCTCCAATCCCGAAACTATCCACAAGGCAGAGGACAGACAGGCGTTCAAGGACACCATGGAGAAGATAGGTCAGCCCTGCATTCCGTCCAAGGTCGTTGAGACCGTTGAGGACGCAATGGACTTTGCCGAAGTTATCCACTACCCGGTAATCGTAAGACCTGCGTTCACTCTGGGCGGCACCGGCGGCGGTATCGCGCAGACTCCCGATGAACTTCATGAGATCGCGACTAACGGTCTGCGCCTTTCTCCTATCACACAGATACTGGTCGAGAAGTGCATCTCCGGCTGGAAGGAGATCGAGTTTGAGGTAATGCGCGACAGCAAGGGCAACGTAATCACAGTCTGCTCCATGGAGAACTTCGACCCGGTCGGCGTTCACACCGGCGACTCTATCGTTGTCGCTCCCTGCGTAACGCTTGCCGATAAGGAATATCAGATGCTGCGTACCGCGGCAATCAATATAATCCAGGAGCTCAAGGTAGAGGGCGGCTGCAACTGCCAGTTCGCGCTCAAGCCCGACAGCTTCGATTATGCAGTAATTGAGGTAAATCCGAGAGTTTCCCGTTCCTCCGCGCTGGCTTCCAAGGCGACAGGATATCCTATCGCAAAGGTTGCTGCACGTATCGCCGTCGGCTATACCCTCGACGAGATAGTGAACCAGGTAACTGGCAAGACCTACGCATGCTTTGAGCCGGCGCTTGACTATCTGGTAGTAAAGTTCCCGAAGTGGCCGTTCGATAAGTTCGTTTACGCGAAAAAGACCCTCGGCACCCAGATGAAGGCTACAGGCGAGATAATGGCCATCGCTCCGAGCTTTGAAGCCGGCATGATGAAAGCCGTACGCTCCATCGAGCTTGGCATGGACACCATGACCAAGGAGGATTTCGTAAAGCTCACCGACGAGGAGATAATGAAGAAGCTGGAGGACATTGACGTTGACCGTTCCTTCTGCGTATTTGAAGCACTCAAGCGCGGTATTTCCATCGACGTTATCCACAGCATCACAAAGATAGACAAGTGGTTCATCAGCAAGCTGAACAACCTCGTACAGCTGGAGAAGTGGCTGGCTGAGGGCGAGCTGACCCAGGAAAAGTACGACATGGCGAAGAAGTACTGCTACCTCGACAGCACCATCGAGCGCATTTCCGGGCAGAAGATAAAGGAGCGCCGCCTTGCAGTATACAAGATGGTAGATACCTGTGCGGCTGAGTTCTCTGCAAGCACTCCTTACTTCTACAATACCTTCGACCGCGAGAACGAAGCGGCTGAGTTCATCGAACAGCACCCCACCGACAAGAAGAAGGTCATCGTGTTCGGCTCCGGTCCTATCAGAATCGGTCAGGGTATCGAGTTCGACTACTGCTCCGTTCACTGCGTATGGACGCTGAAAGAAGAGGGTTGTGAGGCGATAATCTGCAACAACAACCCGGAAACTGTTTCCACCGACTTCGACACCGGCGACAGACTGTATTTCGACCCGCTGACCAAGGAGGACGTTGAAGCCCTCATCGCAACTGAGAAGCCCTACGGCGTTGTAGTTCAGTTCGGCGGACAGACTGCCATCAAGCTGATAAAGCACCTCACCGCTCTTGGCGTGCGTATTCTTGGTACCTCCGCGGCTGACGTTGACGCAGCAGAGGACAGGGAGCTGTTCGATGAGCTGCTTGAAAAGTGCAATATTCCGCGTCCTAAGGGAAGCACAGTATTCACCACCGAGGAAGCGCTCAAGACAGCCAACGAGCTTGGATATCCGGTACTGCTCCGCCCGTCCTACGTTCTCGGCGGTCAGAATATGATAATCGCGCACTGCGACAGCGACGTCACCGAGTACATGACGATAATCACCAGCCACAAGCTGGAGAACCCCGTGCTCATCGATAAGTACATGATGGGTACCGAGGTCGAGGTAGACGCTATCTGTGACGGCGAGGACTTCCTTATCCCTGGTATCATGGAGCACATCGAGCGCGCAGGTATCCACTCCGGCGACTCCATCTCCATCTACCCCGCACAGACGCTTTCAGAGCACATCAAGCGCGTTATCATCGACTACACCGAGAAGCTCGCAAAGGCCCTGCATGTAGTCGGTCTGGTGAATATCCAGTACGTTGTTTACGACCACGAGGTATTCGTTATCGAGGTCAACCCGCGTTCTTCCAGAACCGTTCCGTATATCAGTAAGGTAACTGGCGTGAACATGGTGGACATCGCGACTAAGATAATCCTCGGCGCAAAGCTGAAGGACATGGGCTACAAGAGCGGTCTGTACCCTGTCGGCGATTACATCGCAGTCAAGGTGCCGGTATTCAGCTTTGAGAAGCTCAACGACGTTGATAACCAGCTCGGTCCGGAGATGAAGTCCACCGGCGAGTGCCTGGGTATCGCAAAGACATTCAGCGAGGCTCTGTTAAAGGGACTTATCGCCGCAGGCTACAAGCTGTACCACGAGGGCGGCGTGCTGATATCCGTCAAGGACGGCGACAAGCACGAGATAATCGAGATCGCAAGCCGCTTTGAGGCTCTTGGATTCAAGATATACGCTACCAGCGGCACTGCCTCCGTGCTCAACAGAAATATGATCGCGGCAAGCCATGCCTACAGAATAGGCAAGGGCGATCCGGACGTTATCCAGCTTCTGGAGAGCGGAAAGATACAGTATGTAATCTCCACCTCCGAGACCGGCAGACAGCCGTCCCGCGACAGCGTAAAGATGCGCCGCAAGGCTGTTGAGCGCTCCATCGCGTGCCTTACAGCCATCGACACCGCGAACGCGCTGCTCGATTGCCTGGAGATGCACAAGACCATCAACGACGTAGAGCTTGTTGATATCACCAAGATCTGATAATCTCAGCGCATAAATTATATCCGGTCAAAGAAGATCAGCAGATTGTCCGGGCTGGGGCGGGGAGTCCCGCCCCTACAGTGTTATTTGACCCTGCGAAAGGAAAATTGAATGAAATTCGGCAAATACCCCGTAAAACACAGCTACAAGATACCGCGGTTCATCACCGATGTTTTTTCGGTGGGACTGGCAGTATTTATCCTCTCCGTCGAGTACATGTTTATGACGGTGTATGAGGACAACCTGCGCCAGAACATCGGCGACAATATCGAAAAGCTGGCACTGGCTGACCCAACGATCGGCTGGAAGCACTGGATAACCCTGGTGTTCCCGGCGGCTGTTCTGGCGGTGTTTGCAGTTTATATTATCCTGGTGCTGACCAGCCACAAGATGAGCTGGCTGAACATCACCAAGCGCAGCGCCCAGAAGCTGCGGGATATGTACGCGCTTTGCGTTTCGCTGTGCAAGATACCCGCGCTTATGTTCATCAGCGAAATGATGATGATAACGCACAACAAGATGCTGATGTCCGAGGAAAGCTGGATATCCGTGCAGCTTGTGCTTGACCTTGTGGTGCTGGTGCTGCTGATATGCGTGTTCCGTCACCTTATGGCAAAGGCTGCCGAACCGGTGCAGTCCGCGGAGGACAGCGCTGTGCACGTTCGGGCGGTGGTAAAGGAGGAAACTCCGGAGGAGCCCGCACCCGAAAATTCAAACGATACCGAAAGGAGCTAACATGAGCTACTACTGCGACAGGTACCCGATAATCGAGAAAAAGACCCTCTCCCGGGACACCTATTCAATCACGATACTAGCACCGGAGGCTGCCAAAGCCGCTCACACCGGTCAGTTCGCAAATATCACCGCGCCGGGATTTACGCTGCGCCGTCCCATTTCCATATGCGAGTTCAGTCGTTCCAAGGGCACTATCCGCTTTGTGTTTGAGGTAAGGGGCAAGGGCACCGAGGCCATTTCAAGGCTCAACCCCGGAGATAACCTGGACGTACTCGGCCCGCTCGGCAACGGCTTCAAGGTACCCGACAGCGCCCGCAGGGTAGTGCTGGTCGGCGGCGGTATCGGAGTTCCTCCGCTGCTGGGTCTAGCTAAGAAGCTCGGCGACCGCGCGACTGCTATCCTGGGCTTCCGGGATTACAGCCGCATAATCCTCGCGGACGAGTTCGAGAAGTACGGCGCGAATACCGCAATATGCACCGACGATGGTTCCGTTGGCTACAACGGAATGGTAACATCTCCGCTGGAGAGCACGCTGAAGAATTCCGGCGCCGACCTGGTGTGCGCATGCGGTCCTATGCCCATGCTTAACGCCATCGCAAAGGTATGCGCGGAAAACAACGTGCCCTGCAAGATCTCCATGGAGCAGAGAATGGGCTGTGGCGTCGGAGCGTGCGTCGTATGTTCCTGCCTGACCGTACGCAACGGTCAGGAGCATTACGCGAGAGTCTGCAAGGACGGCCCCGTATTCGACGCAAAGGAGGTAAAGTTCAATGGCTGATCTGTCCGTTAAGATAGCCGGCGTGGAATTCCCGAACCCGGTCATTGCCGCTTCCGGCACATATGGCAACGGTGAGTGCTTCACCGACCTGTACCCGCTTTCAAGGCTCGGCGGCGTTTCCTGCAAGGGAATGACCATCGAACCTAAGATGGGCAATATACCACCAAGAATAGCTGAAACTCCCTCAGGCATTCTGAATTCCGTGGGTCTCCAGAACATCGGAGTTCATGGATTTATCGAGTATTACCTTCCTACCCTCAAGGAAGAGGGCAACGTGATTATAGCCAACGTAGCCGGCGCAGTCATCGACGATTACATCGCTGCTGCGGAAGCGCTTGATTCCACCGATGTTGACATGATCGAGCTGAATATTTCCTGTCCGAATGTCAAGGCTGGCGGCGCGACATGGGGCGTTACCTGCGAGGGCGCTTCCTCCGTCACAAAGGCGGTAAGGGCGGCGACCAGCAAGCCGCTTATCGTGAAGCTTACTCCGAACGTCACCAACATCACCGAGATAGCAAAGGCAGTGGAAGCCGAGGGTGCTGACAGCATTTCGCTGATAAATACGCTGCTTGGAATGCGCATTGATATCCGCAACAGACGCCCGATACTCCACAACAATGTCGGCGGACTTTCCGGTCCTGCGATATTCCCTGTGGCAGTGCGTATGGTATGGCAGTGCTACAATGCGGTAAAGATACCGATAATCGGCATGGGCGGTATCTCCACCTGGGAGGACGCCGTAGAGATGATGCTCGCAGGCGCTTCCGCTATTCAGATGGGCACCGCGATATTCACCGACCCGTGGTCTCCGATAAAGGTCATCGAGGGACTTAACGACTACATGGACAAGAACGGCATAAAGGATCTTTCGGAGATAGTCGGTCAGGTAAAGCCCTGGTGATCTTATGCCGGAAACGACCTGCGTAAATCGCAGTAAATAAGATTGACAGGAGATATCTGATGAAGATAATGGCAGTAGACTACGGTGACAGCCGCACCGGGCTTGCGATGTGCGATAAGAGCGAGATACTCGCTTCTCCGCTGTACACGATAAACATGAAGGACTTCGACCGCTGCGTCGAGATGGTGGCGCAGGCGGCGCAGGAGAACAAGGCGGAGCGCATAGTTGTCGGAAATCCGATAAACATGAACGGCACCGAGGGTCCGCGCTCCGAGAAGTGCAGGCTGTTCGCGGATAAGCTGCGCGGGCTTGTCGGCGTGGACGTCGTGATGTGGGACGAGCGTTCCTCGACGGTCACGGCTATCGGTTTCATGAACGATGTGAACAAGCGCGGCAAGAAGCGCAAGGAAGTGCTTGACTCCGCGGCTGCGGCAGTAATTCTTGACGGCTACCTCGCATGGCGCAAAAATCACCCCGACGCTGACTGATAAATGGGTGAAAATGCTTGACATTCCGGCGCATTAGAGGTAAAATATAATAGGGTGCAGTGTTTGTTCCTGCACCCTTTTTTATTCGTAATTCTGTAACCGAAAGGAAACATAGATATGAGCAACTTCCAGACAGCGAGAATATTCAGTGACAACATGGTGCTCCAGTTCAGCAAGCCGCTGAGCGTATTCGGCACCGGCACAGACGGCACTGTCGTGACAGTCAGCATAACCGGCGCGGAAGCCGCGCAGACCTCCACCATCGTGAAGAACGGCAGATGGCTTGCAACGCTCCCTCCGCAGCCCGCGCAGGACTGCGTTGAGCTTACGGTAACTGACGGTGCGGACACCGTTAAATTCAGCAATGTTGCTGTCGGAGCGGTTTGGCTTGCAGGCGGTCAGAGCAACATGGAACTGGAACTTCAGAACTGCAATACCGGCAAGGATAGTCTTGAAAACGACGATACTCCGAACGTACGCTTCTATTACACGATGAAGAAATCCATCGCGGACGAAAGCTTCTTCGAGAGCGAAAAAAAGATGGGCTGGACGGATTTCTCCAACAAGGAGAGCGCAAAGTGCTGGAGCGCGGTAGGATACTACTTCGCAAAGGAGCTGTCTGAGAAGCTCAACATGACGGTCGGAGTTATCGGCTGCAACTGGGGAGGAACTTCCGCGAGCGCGTGGATAAAGCGCGGGTACGCCGACGGCGAGACCGCAGTATACTTCGATGAGTACGATAAGGCGATAGAGGGAAAATCCGAGCGGCAGCTCCGCCAGGATTATCTGGATTACCAGGCGTACCATGCTGAATGGGAGCGCAAGAGCGCGGAATACTATACGAATACCCCGAATCCCACCTGGGACGGATGTCTTGAGTACTGCGGGGAGAACAAGTACCCCGGCCCGGCTTCACCGCTGAACCCCATGTCACCGGGAGTCCTCCACAAAAGCATGGTAGAGCGTATCGCGCCCTACACCATGACGGGAGTTATCTGGTACCAGGGCGAGAGCGACGACCATCGTCCGGATATGTATTACAAGCTGCTCAACCAGATGATACGCTGCTGGCGCGACGACTGGAACGATGAATTGTTCTTCGTTATCGGTCAGCTGCCCATGCACCGCTGGGAGGCAGACCAGGACATCAAGCACTGGTGTAAGATACGCGAGGCACAGGCAAAGACTGCTCGTGAAACCGCAGGCACGGCGCTTGCCGTACTCATCGACTGCGGCGAGTTCAGTGAGATACACCCCAAGGACAAAAAGACACCGGGACACCGCTTCTGCCTGGCGGCGCTCAATGGATACTATCAGGTGCAGTTCGTTGACGCCGAAGACGGCAAGGAGGAGGGCGGATATTCCACTTTCAATCCGGAAGCATATGAAGTCTGCTGGAATACCGACAGCGTTGACGTGTTCGTATCCACCGGGCTTTGTCTGGAGGTAAAGGACGACGCTGAGCAGGTCAGCGGATTTGAGCTGATGGACAGCGACGGCGAGTGGCACAGCGCCACCGCAGTGCTCTCCGACAAAGAACTGTGGAATGCAGGCGAGGGTACGGAGATACTTCATGTCACTGGCGTTGAATATCCCTGCGGAGTGCGTTACCTCTGGACGAACTATACTGATGATATCCCGCTGAGGGACGGCGAGAACGATGTTCCCATGCCGCCGTTCATTCTCACGAAGCCCGGTTATCAGGGCTGATAAAGGAGCATTTTCATGGAAAAGGAAAAGATAGACAGAATAAATCACCTTGCCCGCAAGCACCGCGAGCACGGACTTACCGAAGAGGAAAAGGCAGAGCAGCAGGCACTCCGCGACGAATACCGCGCGGGCTTCAAGAAAGGTCTTGCCCAGCACCTTGATAACGTATACTACAAAATGCCGGACGGAAGTCTTGTAAAGGCAATAAAAGGTGAAGTGAAGATACCCGGTGTGAATACGGAGGATAAGAAATGATAGCATTAGTAACCGGCGCAAGCTCCGGAATCGGAAGAGATATAGCGCGTTCCCTGGCGAAGCACGGCATAAACGTTATAATCACCGCGCGCCGCTGCGACCGCCTGGAGGAGCTGAAGTCAGAGCTTGTTGAAAAATACGGCGTGAAGGTGCACATCATCGCCGCGGATATATCCGATACAAGGCAGTGCATAGAGCTTCACGAGCGTGTGAAGAAGTATAACATCGACATTCTCGTGAACAACGCGGGTTTCGGAGTATTCGGCGAATTCACCGACACCGACCTCGGACGCGAACTTGACGAGATAGACGTGAATATCAAGGCGTTCCATACGCTGTTCAAGCTGTTTTTGCAGGATTTCAGAAAGCGCGATTACGGCTTTATACTGAATACCGCAAGCAGCGCGGGATTCTTTCCGGGTCCCTGCTTCTCATCATATTACGCAAGTAAGGCGTATGTGGTAAGAATGACCCAGGCAGTCCATGAGGAGCTTCGTGCGGATCACAGCCATGTCTGCGTTTCAATGCTGTGCCCCGGACCGGTGCAGACCGAGTTCATGGACAAGGCTAGGGTGAATTTCTCAGTGCCGCCTCAGTCCAGCGAGTATGTCGCTGAATACGCGGTGCGCGAGATGTTCGCAGGTACGCTCACCATTGTGCCCTCTCCGATGATGAAGGCGGGGATATACCTGGGCAGAGCGCTTCCGGATTTCATTCTGGCGTACTTCGCAAGAATGATACAGAGCAGACGGGAGCGGCTGTGATATGGCGTCAACTACAGAGATAACGGTGCGCTATGCCGAGACCGACCGCATGGGAGTCACCCATCACGCGGTGTACCCCATATGGTTCGAGATAGCGCGCACGGATTATATCAGGAACGCGGCAATGAGCTATGCCGAAATGGAGCAGCACGGAGTGATGATACCCGTCACCGGGATATCGTGTAAGTATCGGCTGCCAACCGGCTACGACGATACGCTCGTTATAACCACAAAGATCACGCGGTTTTCACCGGCGCGGGTGGAGTTCAGCTACACCGCCGTGAAAAAAGGTGAAACGGATATCCGCTGCGAGGGAACAAGCGCGCATGCGTTCGTGGATTCCAGCACGTTCCGACCGCTCAATCTGAAAAAGGCGATGCCGGAGCTTTATGCAAAGCTTGAAGCCGAGGCTGCAAAGGACATGGCGGACTGACAGACCGCATACGGAGAAAACATGAAGCGATTTATCATACTTGGCGGCGTCGTGCTGCTGGGAGCGGCGGCTGCATTGATGTTCACGCTGTTTCCGCAGCGTCAGCCGGACATCACGGCGTCTGCAGAGATAGACGGCGAGCTGACGTTTACGGAAAAGCCCGCCAGTGAAAAGATATCAGACCGGGTGAGCTTTTCGCTGCCGTCCGGGTTCTATTCGGAGAATATTTCAGTAGAGCTTTCTGCGGACCGCGGGGATATCTACTTCACCACCGACGGCTCAGACCCCACGCCGGAAAGCGGTACGCTGTATACGGCTCCCATAGAGTTTAACGCATCTACCGAGGTCACTGCAAACACGATAAAGGCAGTGAGCGTGACGTCCGACGGCGAGTGCGGCAGTATTTACACCACAAGCTACGTCACCGGGCAGGACGTAAACGAGCGCTTCGGCGATAATACGCTGATATTCGTGCTCAGTACTGACCCATACAATCTATATGACTACGAGTACGGAATTGCGGTTCCTGGAAAGATCTACGATGATTACGTCAGGGAGCACCCCGGCGAGGAGATACCCTACAACGCTCCGGGCAACTATTACATGAGCGGCAGGGAATGGGAGCGCCCCATATACGTCGAGGTATTCGAGAGCGACGGAGATAAGGTCATCGACCAGGCGGCGGGCGTAAGGCTGTCCGGCGGCTATTCCAGAGTTCCTGACCAGAAGTCGCTGAGATTAATAGCGCGCAAGAGCTACGATCCGGATAACGGGAAGTTCAAGTATGCGTTCTTCAGCGGCGCGGAGACCCAGGACGGCGTCCCGGTTTCGGAGTACGACCGCATAGTGCTGCGCAACGGCGCCAACGACCGTGAGTTTGCGGGAGTGCGCGACGAGCTTTCGCAGAAGCTGGCGCAGGATTACGGATATCCCGTGACTCAGCACTGCACGCCGGCAGCGGTGTTCCTTAACGGCGAGTATTACGGATTCTCCTGGGTACATGAGAATTACAACGAGGATTACCTTGCGACCTATTTCGGCGGCGACAAGGAGAATTACGAAATAGTCAGCAACACCGAGTCCCCGGAGGAGGGGAGCGAACGTGCTCTGGCGGATTACGCAAAGGTCGTTGAATATTACGACAGGGATCTGACGGACGATAAGACGTTCGCGGAATTCTGTGAGCTCGTGGATATCGACAATTTCATGCAGTATTACGCAATGGAAGTGTTTGTCGCGAACAAGGACTGGCCTGGGAACAACTACAAGGCGTTCCGATATTATCCCGCAGAGGGCGAGGAAGCCACGGGCTTCCGGGACGGAAAGTGGCGGTTCATGTTCTTTGACGTGGAGTACGCCTGGAGCATTTACGGTGAACGTCCGAATCAGAATACCCTGCGCGACCTGCTGAACGGCACTCATATGAGCGGCGAGAGCAAGGCGCTTATCGCGTTGTTGCAGCGCGACGACATGAAGCAGAAGTTCGCCGCAACGATGTCCGACCTGGTTGCGTACGCATTTGAGGAGACCCATATAACCGAAACGCTCGATGAACTTTGCGAAATGAGCGACATTGAGCAGTTCTATGCGCTTGACCACGGGATAACCTCCGAATGGGCGAACCGGGATACATTCGCGGACAGCCGCCAGCAGATACGCGATTTCGCGTCGGTACGCAAAACCTCCGTGTTCAACAATATGTATAAGCTTTTCGAGTGGGAGAGCGATGAGTACAGTGTATCCGTGACATGCTCACAGGGCGCGGTGACGACACTCAGCTCCCAGACGAAAAAGGGCAGGGGGAGCCTGTGGGCTTCCTATAACCGGGAAATAACGGTCCCGCTTTTCACAGAGATCGCGGATGGCTGGGAGTTCCTTGGCTGGGAGATAAATGGTACGACCTACGATCAGACGTCCGTTATGATAACCGCTGAAATGGCGGACGAAAACGGCAGGGTGTCCGCGAAGCTCCTCACACAGAGAAAGCAGGAGGACGGACTTCCGCTGCAGATAAAGACTATCTGCACCGAGCCGAAAGCCGGGTACATAGTTCTGTATAATCCGAACAGCGAGGCGGTATCCACCGCCGGGCTGTACCTCACGGACAAGCCGGAGGACACCCAGCGCTGGGCGATACCCGCGGAAACAGTTCCGGCGGGAGGCACGCTGCTGATAGTCACCGATAACAATAAAACTCAGCAGGCGCTTCACCAGCTCCAGTCGAATTTCAGCCTAAAGAAGGGCGAAACGCTGATACTGACCGACAGCAGCGGCACGACACTTGCGAGCGTACCGGTACCGGATATAGCTGACGGCTATGTTTATTCGCTCCAGGATTACGGCGAATACCGCGTGGTATCCGCAGAGTGAAAGGAAATGTTATGAACGAGAAGAAACGCGAGCGCCTGATGAAGATTTTCCGGGTAGTCGCACTTGTCATGGCGGTTATCATGGTGATCGGCATAATCTTTCAGGGCTTCTTATACTGATCCGACAGAGAAAGGAAAAACATGGGATTATTTTATAACAACAATGTCGCCGGCTCTGGTGTAGCAAAGCACGGCAAGCAGAAAAAGCCGTTCTTCCGTTTCTGGGAGATATTCATGAACAAGTTCTGGGTTTTTATCCAGATAAACTTCATCTATCTGGTTTTCTGCATTCCGATAGTTACCTTCGGTCCGGCAACTGCGGCAATGACGACGCTCATGCGTAATATCTACCTTGAAAGGCCGCAGTTCATCTTCCATGATTTCTGGCAGGCGTTCAAAAAGAATTTCTGGCAGTCCCTGGGTATAGGCGTATTTGACGTGTGGTGCATCGCGCTGGGATTTTTCAGCTTCCTGTTCTTCAGCTCCAACATGGATAACCCCGACCAGCCATACTGGCTTTATTACGCGCTTGTCATGGCGGCTGAGATAATCGTGCTTATGATGAATTTCTACATCTTCCCGCAGATCGCGGCGCTCAACCTCAAAATGCCGCAGATACTCAAGAATTCACTGATACTTGCATTCGTGAACATAAAGGGAAATCTCATCACGCTGGCGTTCTTCCTGATTTATCTGGCTTTGCTTGGTCTGTTCACAATCCCAATGCTCATCATGCTGCCGATACTGCCGCTGGCATGGCTGTCGTTCCTGTCGGTGTTCAACTGCTATCCCGCTATCCAGAAGTTCATAATCAACCCGTTCTACGAGCAGCAGGGACTCCGTAATCCGGAGCTTCCAGATGAGGACGAAGATGAGGATGAGGACGTTATCTTTGAGGATCGCGGCGGCGAGGAAGCTCCTATGGTAATCAAGAAGCAGGACAAGGGCGGAAAGGTCATAAAGTAAATGAGTAAGAAAAACAAAAACAAGAAGCACGGGGAGTTCATATTCTTCGTGCCGGACCAGGGCGAGGGCGCCGCAAAGGGCGTTGTCATCGCGCTGAAAGTCCTCATGCTGATAATCACGACAATATGCTGCCTGGTGTTCGGGATCTTCGGCCCGATAGTAGTCTGGACGAGCGGCATAACCGACGGCGCGGACGCAAATCCCGCGATACTCACCTGGCTGATAAGCTCCTGCATTTACATCGTCGGGACATTTGTTATCATACTGGGGCATTCGAAGATCGCGTCGGTAATTGATATCATCGCGATGGTCGGAATGCTGGTGACTTACTATCTGTTCGTCACGAACGCCGCCGACCCGGAACTTTCCGTAGGACCTACGCAGCTTTATATGCCGAGCATATCGCTGACAGTCCTGGCGATAGTCATTGCACTGCTCATCAATATACCCAAGTGGCTTGAAAAGCAGGCAGTCAAGGAGCGCCAGAAAGCTCCGTCGATACTGCTTGACGATGACGACGATAAATAAAATAAATTGCTGCGTCAAAAGGCGCAGCAATTTTCTTATGATAAAAACAGATCCCGCCTTTCAGAGAAAGGCGGGATTTAATATTATGTGTAAGTAAATTACATCTCGACCTTGAGACCCTCAGCGCTTCTTACTGTGTAGTCCTTAGCGGAGCCGGTTGCTGTTACCTTGATGGTATCGCCGGAGCGTACAGCCTTTACAGTCAGCACTACGTTGCTGTCAGCGTCGTAGATGGTAGTTTCAGCGGACTTGCCGTCCTCAAGCTGGTAGATAACGATATCAGCCTTATCGCCGTAAGCGTAGGTGAAAGCGCGCTCGAAGTTACCGTAAGCCACGATGCTGTTCGGTTTAGCGAGTACAGGCATTTCGAAATAGTTGTTCTTGGTGGAGTACCACTTGCCGCCCTCGTATACCTTGCCGCTCTGGATATCGGTCCAGTTGCCTGCGGGTACATAGAAGTCAGCAATGCCCTCTTCGTTGAATACCGGAGCAACCAGCAGGTTGTCGCCGAGCATGTACTGACGGTCGAGGGACAGGGTAGCGGGATCGTCGGAGTATTCCATAACCATGGCTCTCATCATCGGAACGCCGGTGGTGTGTGTCTTGTGAGCCTGCGTCCAGAGGTAAGGCATCAGCTTGCCCTTGAGCTTTGTCCAGTGGCGGAGTACGTCGCAGCTCTCCTCGTCGAAGTTCCACGGAACGCGGTAGGAGCTGTTGCCGTGCAGTCTGGAGTGAGAGGACATAAGACCGAATGCGCACCATCTCTTGTAGAGGTCGGGAGTACCCTGAGCCTCAAAGCCGGAGATGTCGTGGCTGAAGTAGCCGAAGCCGCTCATGCAGAGGGACAGACCGCCGCGGAGAGTCTCCCACATGGACTCGTAGTTGGAGAAGCAGTCGCCGCCCCAGTGTACCGGGAACTGCTGACCGCCTACTGTAGCGGAACGCGCGAACAGGCAGGCCTTGTCCTTGCCGTAGAATTCCTCAAGCACTTCGAACACGCACTTGTTGTAGAGATAGGTGTAGTAGTTGTGCATCTTGTAGGGATCGCTGCCGTCGTAGTAAACAACGTCCTTGGTAGGGATACGCTCGCCGAAGTCGGTCTTGAACGCGTTTACGCCCATCTCGCAGAGTGCGCGCAGCTTGCCCTTATACCACTCGCATGCAGCCGGGTTGGTGAAGTCAACGATAGCCATACCG
>CAKSEO010000011.1 GCA_934446565.1 uncultured Oscillospiraceae bacterium | reverse complement strand
TTTTTATCACCCTTTTTTATTATACCATATTTACGTAAAAAAGCCCAGCTTTCGCTGGACTTTTTCGACAAGCTGAGTGGCTGCACGTTACCAGTGCAGCCACTCAGCTTTTATAAAAAATGATTCAACATTACAGTTTTCCCAACTCAAAACCCTGAACAAATGGATATCTCACCTGAACGCAACGTCTCGATCCCAGACGATGTTTCTATCACAAGTCTGCCGCTGTCGTCTATCTCAAGAGCTTTTCCGGTACGCTCAGCATTGTTCTGCCAGAATGTTATTTCATGCCCGAGCACGACCGAGCGGCTGCGGTATTTTTCCAGCAGTTCAGGAGAGGATGGGTTTTCAGAGTAGTCCAGAAGTCTGCACGCAATGTCCGCGCAAAGGCGGTTGCGTTCCACAAACACGCCCACTGAGCCAGCTATCCCGGACAGCTCCTCCGGGAAATTTTCGGTGCTGATATTAACACCGATACCGACTACCACGGATTCCACCATGCCGCTTTCAAAATCGCTCATTGCCTCGGTGAGTATCCCGGATATCTTTCGTCCGGAAAAAAAGATGTCGTTGACCCATTTTATCCCCGCATGAATGCCGCATACGGTTTCAAGGCTGTCCGTTATCGCGCACGCCGCCGCAATAGTTATCCCAACGCAGTCGGAGAGCGGTTTCTGCGGCTTCAGCAGAACGCTCATATAAAGCCCCGTATTTGCCGGGGAATAGAACGGCTTCCCGAATCGTCCGCGCCCCGCGGTCTGCTCGTCGGCGGCAATAAGCGTCCCATGTGGCGCTCCCCGGAGAGCCGCCGCCTTGGTTTCCGTATTAGTAGAGCTCACACTGTGGAATACCTCCACGGGAATCTCACGGTATTTTTCCGTCAGGTGCAGCCGTATCCCCTCAGTGGTCAGGACATCGCTGATATCCTCCAGACAGTACCCCCGGTTGGTTACTGCTGAAATGCTGTAGCCGTCCTCCTGGAGCTGCTTTACGGCTTTCCATACCGCCGCGCGGCTCACTCCCAGACGGTCCGCAAGCTCCTGACCGGATACCGCTGTCCCCCGGCACTGCTCAAGTATTGCGGCTATCTCGTTTTTTATCGCCATCTCTGTTCCCCCTGTTTTATCTGCTGATTCATATTATATACCATTCCACAGGATTTTTCAAGCAGTGTTTTTAAATGCAGATACCCCCGACGGAAATCGGGGGTATCGCTATGCGGTTTATTCAGGAAGGTTATGAAGAAATCTTAATTACTCAACGTCCTGGAGCGCGTCGTAGCCAGTCTCGCCTGTACGTACCTTAACCACGTCCTCAACGTCGTATACGAAGATCTTACCGTCGCCGATGTGACCAGTGTACAGAGCCTGCTTAGCAGTTTCAACGACTGTTTCGACAGGAACCTTGCAGACAACGATCTCGACCTTGATCTTAGGCAGGAGCGTAGTCTCGACCTTAACGCCGCGGTAGAACTCGGTAGCGCCCTTCTGCATGCCGCAGCCAAGTACGTTAGTGACTGTCATACCAGTTACGCCGATCTCGGACATCGCGTGCTTGAGAGACTCGAATTTCTCCTGCTTAGCCAGGATAACGACCTTGCTCATCTTTGTGCCGTCAGAGGGCTTAGCGCTCTTGTATGCAACAGGAACGGCAGCCTCAACAGGCGCAGAGCCGAGCTTTACGGTCTCTACTTCCTTCTCCTTGCCGGAGGTGGAGAGCTCTACGTGCATTGCAGGAACGAAGTCTGCGTAGGAAGAAGGCAGGCCGTGCTCTGTAGCGTCCAGACCAACGATCTCCTCGTGGCGGGAAACTCTAAGACCGATAGTTTTCTTGATGATAAGGAATGTAAGAGTGATAGTAACGCCAGTCCATGCAAGTACGGAAACCATACCGAGGAGCTGTACGCCGAGCTGTGCGAAGCCGCCGCCGTAGAACAGACCTACAGCATGCTCGCCGGTGCCGTTTACAGCAGCTACGCCGCCGTTCTGACCGTTGCCGTTAGAGAAAAGACCAACTGCGATGGTGCCCCAGATACCGTTGAAGAAGTGTACTGCAACTGCGCCGACCGGGTCGTCGATGTGCAGCTTGTAATCGAGGAGCCAAACGCCGAAGCAAACCAGGAAGCCGGAAACCAGACCGATGATAGCAGAGCCGAGACAGTCTGTATCTGCGCAGGGAGCAGTGATAGCTACCAGACCTGCGAGGGAAGCGTTAAGGCACATGGAAACATCGGGCTTGCCGTGTCTTATCCAGGTGTAGACCATTGTTGTGCAGGTTGCCACTGCGGGAGCTACTGTTGTAGTAAGGAAGATATTTGCGAGGTAGTGGGTATCGGAAGCGGCAGCGCCGTTGAATCCGTACCAGCCGAACCAGAGGATGAATACACCGAGAGCGCCAAGGGTCATGGAGTGACCGAGGATAGCGTTAGGCTTGCCGTCCTTGCCGAACTTGCCGATACGCGGACCGACCATCTTAGCACCGATGAGGGCGCACAGACCGCCGACCATATGGATACAGGTAGAACCAGCGAAATCAACGAAGCCCATCTGAGCGAGCCAGCCGCCGCCCCAGATCCAGTGAGCCTCGATCGGGTAAACGATAGCGCTGATGACACCGGAGTAGATGCAGTAGCTGAGGAACTTTGTACGTTCTGCCATCGCGCCGGAAACGATAGTCGCTGCGGTCGCGCAGAATACAAGGTTGAATACGAACTCAGCACATCTGTTGAAGTCTGAGAAACTGCCGAGGATGTCAAGGTTCGGGATACCTACCAGACCAAAGAGGGTGTCCTCGCCGAGCAGGAGGCCGAAACCGAGGAGTATGAATACGACTGTACCGATACAGAAATCCATGAGGTTCTTCATGATGATGTTGCCGGCGTTCTTAGAACGGGTCATACCGGTCTCGACCATCGCGAAACCGCACTGCATGAAGAATACCCATGCGGCACCGATAAGGTACCATATGCCGTTTACGTCGCTGCCGCTGTACATCGTTTCGTCAACGACAGCCTGGATAGCTGCGTTCTGATCCGGGGTGAAAACCGTTCCCGCCTCGGACAATAAAGTCAATAGTGTGTTCATTTAAGAACCGTCCCCTTTCTGTTTTTGAAACCGTACGCCTTTATGTCCCGCATATGACCCGGCGCCGGCTCGTATTGACTTGATCTGCTAACAAAGCGGGGCTATGACCGGCAGGCTTCGCCATTGAAGTCTGTCTGTCATAGCCCCTTTGCTATGGTCTGATTATACACCAAACAAGAATTTTTGTCAAGCGATTTCTGCAAGTTTTTTTGCCGTAAATTGCATTTTGGCACAATGACGGATACTAAGGAAAAATAGCGGCGTCATCTATGCAAACATAACAAAAAGCACAAATAAAGGGCTGAAAATAGGCACTTTTTTCAACCCACGCACACATTTCCGGCCAATTCCAGGCCGGCTGGAATGAATTATCGAAATGTTTTTTTGAATATAGCTCTGCAAATTGCAGAAAATACTGACGTAAACTTTCAAAAAGGAGTTGAACACTATGTCTAAAAAGACGGAAGCTTATATAAAGAGCAGTGCCGCCGGACTTATCGCTGGCGGGCTCGCATTCATGGCGGTGAACACTCTCAGCCGCCATACCATGAAGCGCCGAAGCACCGCAAAGGTGTTCCGGATGCTGGGAGCACTTATGGACGCGATATAGCTAGGATCCAGACAAGCCGAAAGGGACTGCATTACGCAGTCCCTCAGACCGTCGAAAAAGTCACTAAAGTGACTTTTCCGCCGAACATCCGCCCTGCGCGCACGGTTTGTCGGCGTTGCCGACAAACCGCACACTTGTGCGGATAGAAGTGTTTTTTGCCCCGGGAAACCCGGAGCAAAAAACGGATTTCAAAAGCCCGCTTCGCGGGCAAATTCGATTTTTTCGACAAGCTGAGGGACTGCATTACGCAGTCCCTTTCATGTTACATCATATCCGAGATACCGGGCTCGCTATCAGGGGACGTGCTGTCCACGCCACCGGACAGGAATATCAGCGCCGCGATAAGCCCGCCCAGCATCAACAGTATAGCTGCGGCAGTGATGAGAACCCTTGGAAGCCGAGGAGTCCTACCGCTACTCGTCCTGGCGTGGGCTTCTTCCGGCTGGTCGGTCAGAATACCACAGAGCACCGTGTAGTTGTCTCCGCCGCTGCCTGTTTTGAGCAGCAGCCTTTTCAGCATTCTGTCGCGCCACTCCAAAGGACTTCCTGACTTCGCGAGATCACACTCCATCTCACGCTCGTGGACATTCTCCCAGAAACCGTCCGTGCACAGCATAAATGCGTCCCCGGGCTGCGCTGCGACCTGCTGCGGCAGCTTTTTCAGATCAAGACGCTCGCCGCTCCCAAGCACTTTCAGTAGCTGCGAACGGTCTTCGCTGCCGCGTATCTGCTCCGGGGTTATCTGCCCCATCTCCACTGCCGCCTGGCACACCGAATGGTCCCTGGTCTGCGCGATTATCCTGCCATTCCGGAAATAATACACCCGGCTGTCGCCGACATTCCCGAATGTGAATCCGCTCTCGCCGAGCACGGCAGCTGCGACCGTAGTCATCCCACTTCCCAGCCTGCGAACAGCCGTATTCGCTCCCTCCAGCAAGTCAGCCATTCCCTCCGGGTCAACCGCTTCGCTGTAATGATCGGAGATGTACTTTACTGCCGCTTTGGAAGCCGCCGCGCCGCCGCTGTGACCTCCCAGCCCGTCCGCAACTGCAAATGCACCATCTCCAAGAAACACGTTATCCTCATTGCGCTCGCGCCCACCCTTGCAGGTATACGCGGCGCTTATCGCATGGAGATTTCCCGCTGGCAGATCAACTTCCCGCGTATCGTCGGGCGTAAGATAAACCTCCCGGAACTCCAGCACCGTTGCCGTCAGATTATCCTGATTCGTGTAGCCCTTTGCCAGCACTCTTCCGAGGATATCCTCCGCCGCCGCTGCCGCCGTCAGCGTAAGCGACTGGAGCAGCGTAGCTTCAGCGACTGCATTGTAAACTCCGTCGCTGCAAATCAGCAGTCTGTCTCCCTTTTCCGGACGGAATGGAATACAATAAACATCCGGCTGGATATTAACTCCGCCGCCCATGAACTGCATGAGCGAATCCCGCTCCGGGTCGTCAGCCGCCTGCTGGAAAGTCATATCGCCGGTTATCACCCTGCCGAGCAATACGCTCATATAGTCCCCGTCCTCGGTGAGCCGGCTCAGCACCCCGTTCCGCTGGAGGTATATCCTGCTGTCGCCAACGGAACAGATATGCACTCCGTCCTTATCAAGATACACAGCCGCCATGGTGGAACCGCCCCGGGTCCCTCCCGCCGCTATTTCTCCGCTGATACGCTGCGCAGCTTCGCAAAGCTGCCGGTACACCGGAACATCAGTCACGATATCGGTCTCCAGCATTCTCCTGACCGTCCATGCGCTGACGAACGCGCCGGACGACATGCCGCCCATTCCGTCCGCGACCACTGCAAGGAATCCGTCCATCGGGTCTCCGTTAACTGGCGAGAATCCAACGCTGTCCTCCTGATATTCCCGGGCTCCCTGGTGCTGCACGCAGCCGACCGCGACGCTCCCAAGTCCCGTTATCTCGACCGAAAACTTATCCATCGCCGTCTCCGCTGCACTTTTCTTCCTCGTCCCAGGAAAGAATACCCGTCTTTACAGCCCGCTCGTATACGCTGATCTTATAATTGAGCCGCTCAAGTGTCTGTTCTATCTGCTGTTTCATTCCGAGAAGCTCCTCGCGCTGGTCTGTGAGCAGCTTGAGCCGCTGAGGTATCGTGCTCTCGCCCTGCTGGAACAGCTTGCGGTACTCGACTATCCCGTTGACCGGCAGTCCGGCGCTGCGCATGCAGAGCGCCAGCTCCAGCCAGCTAAGGTCCTCCGGCTGATAGTCCCGGATACCTCCGGCGGTGCGGGTCACTTCCGGCACCAGCCCGGCTTTTTCGTAGTATCTCAGCGTATCCTGCGACACGCCGTATCTTTTGCTTACTTCCTTAATCGTCATGCCGTTCCTCCGTATACAAAGCCGCCCCGTAACAGAATACGGAGCGGCACGTTTTATTCCTGAGTGTTCTCCTCTTCGGACGGTGATTCCGCAGAATACTCCTCCTGCCTGCGCGCTGCATAGGACAGCGTCATCAGGCTGTCGGTAAGGTGGACGTTCTCCACTGCCGCCTCCGGGTGGTCGTAGTGGATATCGTAGTGCGAGAAGTTCCAGAATGCGTTGACGCCCAGATCAAGAAGCTTCTGCACCATATCCTTCGCACCGCTTTTCGGAATACACAGCACTGCCATCTTCGGGTGGTTTTCCTCGCAGAATTCCGCAAGACGGTTGGTGTGCATTATCTTTATCCCGGATATCTCGATGTTCTCCAGGGAAATATTGCTGTCGAATATCCCGGCAAGCTCGTAGCCGTACTTCTTAAAGTCGATATGGACTGTGATAGCTCTACCGAGGTTTCCCGCGCCGATAAGTATTATCTTGTCGTGCTGGTCAAGACCCAGGATATGCCCTATCTGACGGCGCAGCTCCGCCACATTATAGCCGTAGCCCTGCTGACCGAAACCACCGAAGCAGTTAAGGTCCTGGCGTATCTGCGAAGCGGTGAGCCGCATTTTTTCCGACAGCTCACGGGAGGAGATCTTCTGAATATCCTGATTCAGCAGCTCGCCCAGGAAACGGTAGTACCGCGGCAGCCTGCGTATAACTGAATTTGAAATGTTGTTCTTCTGCATTGCTTACCTCCTGCCGCCGGACGTTGGATATCAGCCCATCAGCTTTGCAAGACGGCTGTTTATCTCGTTCAGGAATGTTTCTGTGTCTACCGGACGCTTGTTCTCAAGCTTGGACATTGCCGCAAGGTTCTTGTCCATAACGCCGTCCTCCATGGTCTGGATGGAGGCTTTCTCCAGCTTGTCAGCGTAATCGCACAGAGCCGGGATGTTGTCCAGCTCACCGCGCTTTCTGAGCGCGCCGCTCCATGCGAAGATGGTCGCGATAGGATTCGTGGAGGTCTTTTCGCCCTTGAGATAGTTGTAGTAATGACGGGTAACTGTGCCGTGAGCCGCCTCGTACTCATAAACGCCATCCGGGGAAACCAGCACGGAGGTCATAAGTCCCAGCGAACCGAACGCGGTAGCCAGCATATCAGACATAACGTCGCCGTCGTAGTTCTTGCAAGCCCAGATGAAGCCGCCCTCGGAGCGGATAACTCTTGCGATAACGTCGTCGATGAGGGTGTAGAAGTACTCGATGCCAGCCTCTGCGAATTTCTCCTTGTACTCGTTCTCGTATATCTCAGCGAAGATGTCCTTGAAACGGTGGTCGTAGGTCTTGGAAATGGTGTCCTTAGCTGCGAACCACAGGCTCTCCTTTGCGCCGAGCGCGTAGTTGAAGCATGCTCTTGCGAAGCTGGAGATTGACTTGTCGAGGTTGTGTACGCCCTGTACTACGCCGTCGCTGTTCTTGAAATCGTGGATGAGCGCGCGGGTCTCCTTGCCGTCCTTGTCGGTGACTACCAGTTCAGCCTTGCTGCCCTGCGCTACTTTCATTTCGGTGTTCTTGTAGATGTCGCCGTATGCGTGACGCGCGATGGTGATGGGCTTTGTCCAGGTGGGGATATACGGAACTATGCCCTTTACGAGGATGGGCTTTCTGAATACTGTGCCGTCCAGGATAGCGCGGATAGTGCCGTTCGGGGACTTCCACATCTCCTTGAGGTTGTACTCGGTCATGCGCTGCGCGTTCGGTGTGATGGTCGCGCACTTTACTGCTACGCCGTACTTCTTGGTGGCATTAGCGGAGTCTATAGTTACCTGGTCGTTGGTCTCGTTTCTGTGAACAAGACCCAGGTCGTAGTAATCAGTCTTGAGGTCAACATATGGATTGATAAGGATATCCTTTATCATCTTCCATATGATACGGGTCATTTCGTCGCCGTCCATCTCGACCAGCGGAGTGGTCATCTGAATCTTATCAGCCATTATAAGTTTCCTTTCACCGGTGCTTCGCGTCGAAGCAGTTGATTATTTTATTTCCACAGCCGATGGAGCCGTTGGCGGGCAGGAATCTGCCGCCAACCAGTACTCCGGCAAGAAAAGCCGAAAGAGCCATGAAAAAGCAAGCCCAGCCTTTCATATCGTTCTCCTTTAGCCGTTAGCCTTTGTGTAGTTCAGCAGACCGCCTGCGAGCATCATACCCTTGCCGCGCTCGGAAAGCTCGCACTTTACTTCGAAGCTGAAGCCCTTGGTCTTGTCCTCGACGATGATCTTGCCGCCGTTTTCAACGATATTGCGGATGTTTGCGATAACGAGATCGTCGCCCTGGTCGATCCTGTCGTAGTCAGCCTCGTTAACGAACTCCAGCGGAAGAATGCCGTTGTTGATGAGGTTCTGGCGGTGGATTCTCGCGAAGCTCTTGCAGATGATAGCCTTAACGCCCAGGTAAAGCGGAGCAAGCGCAGCATGCTCTCTGGAAGAACCCTGACCGTAGTTGGTGCCGCCGACGATAATGCTTGTGCCGGCTTCCTTTGCGCGCTTCGGGAATGTCTCATCGCATACTGTGAAGCAATACTCGGAAATAGCCGGGATGTTGGAGCGCAGGGGCAGTATCTTAGCGCCTGCGGGCATGATGTGGTCGGTGGTGATGTTGTCGCCTACCTTGAGGGTGACGCCGGACTCGATGGACTCGGCAAGCGGCTTGTTTACAGGGAACGGCTTGATGTTCGGACCGCGGAGTATCTCAACGTTCGGAGCTTCCTCGGGAGTTGCGGGAGCTACTACCATGTTGTCGTTGATGATGAACTTCTCGGGCATTACATAAGCGGGCATATCGCCGCAGGTGCGCGGGTCAGTGAATACGCCGGTGATAGCGGAAATAGCCGCAGTCTCCGGGGAAACGAGGTAGATCTGCGCGTCCTTGGTGCCGCTTCTTCCGAGGAAGTTACGGTTGAATGTGCGCAGGGAGATGCCCTTGCTGTTCGGGGACTGACCCATACCTATGCACGGACCGCATGCGCTCTCCAGGATCCTTGCGCCAGCCGCGATGAGGATAGACAGAGTGCCGTCCTCTGCGATCTGGTTGAATACCTGCTTGGAGCCGGGAGCGATAGCAAGGCTTACGTCCGGATGAACTGTCTTACCCTTGAGGATGTGGGCTACCTTGCGCATATCCTGGAGGGAGGAGTTGGTGCAGGAACCGATACATACCTGGTCGATCTTGATCTTGCCGATCTCCTCGACGGTCTTAACGTTGTCGGGGCTGTGGGGACAAGCAGCAAGCGGAACCAGCTTGGAAAGGTCTATATTTACTTCCTCGTCGTAAACTGCGTCGGGGTCAGCGGACATCGGAACGTAGTCCTCTTCTCTGCCCTGCGCCTTGAGGAACTGGAGAGTGGTCTCGTCAGACGGGAAAATAGAGGTAGTTGCGCCGAGCTCTGCACCCATGTTTGTGATGGTAGCGCGCTCCGGAACAGACAGGCTCTTTACGCCCTCGCCGGTGTACTCCATTACCTTTCCTACGCCGCCCTTAACGGAGAGCTGACGGAGAACTTCCAGGATAACGTCCTTGGCGGAAACCCAGTCGTTGAGCTTGCCGGTGAGGTTTATCCTTACGACCTTCGGCATTGTTATGTAGTAAGCGCCGCCGCCCATTGCAACTGCAACGTCAAGACCGCCTGCGCCCATAGCCAGCATGCCGATACCGCCGCCGGTCGGGGTGTGGCTGTCGGAGCCGATAAGGGTCTTGCCGGGCTTGCCGAAGCGCTCAAGGTGAACCTGGTGGCAGATACCGTTGCCGGGACGAGAGAACCAGATGCCGTGCTTTTTAGCCACGGAACCGATAAAGCGGTGATCGTCGGCATTCTCAAAGCCACTCTGGAGGGTATTGTGGTCGATGTATGCAACGGAGCGCTCTGTCTTTACGCGGTCAACGCCCATAGCCTCGAACTGGAGGTAAGCCATAGTGCCGGTTGCGTCCTGTGTGAGGGTCTGGTCGATCTTCAGACCGATCTCAGTGCCCTTTACCATCTCGCCGTCGATGATGTGCGCCTTGATGATCTTTTCAGTTAGTGTAAGTCCCATATCTTTGCTCCTTGTTTGTTTAGAGTCAGCGGGAAAGTCCCGACATAAATATACAATTATATTATATACCAATTTTCGCTGTCTGTCAAGAATTTCACAATAAAAAATCCCGCCGTACCTTAATACAGCGGGAATTTTATGAGATATGAATTACTGCTTGTCCTCGATGAACTTAACGATGTCGCCTACGGTCTTGATATTCTCTACCTGATCCTCGGGGATCTCAACATCGAACTCGTCCTCAAGAGCCATTACCAGATCAACAACGTCCAGGGAATCTGCGCCCAGGTCGTCCTGAATGTTGGAAGCCTCTGTGATGTCGTCAGCCTTAACGTCGAGCTGCTCGGAGATAAGCTCCTTAACCTTGTCAAATACCATTGTATATACCCTCCAAATTAATTATAGTCCATTCCGGAAACATTTCATGATATATTATATAACATACATCGCAAATAATCAAGCCCCGGAATGAATTTTTTGCAAAGAAATTTCTACAAAATTATTCAGTAAACATGCCGATTTTTCTAAATTTCGCATAACGCTTCTCAAGCAGCTCGTCGACGTCACACTTTTTAAGACGGTACACCGCGTCAACAAGGTACTCGTAAATGTTGTCGGCTGTCTGCTCGCGGCTCATGTGGGCGCCGCCTGTAGGCTCCGCGATTATCTTATCGCACACGCCGAACTTCATGAGATCCTCGGCGGTTATCTTCAGCATTTCGCAGGCTTCCTTTTCCTTAGTGCCGTCCTTCCACAGAATGGAGGCAGCACCGCGGGGGCTTATTACGGAGTACAGCGCGTTTTCAAGCATAGCAAGCTCATCGCAGACCGCAAGCGCGAGCGCTCCGCCGGAGCCGCCCTCGCCGAGCACAACGGAAACCACCGGGGTCTTTAATGTCATGAATTCGTAGAGATTGCGCGCTATCGCCTCGCCCTGTCCGCGCTCCTCGGCTTCCACTCCGCAGAATGCGCCGGGGGTGTCAACAAGACATATCACCGGACGGTGGAACTTCTCCGCCTGCTTTGCAAGGCGCAGAGCCTTGCGATAGCCCTCCGGGTGAGGCATTGAAAAGTTCGTGCGCTTGTTTTCCTCGAGATTTCTGCCCTTGACCTGCGCTATCACAGTCACCGGGGTGTCGCTAAGGTAGCCGATACCTCCGATTATAGCAGCGTCATCGCCGAAAAGGCGGTCGCCGTGGAACTCCATGAAGCGGGTGAACATCGCCGGAATGTAGTCGTTGACGGTGGGTCTGTCCTTGTGGCGTATCAGTTCGAGCCTTTCGCAGGCTGTTAAATTGCTCATCTTCTGTAAGCCTCCTTCGGGAAGCCGTGCAGCTTCAGAATATTTGAAATGCGCTTTCTCATCATGCCGCGCTCGACTATCATATCAACGAAGCCGCATTTCTCCTGGAACTCCGCAGACTGGAAGTCGTCGGGCAGTCGCTGGCGTATCGTGTCCTGTATAACGCGCCTTCCGGCGAATCCGATGAGCACCTTCGGCTCTGCGAGGATTATGTCGCCGAGGCTCGCAAAGGAAGCCGTAACTCCGCCGGTGGTCGGGTCGGTCATGACGGTGATATACAACCCGCCTGCGTCGCTGTGGCGCTTGACTGCGCCGCTGGTCTTTGCCATCTGCATGAGGGAGATTATGCCCTCCTGCATTCTCGCGCCGCCGGAAGCCGTGAACATCACGACTGGTAAATCATGCTCGGTCGCGTACTCGAACGCCCTCGCTATCTTCTCGCCGACAACGCTGCCCATGCTCGCCATAAAGAAATGCGAATCCATAATGCCGATAACGGTGCGGTATCCGCGGATAGTGCACACGCCGGTCTTTATCGCGTCGTTCATGTCGCACTGCTGCTGCATTTTCGCGATTTTGTCCTCGTACTTCGGGAAGCCTATCGGGTTTAGCGACTTCATGTCAGCGTCAAGCTCCACAAAGCTGTCCTTGTCGGCGGTGAGCTCAAGGCGCTCCTGCCAGGTAAGGCGCGCATGATAGTTGCACTTCGGGCACACCTTCATCGCCGCTGTGAACTCGCGGTTGTAAACCACCGCACCGCAGCGCGGGCACTTGAACAACAGGTCCTGGGGTATCTCAACGTCGCCCTCCTGGGCGGCGGGCACAGCGGGCTGTTCAGCCACGAAACGCTCCTTGACTATTTTGAAAAGGTCCTCAATTGCCATTCAGCTCACTCCCCCATCACGTTCTTGCGGTTCAGGAAACCTATGTCGAAATTGCCCGCCTCGAAATCCTCGTCTTTCAGCAGACAAAGCTGGAAATCAATGTTCGTTTCAACGCCCTCGATGATGAACTCAGACAGCGCCACGCGCATTTTCTTTATCGCTTCGTCGCGGGTCGGAGCTTTTACCAGCAGCTTCGCTATCATGCTGTCGTAGTAGGGCGGTATCTGATAACCCGCGTAGACCGCGCTGTCGATACGCACTCCGAATCCGCCGGGAACATGCAGCGACTTGATCTTGCCCGGGCATGGACGGAAGTTGTGACGCGGGTCCTCGGCGTTGATGCGGCATTCTATCGCGTGTCCGGTGAGTTGTACGTCGTCCTGAGTGAACCACAGCTTTTCACCCGCCGCAACGCGTATCTGAGCCTTTACGAGGTCTATCCCGGTGACGAGCTCCGTTACCGGGTGCTCTACCTGGATACGGGTGTTCATCTCCATGAAGTAGAAATTCCTGTCCTTATCAACAAGGAACTCTATCGTACCAGCGTTCTGGTAACCGCTGACCTTTGCCGCAGCGACAGCCGCCGTTCCCATCTTCTGGCGCAGCTCCGGAGTCATGATGGGGCTGGGGCTTTCCTCAAGCACCTTCTGATTGTGACGCTGGAGGGAGCACTCGCGCTCGCCGAGGTGAACAACGTTACCGTGGTTGTCGGCAAGCAGCTGTATCTCCACATGGCGCGGATCCACAATGAACTTCTCGATGTACACGTCGCCGTTGCCAAAGCACGCGAGAGCCTCCTGCTGAGCCGCAAGGTACTGCTGTTCGAGGTGCTCCTCGCTCTCGGCGAGACGTATTCCGCGTCCGCCGCCGCCGGCGGTAGCCTTTATCATCACAGGGTAGCCTATCTCTGCGGCTACCTTACGCGCTTCCTCAATGGTGGGAACGATGCCGTCGGAACCGGGAACTACCGGAACTCCTGCGGATATCATCGTCTGCTTCGCGGAAGCCTTGTCGCCCATTGCGTCCATGACCTCCGGGGACGGTCCGATGAACGTAATGCCGCAGGTTCTGCACAGACGTGCAAAATCCGCATTTTCAGACAGGAAGCCGAAACCCGGGTGTATTGCCTGGGCGTGGGTTATCTCGCATGCGGCGATTATCGCCTTAGTGTTGAGATAGCTGTCCTTTGAAGCCGCAGGACCTATGCACACCGCCTCGTCGGCTATCTGGGCATGCAGCGCGGAGCGGTCTGCCTCGGAGTACACCGCGACGGTCTTTATACCGAGCTCGCGGCAGGCGCGCATAATGCGTATCGCTATCTCGCCGCGGTTCGCAATAAGTATCTTGTTAAACATTCTGTCAGCTCCAGACTTTATTCAGACTTGGGGACGGGGTCTGCCACTGCGAAGGAGATCTCAGCGGTGACTACCTTCTTGCCGTTGACTGTTGCAACAGCGTCGCCGAAACCTATCGGTCCCTTCTTCTTTGTCATGGTGACGTGAAGCTCCAGTGTGTCGCCGGGGCCTACAGTCCCGCGGAATCTCGCCTTGTCGATGCCAGCGAAGAACGCTATCTTTCCCTTGTTCTCCGGGAGCGACAGTGCGCATACCGCACCTGCCTGCGCCAGCATTTCTATCATCAGGACGCCCGGCTGCACCGGCTGTCCCGGGAAGTGCCCCTTGAACCAGTATTCGTCCGGCTTGAGGTACTTTTTAGCGGTTACGCTGACGCCCGGCTCCAGCTCGGTGACTTCGTCGATGAGCAGGAACGGGTCGCGATGCGGGATTATTTCCTTTATCTGTTCGAGGTTTAATGTCATGACCTGCTCCTTACTCTATTCTCATCAGTTTCTGACCGTATTCAACAGCCTGACCGTCCTTGGCGTAGATCTCTGCGACTCTGCCGCTGAACTCGCTGTTTATCTCGTTCATGAGCTTCATGCTCTCGATAATGCATACTACGTCGCCGACGCTAACGGTATCGCCGACCTTGACGAAAGCGGGCTTCTCCGGCGATGGGGACGCGTAGAACGTTCCGACTATCGGAGAGGTGATGATATTGCCGGAAACCGCAGCTTCAGCCGCAGGAGCAGCCTGCGCCGGAGCATTCTGCGCGGGAGCCGCAGCAGGTGCGGGAACGCCCATCACCGGCATAGGGGCGGGAATAGGGGGCGGGCAGGGTCTGCCCTCGATAACTATTTCAACGCTCTCGGTATTGATCTTCAGCTTGCCGAGGTCGTTCTTCTTGACTATTTCAGCCAGCGCTTCGATGCACTCAACGGTGTCCTCGATGGGGCGCGGCTCGATGATGTTCTTGTTTGCCATGTTCAGCTCTCCTTTCCGGGTCAGTCAACAGGTCTCATACAGATACAGCCGTTGTGGCCGCCGAAGCCCAGCGAATTGCTCAGAGCGCCGGTGATCTTCATATCCCTTGCGCCCTCGGTAACGTAGTCAAGGTCGCACTCAGGGTCGGGCACCTTATAGCCCAGGGTCATGTGCACCTTGCTGTTTCTGATGGACATTGCGGTAACTACAGCCTCCACACCGCCGGCAGCGCCGAGCAGGTGTCCGGTCATGGACTTGGTGGAGTTTACCGCGATGTTCTTAGCATGGTCGCCGAAAGCGTCCTTGATCGCCATCGTTTCGGTGCGGTCGTTCATGGAGGTCGAGGTGCCGTGCGCGTTGATATAGTTGATATCCTCCGGGCTCATTCCGGCTTCCTGATATGCGAACTTCATCGCCATCGCGCCGCCCTTGCCCTCGGGATCCGGGCTGGTCTCGTGGTAAGCGTCGCAGGTGCTGCCGTAGCCGCATATCTCTGCGTATATCTTCGCGCCGCGCGCCTTTGCATGCTCGTATTCCTCAAGAACCAGCAGTCCGCAGCCGTCGCCGAGAACGAATCCGCTTCTCTCCGCGTCGAACGGGATGGAAGCCCTGTCAACATCGGTGGAGCGTGTAACGGCGTGCATGTTGTTGAACGAAGCATAGCAGAATCCAAGGTCGCTGTGCTCCGTGCCGCCCGCGATAGCAGCGTCAAGGTAGCCGTGCTTGATGGAGCGGAAAGCCTCGCCTATCGACTGCGTGCCGCTCGCGCATGCTGTAGTCACGCAGAAGTTGCTGCCCTTGAAGCCGGTGCGGATAGCTACCTCGCCAGCCGCCATGTTGCCTATCATCTTTGTGATGGTGAAAACTCCCACGCGCTTGTTGCCCTTGTTGTGGTAGTTCTGCATTTCCTCCTCGGTGGTGTAGATACCGCCGATTCCGCTGCCGATAACTACGCCCACGCGGTAGGGGTCGATGTCCTTGAGGTCTGTTCCTGCGTCCTTGAGAGCCTGCATCGCGCAGTACACCGCGTACTGTACGATAACGTCGTTGCGGCGCAGCTCCTTCTTATCGAAGTACTCCGACGGGTCGAAGTTCTTAACTCTTGCGACAACGGAAAGGTTATCCGGCTCCTGATCCGGGAACCAGGGTGCAAGCTCGAAGCCGTGCTTTCCTGCCATAAGGCTGTTCCACAGCTCCTCGGGTGAATTTCCGCAGGGGGTGACTGCTCCCAGTCCGGTTATTACCACTCGTCTATCCATTAAACGTTGTTCCTCCAACAATTTGTAGATTTTGATTTTATTGTTCTATGCACGGGTAAAATATACTTTGCAAATTCGGAATTATGAATGTGGAATTCGGAATCATTGTGCCGCTGTCGCGGCGGTTATCCGATTGTATCGAATTATAATACTCCCACGAAGTGGGACAAACAAAATTCCGAATTTAATTACATGCTAAGTCCGCCGCTTATCTCGATTATCTGTCCTGTTACGTAGGAAGAATCCGGGCTGCACAGGAAGGATACCACGCCGGCGATCTCCTCGGGCTGTCCGTAGCGCTTCATAGCTATCTGAGCCAGCATTGCATTGCGCTGCTCCTCGGTGAGCTTGTCTGTCATCGGGGTCTGGATGAATCCGGGAGCTACCGCGTTGCAGGTTATCCCGCGACTGCCGAGTTCCTTGGCTGTTGTCTTGGTCATCGCGATTATCGCGCCCTTGGAAGCGGAATAGTTCATCTGACCGGGGTTGCCGTACAGACCTGCAACGGAAGCAAGATTTACTATCCTGCCGCTGCGCTGGCGTATCATCACCTTGCCTGCAAGCTTAGTCATATTGAACACGGACTTCTGGTTAACGCGGATAACGAGGTCGTAGTTCTCCTCGCTCATCTGCGCCATCAGACCGTCGCGGGTGATGCCTGCGTTGTTTATAAGCACGTCGATGGTGCCGAAGCGCTCCTTGACCCACTTCACGAGACCCTCGCACTGCGCGTAGTCGGAAACGTCAGCGGCGTAGCACTCAGCCTCGACGCCGAAGCTGCGGCACTCCTCTGCGACTTCCTTTCCGGCAGCGTCAAGTATCTCCTGGGAAACGTCGTTGATAACGATATTGTAGCCGTCCTTTGCGAGGCGCTTTGCGATGGCTGCGCCGATACCGCGGCTGGAGCCGGTGATTATTGCTGTTCCTGCCATAATTAATTCCTTTCGTATGTCAAATTATCAAATCAGGTTTCGAATATAAGCGCGCCGTAGGTAAGTCCAGCGCCGAATCCAACGAAGCATATCTTCTGACCCGGCTTTACCATGCCCTGCTTTCTCATCTCGTCAAGGCATACGGGAATGCATGCGCTGGATACGTTGCCCATGCGGGAGATGTTGGTGTAGACCTTCTCCTCCGGGATACCGAGTATCTCTGTAGCCTTCTTTATAATACGGAGATTAGCCTGGTGCGGGATAACGATATCAAGGTCGTTGATGTCGTAGCCGCCCTGCGCAGCTACGTTCTTAACGGCGTTCGCCATCGCGTTTACCGCGAACTTATAAACGGCGTGACCGTCGCTCTGGAGGTACTTGCGCTTGGAATCGGTGTCGAACATTGCGTCCCAGGGTTCCTCGTCCTCCTTAGTCTCATAGAACGGGCAGTTGGAGTCGTAGTTTATCTTGCAGTAGAGCGCTTCGAACTCGTCGCCGTCAGCGCCGAGCATTGAGTAGAACGGCTTGTCTGACTTGCGGTAAACTACCGCGCCGGACGCGTCACCGAACAGTATGCACATGGAACGGTCGGTGTAATCAAGCTGACCGGACAGCTTCTCGCATGCCACGACAAGTATCGTCTTGTAGTGACCGCTCTCGAGGTACTTCTGCGCGATATCCGTTGCCGTAATGAAACCGGTGCAGGCGCTGTTCACATCGAAAGCCGCAGCATTGACCGCGCCTATCTTCTTCTGGATAAGGCATGCAGTGGAGGGATAGAAGAAATCCGGCGTGCAGGTGGAAACCAGCACCAGGTCAACTTCCTCGGGCTTTACTCCCGCGTCGTCAAGCGCTTTCTTCGCAGCCTCAATGCCCATGTAATATCCGGGCTTGTCGGTGAGGATATGGCGCTGCTTTATTCCCGTGCGTGGCGTTATCCATTCGTCAGATGTGTCGAGGAACTCTGCGAACTTGTTGTTGTCGGCAACGAATTCCGGCACATAGCTGCCCGTTCCTAAGATCTCAATTCCGCTCATCAAAAATTCTCCTTGATTTTCTCGTCAATATATAGTATAATAAACATGGTGTTTATCATTCTCAATATTTCTGCCATATTATTCCAGGCACATCAAGGCAGAATATGACATACCATATTTATTTTACCTCATTACGGCGGATTTGTCAACAGTTTTTTTCAACAAACGAAACGAATTCGCCGATTATCTCACTGAATAATTATGATCTGACCGCATTTCACGGCGAATCTCCGGGAAATGCCATCACATATAAGTCAAAGGAAGGAATCTGAAAATGCGAGAAATTCCATCATCAGTCATAACGGAAACCGTCGCAGAGCTGTGCGAAAAGGCTAACCTGCAGCTCCCCTGCGGAATGCGCGAATGCATCTCGGGCAGTATTCAGCGCGAGGAAAGCGAGCTGTGCCGCAGCGTTCTGGGCGACATCGTGAGCAACATCGACTGCGCCAAGGAACTCGGCGTACCCATCTGCCAGGATACCGGCATGGCGGTAATATTCGCGGAGATAGGACAGGACGTCCACATCACCGGAGAGCCGTTCGAGGACGCGGTGAACGCCGGAGTAGCGCAGGGCTACATCAACGGAAAGCTCCGCCTGTCAATAGTCGGCGACCCGCTCGAACGCAAGAACACGAACAACAACACCCCGGCGGTCATCCACACCCGGATAGTCCCCGGCGACAGGATACACCTCATGGCTGCACCCAAAGGATTCGGCAGCGAGAACATGTCCCGGCTGAAAATGTTCACGCCGTCCGCGTCAAAGCAGGATATCGTGGATTTCGTGACCGAATGCGTCAGCCTTGCCGGGAGCAACCCATGTCCGCCGATAGTTGTCGGCGTGGGGATCGGTGGCGATTTCGAATACTCCGCGTACCTCGCGAAAAAGGCGCTCTGCCGCGACCTTTCAAAGCGGAATCCCGACCCGGTCTACGCGGAGCTTGAGCAGCAGATGCTCGACAGCATCAACGCGCTCGGCATAGGCTCCCAGGGCTTCGGCGGAACAGTCACCGCGCTGTACGTCAACATCGAGAAATCCGCGACCCACATCGCAGGGCTTCCGGTAGCGGTAAATATCGGCTGCCACGTCACAAGGCACGCGGAAGCAACAATTTAAATTCGAAATTCTTAATTCGGAATTCGGAATTCGGAATTATGGTGTCCTGCTTCGCAGGACGTTATTAAAATTTGATACAATCGGATAACCGCCGCGACAGCGGCACCGAAATTCGGAATTCCGCATTCCGAATTCCGAATTTGAAAAAGTATTTTATTGTCCCAAACGATAAACATATTAAATTTTCAGTATCATTGGAGGTTCACATGAAAACAGTTTTCTTATTTTCCGGACAGGGTTCACAGTACCCCGGCATGGGCGCGGAGCTTGCGGAGAAATCCTCTGCGGCTAAGCAGATACTCGAGTGCGGCTCTGATATAATGGGCTTCGACCTTGCGAAGAAGCTAAGCGACTCCACTCCCGAGGAGCTTGCGCAGACCAGACTTTCACAGCCCGCAATTTTCACCACCTCGCTGCTCGCGCTCGCAGCAGCCCGCGAAAACGATATCGAAAACTGCGCCGTTGCAGGTCACTCCCTGGGCGAGTACGCTGCGATGTACGCTTCCGGAATGCTCGGCATGGAGGACGCGTTCAAGGCTATAAAGCTCCGCTCCGCAGCTATGGCTGAGGCGGCTGAAGCCACCGGCGGCTCCATGGCGGCTATCATCGGCAGCGACAACGAGACCATCGCAAAGGTTTGCGAGGAAGTAAACGGTTTCTGCGCCCCCGCTAACTACAACAGCCCGCAGCAGACCGTTATCGCAGGCGAATCCGCTGCTATCGACGAAGCCATTGCTAAGTTCGGCGAGATGGGCAAGCGCGCCGTGAAGCTCGCGGTTTCCGCAGCGTTCCACACCAAACTCATGGCGGGCGCGGCTGAAAAGTTCAAGGGCGAGATCGCAGGATTCCCGTTCAAGGCTCCGACATGCGACTTCTATTCCAATCTCTACGGCAAAAAGCTGGAGGATTTCTCCGACATGCCGTCCTACCTCGCGGCGCATATCTGCTCTCCGGTCAAATTCGTTGATGAGCTGACCGCAATGCAGTCTGCAGGAATCGAAGCTTACGTTGAACTCGGTCCCGGCAAGGTGCTGACCGGTCTTGTGAAGAAGTTCGACCGCGGCGCTAACGCAATGCACATCGAAAATGCTGAAACTCTTGAAAAGGCTCTCGCCGCTCTGAAAGGTTGATAAATATGCGTAAATTCGGAATTTTAGGACACCCCCTCGGACACTCCCTCTCCCCGCAGATACACACCGCGCTTTTCGCTCTGGACGGCGAAAAGGTGGATTACGAGATGTACGACATCTCTCCGGAGGAACTACACGATAAGTTCGATTTCCTTGCCACACTGGACGGATTCAACATCACTATCCCGCACAAGGTATCGATAATAGACTTCTGCGACCGCCTGGACGCAGGCGCACAGCGCTACCGCTCCGTTAACTGCCTCAAAGTCACAAAGGACGAAAAGGTCGGCTATAACACCGACGTTATCGGCTTCACAAAATCCATCGCAGCGCTGGGAGCTTCCCTTAATTCTAAGGTGCTGCTCATCGGCTGCGGTGGCGTAGGCAGAATGATGGCGATCGAAACCGCGCTTGAGGGCGGCGACCTGACTATTGCAGCGCTCCAGTCGGACAAGGCTCTCGCCGAGGAAGTCGTTAAGGAGATAAGGGCGCTCAAACCGGACGCTAAGGTGCAGATAGCATTCATCAGCGGCGCAGCCCTCGACCGCTGCGACCTGCCGGAGGGCGCGCAGTACGACCTGCTCGTCAACGCCTGCCCGGTGGGAATGTACCCTAAGGTGGACAGAATGCCCTGCACTCCCGCAGTGCTCGACGGCGTGAAGTATGTGTTCGACGCGGTGTACAACCCCAAGGTGACGCTCCTCGCAAAGACCGCCCGCGAAAAGGGCGCAAAAGCAATGACCGGCATGGCTATGCTGGTGCTCCAGGCAGTAGCAGCGCACGAGATATGGGACAACGCCTCCTACAAGACCGAGGATATCAACAAGATAATCTCCGATATGGAGGACCTGATATGACCGCTTCCGTGTACCTCTGCGGCTTCATGGGCTGCGGAAAGAGCCACATCGGTCGCCTGCTCGCAGCGGAGTTCGGACGGGAACTTGTTGACCTCGACAAGGTGATAGTTGAACGTGAGGGAATGTCAATTCCCGATATATTCGAAAAGTTCGGCGAGCCGCACTTCCGAAGCCTTGAGGCAAAGTATATCCGGGAGCTAAGCGGCGGCTACATCGTCGCGACCGGCGGCGGCGCCCTCATCAACGACAAAACTGCGGAATTCGCGCGGGAAAGCGGCATTTCGGTTTACATCAACACTCCGTTTGAAGTGTGCTACGAGCGCATAAAGAACGACGCCAACCGTCCGCTTGTCGTGAACAATACCCCGGAGCAGCTCCGGCAGCTTTACGAAACCCGCGCCGCTATCTACCGCCGCAATTCCATGTACATGGTGAACGGCAACGCCAGGGATTCCGTTATCTGCGGCGAGATAGTCAAGTTGGTGAAATGTTTTGAGGCCAACGGGTTGAACTAAAATCTGAAAGGGCTGTTTCAGCCCTTTCTTAATATGGAAGAAACTTTATCTGAAAGGACAATAATGGTAGTAATCAACGTTAAAATAGTATCCATGGCGAAGAACGCCGCTTACGACAGCGACTGCGGCTTTGTGCGCTGCGAGGACGGGATTTTCACTGAAACGGGCGATATGTCCGGCTACGCCCCGAAGTCCGGCGAGGAGGTCATTGACGGAACCGGGCTGACCCTCTACCCCGGTTTCATCGACGCCCACTGCCACCTCGGCATGTGGAACGACGCACTCTGCTTTGAGGGCGAGGACGGCAACGAGGACACCGACCCCTCCACCCCACACCTCCGCGCCATCGACAGCGTGAATCCAATGGACAGGTGCTTTGAGGACGCCGTTAACGCCGGAGTTACCTCCGTATGCACCGGAGTAGGCTCTGCGAATCCCATCGGCGGTTCCTTTATTATAATGAAAACCTGGGGCAGCAAGCGGGTGGATAAGCTCATTGTGAAGTCCCCCGCCGCGATAAAATTCGCCCTCGGCGAGAACCCCAAGAACACCTACAACGACCGTGACGAGACACCTGTCACCCGTATGGCTACCGCCGCAATAATCCGCGAGCAGCTCATAAAGGCCAAGCGCTACAGCGAGGACCTTGAGGAATACGAACGCCTGAAAGGCACCGACGACGAGGTATCCCGTCCGGATTTCGACATCAAGTGTGAGGCACTGCTCCCGCTGTTCAACAAGGAGCACCCTCTCAAGGCACACTTCCACTGCCACCGCGCCGACGATATATTCACCGCCCAGCGCCTTGCGAACGAATTCGGGCTGGATTACGTGCTGATACACTGCACCGATGGGGCGCTCATCGCCGATGAACTTGCGGAGGACAACCCCGCAATAGTCCTCGGTCCGATATTCGGCGACCGCGGCAAGCCGGAGCTTGCCAACCACGATATAGCGACTCCCTCCGTGCTGTCAAACAACGGACTGCGCTTCGCACTGTGCACCGACCACCCGGAAACCCCGATACAGTACCTTCCGCTGACCGCAGCGCTCGCAGTACGCGGCGGACTTTCAAAGGAGGAAGCACTTCGCGGCATCACCATTACCGCCGCCGAAATACTCGGCGTTTCCGACCGGATAGGTTCGGTCAAGCCAGGTAAGGACGCAGATTTCACTCTCTACCGCGACGAGCCGATAAGCATGATGACTCAACCGGTGCTGACCGCAGTGCGCGGTCATGTCGCAGTGAACAAAATTAAATAATATTTTTTGGTGAAATTGCAACCTTTTTATGGCCTGCACGGTATTATATATGAATTCATACGGATGAAAGTCCGTATTCCGACGGAGAAATGATATGCTGACACTATCGCTATGCGCTGTGGAAAGCTTCGAGGAGGTAATGGAATTCTATATGCCGATGGTGTATAGGATAGCATTCGCGCGCCTTGCCGACCGGAGCGACGCCGAGGACGTCACCCAGGATGTGTTCCTGCGGTATTTCCGCACAGGACTGACATACGAAAGCGAGGAACACCGGAAAGCCTGGCTCATCCGGTGCGCCGTGAACTGCGCCAAAAATGTTGCGGGTTCCGCCTGGAACCGCCACCGCAGCCGCGACGAGCTTACCGAAAACCTCGACGACCCGGACAACGAACCAATGGCGTCCGGCTGCGAGGAACAATTTGAAAAGACCGAAAGGCGGCTTGCCGTGATGAACGCGGTGATGAAGCTGCCTGAAAAATACCGCACGGTGATCCACCTGTTCTACTTCGAGGACATGTCGGTCGCGCAGATAAGCAGCGCGACCGGCGCAGGCGAATCCACCGTGAAATCCCAGCTCAGCCGTGCGCGCAAATTGCTGAAGCCGCTGCTGAGCGAATTCGCAGATCCCGCAGAGGAGGTGGTTTTCTGATGAAATTCAGCGAAGAATACAAAAAGTCAGCGGAAAACATGTCCCCCGACAGACAGACCATCAACAGAATGAAAGCCGCCGTCCTCAATGAGCTCCAGGAGCACCCAGACGCTCCCGCAGAGCCGCCCGGAAATCCGAAAAAGCCGCTCCCGCTGCGCCGCATCGCATACATCGGCGGAGCAGTCGCAGCCTGCGCTGCGATAACCGTAGCGGCAGTGAACATCGTCCCCACGCTGAAAACCTCGAACGGAATGATCTCCTCCGGCTCTAACGTAGATTCCTCAGTAGCAATCGCCGCAAACGAAACAACAGGTCTAAACCAGCAGGAAACCACAACAATACATCCCTCCGCAGACATCGCCGAGGAAGCCGTTGCTGACGAATCCCCGGATTGCGACAACATATCTGGCGAAATCGCAAATGCCGACGGTTTCGACTACGGAGTTGATGACGCTATGCCAAATCCCGGCGCTGGCGACAGCGATAGCACGATATACCCGGAACAGTCATTTGATGACGCGACGGACGATCCGACCATCAACGCAGACAGCACTGGCAACTCAAACAGTGCTGGAAATATTGACAATTTGGATAAGAGTCACCAAAATCCTACTGACAGCAAGATAAACGAGTTAATTCCCGCCACTGTTGAAACGCCTGACTTCCCCAGCGAAGAACCCGATCATGACGATGATAAGTGGATGCCACCGACAGGCGGTCGTGACGACTTTACAACAAAAGAGGCATGGGATGTTGTAACGGAAGACTCCTGCTATACCGCAGAAACGACCATGGAAATAACTGAGGCGACCTGCGACGCCTTGGATGAAACAGAAGAAATGTGGTTCAGCGAGGAAGTGTGTGCTACCGAAGAATCCGATGAGGACAACCACGGCAATCCACAGGCCGGCGGAGCCTGGACTATAGTACGCTCACCGCAGGGCTGGCTGACCGCCGACGGAGAGCGCTATGACGCTGTGAAGAATGCATATGTGCCCACCAATACAGGCGTTATATACTGGGCTAGCTCTCCCGTGGAAAACCGGGATTTCTGCCTGGTAATAGACGGAGATATGCTGTATCTTTTTGACGACAAAATGCGCTACCTTGGAGCATACAAAAAACGCTGATACGTTGACATATCCCTGATGATATCAGCATATTATTTCCACGAACCGACATTTTCCGGGTCGGGGCTGCGGTCAACTCCACAGCTCTGACCCGCTTTTCTTGTGAGGTAACCAGATTAATTTTACCTAATTTGCTTTATCCAAAATGAAATTTGTGTGAAATTCTGAAAAAAGCACAAAATAGGCTTGAAATGTTAAATGTTTTATGGTAAAATGTACTTGATAGAAAACAAACGTTATGCAACGAAATTTGGTTGATAATTTTTTAACGATTTTGACGTACCCATGAGGTGATACACTTGACAGCAAACAACACACGAACGACCAGCGCAAGACCCGAACACATAATGATAAATGACAGCCAGCGGACTCACCGTACCAGCACTCCAGCACTAGCCGACCCTGAGCCGCTCTTGCGTGCGATTGAAAACAGCGGAAACCTAGCCTACACGATGAGCTTCAAGCAGGGATTCCCTGCCCGGATACTCGCCGGAAACAATCCTATAGGCTCAACTGGCGACACGGTCATAATGGGCGACATAGTGCACCCTGACGACTACCAGCCATTCTGCGAGGTGATAGCGCAGGTCACGGCGGGCACCGCTGACGAAATAAAGCTCCATGCCCGTCTGAATACCGGGAATGATTACCAGTGGTTCTACATCACGGGTAAAGTCCACCGCAGCGGCAGTCCCCTTGAATTCATCGAGGGAATGATGTTCAACGTCACCGACTACCTCGACTGCGAGGGCGAGGACATAGTAATGCGGCGTTTCCGCAGCAAGCATTCCGTAAGGATAAGCGACCAGCCTAACTATACGCTGCGGGATATCCTCGGCGAGGACTACCTCGTGCGCATTCAGCAGCCGCTTTCCCAGGCAAGCGGGCTATTCTCCGCGATAACCGACAACGACGGCACGCTGATACTTCCCAGCGGTCAGGATAAGAGAATAAACCTGAACAAGATGGATTACCAGCGCAAAAAGAGCATACGCGTCCGCCACCAGACCATCGGCTCCTGGCTCATCACCGGAGAATCGCAGGATATCGTTGACAACAACGCGCAGCTGCTCGAAACCATGGTTCACACCATCTCGACCGTAGCTAATTCCTACGTTGCGCTGGTCGATGAGATGGAGACCTCTCAGAATGCAAACAAGCTCCTCGGGCAGAATTTCGAGGATCAGATAATGGTCAACGGCGTCTACTCAATATTCCTGCAGAGCCCGGATACCAAGACCGCGATAAAGAACATCACCCTGCTCATGACCGAGCATTTCGACCTTTCCGAAATAGAATTCTGCACAGATGAGCAGAACGCCGGAAAGGCGTACAAACTCGACCGCACCGGAATGGTGCTGCCGGTCATAGTCAATTTCGACTGCAAGCAGGACATTCGCGACGAGCTGGATTACAGCGGAATAGTCTGCACAGACCTGCGCACCATCGGCATGGACCGGGAACACAAGAATCTAAGCTGCGTGCTAGCGCGCACCTACGACCAGGGCTCCAACCGCGGAGTGCTGCTCTACACCTCCCGCACCGCTGACCGCGAATGGAGCAGCCGCGAACGCAACCTGCTCAAGTCACTGACCCAGCTGCTTTCCACCGTAATCTACAAGATGTTCATGGAGGAGGAGCTCCGCAGCTCCCAGACGCGGCTTGAACGCCTGGCTTATTTCGACGTAGGCACCAGTATGCCGAACCGCAGCATGTTCGAGCGAGACTTCACCTCTGAGATATCCGAGAACCGAAGCGGCGCAGTGATCGCAGTGGAATTCTCGAATCTCAAGAGCATTTCCGAGATCTACGGATTTGAGTACGCTGACGATATCCTGAAAAGCTGCGCAGAATACATCCTTGCACTTCCATGCAGCTCCCAGAAGAAAGTCTACAGATTCTCCAGCGATATCCTTTTCATAACTCTAAGCGGTATCCAGCGCGAGGAGGCGCGTCAGTTCGCGCAGGCTGTGCTGACTAAATTCCGCTCGCCGTGGTACCTACACAACAACGAACATCACCTGCGCGTCTACGCGGGATTCACTATCTACCCGCACGACGCGGAAAATATCGACACCGTTGTCAGCGCCGCTACGCACACTCTCCGTCTCGCCAAGGAACGACTGAGCGAGGACGCGGTGTGCTACGCCGAGGGACTTGAGGACGCGCTGACCGACAACCGCATGGTGAAAAAGCTCATCACCGACGCAGCTGAAAACGGTTTCAAGGGCTTCTACTACCTCTATCAGCCGGTACTCGAGATGAAGACCGGACGTCTCCATTGCTGCGAAGCTACGCTGTTCTGGGGAAATGAGGATATGACCGTGCCGCGCAGCAGATTCCTGCCGATAATCGACCAGCTCGGCTATTCACGGCAGCTCTACCGTTTCGCCTGCGACAAGATATGCAGCTTCTGCGCCTCAGTGCGCGAGCTTGGATACCCGGACTTCCGCGTAAGCTTCAAAATGCCCGAAAATATCCTCAACAGTGAAATATCCGTTGACGTTTTACAGAGCACACTGCTTGAGTATTCCCTGCCGCCAAGCGCAATAAGCATAGCCGTAACAGAAGCAGAAGGAACACTCACCAGCGGCGGAATCTACCTCCAGGCGCTCTCACGCATGGGAATGAACATCATCGCGGACGACACCGGAGCAGGCTACTTTACCGATACTCCGCTGAACAATCCCTCAGTAAAAACCGTGAAGATACGCGCCGACCGCTTCAGCGGCGACAGCGTTTCTGCGGGATTCGTGCGCTCACTCATCAAGAAAGCCCACAGCAAGGGTATCGCAGTCTGCGCAAAGGATGTAGACAGCCCCTCCGACCTGACCGCTATCGGAGGCTCTGAGATAGACCTCATCGAGGGTGTTTTCAACGGCAGACCGCTGCGCGACAACGAATTTATAAATCGGATGTCCGAGGGTCTGGGCGCGGGCTGATTTACCTATCCGCTCTGTGACACATTACAAAAGGTGCGCCGTTCCTCCCGGTGCGCCTTTTTGTATTGACAATCAGACCGGATTATAGTATAATTTAATAATGATGAACGCAGACAGAAAGGCGGTGCCGTATGTTCGGACTGTTTAAAAAGAAGATACTCAAGACCGAGGAGGAAAAGCGCGCGGAGAGCCTTCCGCGTACCAAAAAGGTGCAGTTTGAGCCGATGAAGCCTGCGGAAGCCGAACAGCTCATAGACGCGGACATCCGCGCGGTGCTGGGATTCGCGCCGGTGAACTACTACGCGACAAAGGACCGCTACCTGCTGTGCACATTCTGGTACGACGACGATTACTCAGAAATCTACATGCGTTTCGAGCTTCGGGTGGACGACCTCCCCCACGGAAAGACCAGGCTGTACCAGATAGACAAGGTGCTTATGCGCGATATACTGCGCAAATTCGGTCAGAATATCAATATCGGAGAGTAATTTATGAACAATTTTTCGGTGCTCGAATGCCCCGTCTATTTTGACAAGACAAACATGCTGGATATGCTTTCCCTGTCAGCAGCACACTCCGTGCTCTGCCAGAATCGTCTTGGAGAGCAGATAATTGCGGATAACTCCTGGGGGCTTGACCCCATGAAAGGGCTGATACGCTTCGGAGAGCGCGAATTCCGCGCCGGGATACTCGGCACAGAATCCGAGGTCCAGAACACCTGGCTGTGGAGCTGGGCGCACACAGAAAGCGGTCTGCCGGAAAGCTCAACCGCAATTTCAAAGCGCGTGAAAAAGCTTCTGCCTGACCTCCCGGAATTCCAGACCGGAAAATTCATGCTGGACGAGATACACAACGGTCACAATCTCGCTATGATATCCTGCAGCGTTGCCCGGGACAACATCTGCTACTACAGATGTCCCTACAACGGCGGCGCGGCACTGGTGACGATATCCGGACTTCCTGACGAGATATTTGCGCCCGCAGACGTCACAGAATTCCTGCGGCACTATATCCAGATGATAAGCGGATTCTACTGCGACCATCGTCTGCTTGCGGCGGGATTCCTGTATCAGAACGGAACTCCGTTCACCGAAAGCGAGAACGCTATAACCGCTGATTTCGGCGAGCGCAGGATAAGATTCATCTTCGAGCAGACCGAGGACGAACTTAACAGGGTTCTTGATATTTCTGAAGTCTGACAATCTGCAATAAAAAAGTGGAGCTTAATGCTCCACTTTTTTATTACATCGGAACCTGTGTGCTCTGAAGCAGCTCCGCAACGATGTCCTGCGGGGCTCCGTAATCCGTCTGCCCCGCCGCAAGCACGATTCGATGAGCAAGCACCGGAATAGCGACTGCCTTTACGTCGTCCGGCGTTGCGTAGTCCCTGCCGTTCATCAGCGCCATCGCCTGCGCTGCGCGGAACATCGCGATAGACCCGCGCGGACTCGCTCCGAGCTTCACTTGCTGTAGATACCGCGTTGCAGTCACCAGCGAGAGGATATACGCCTTTACATTATCCGCTACGTTTACCTGCGCAGCCTGCTGACGAAGCTCCATCAGTTCATCAAGAGACATCACGGGCTGCGTTTCCAGGCGCTGAGGCATTACATCCAGCATTTTCATCTCTGCTGCACGGTCGGGATATCCCACGGAAATTCGCATAAGGAAACGGTCTAGCTGCGCCTCCGGCAGATGATAGGTGCCGAAAGTTTCGATAGGGTTCTGCGTTGCAAGGGTCATGAACGGCTGCGGGAGTTGATGTGTCTCGCCGTCTACGCTTATCTGAAGCTCCTCCATCGCCTCCAGCAGCGAGGACTGCACCTTTGGAGAGGCGCGGTTTATCTCGTCCGCAAGCAGGAAGTTGCACATCGCCGCGCCCGGCTTGTAGCTTCCCTTGCCCGTGTTGATGTCCACCATCGTGTAGCCGATAACGTCCGACGGCATGAGGTCCGGCGTGAACTGTATGCGCCCGAAGCTGCCCGAAACGCTCCTTGCCAGCGTTTCCGCGAGCAGGGTCTTGCCAACTCCGGGGACGTCCTCAATGAGAACGTGTCCGCCAGCCAGCATCGCGCAGACTACCTTCTCGATAACCGGGCGCTTTCCGATAATTGCGCGCTCGATGTTGTTTATAAGCAGTTCAACCTTGTTGTTCATTTTTTTGCTCCTTATACACATTATACGCTCCGCTTGCGGTTATAATGATGGTGTTCACGAGTACTGCCGTGAAAATCAGCAGCTTCACCAATCCTGCGTAGCTTCCCTCCATGCTGCTTATGTTCGGCGTTAACAGCTCCGGCGCGGATATGTTTATAATGACTCCGGCGACCCCAGCCAGCACCGGAAGCCCCAGCGCAGTTATACAGTACACCACCAGCGGTATGCGAAGCTCGCTGCATATCCTCCTGGTATAAAACGTATGCAATTTTCCTGACAGTATACCGCATGGAATTGCTGCGACAGGATACAGCACCAATAGAGTTACAAACGCAGAAAACACCACGCTCAGCAGATATTCGGTAAAAAATCCGGCGGCGCACAGTCCGGCGTATTTCAGGTATTTCATTGGTCACGTTCCTCATTTTTGTCAGGTTCGGCGACGCCTAAAAGCGGCTGAATACACAAGGTAGCTATCCCGCTGACTATCGTTACAACTCCTATTCCTATTGAGGAGAAAAATAGCGTCAGCGCCATGCCAAGTCCGTCCCAACCAGACCATATACTTTCGCTGAACGCCAGAGAAAGTATTACCCCCAGACCACCAAGCGCGACCAGTGCGGCAAAAACTGTGAGGAAATACCATTTCGAACTCATCATGAGCTTTTTCCTGATTATGTTCATGAAGGCGACATGCAGAAAGCCTGAGCCTATACAAAGTACTGCGCCGACAATAATAAATAAACCAATTGATACGGTGTAAAATAAGTCAAATACGTAACAGAACAGCCAGTCAATCGGCAGGCATGCTAAATTAACGAATATTCCCGCCGCGCACAATCCGGCGTATTTCAGGTATTTCATTGGTCACGCTCCTCGTTTTTGTCAGGCTCAGCGACGCCTAAAAACGGCTGAACGCACAAAGTCGCTATCCCGCTGATCGAAGATACCACTACTATCGGAATAACTGCGAATAATATCCTGACAGACGGACTGTAGTTGAAAAAGCCGCTGCGCCCAGACCATACCGTCAGGTCGAGGACGATACCCAGCGCAAATGCCAGAGCGCTCAGCGCAAGCGGAGCACCGAACACCGCTAACAAGTACCATTTGAACCGCCTGACAAGCTTTTTTCTGATGATATTCATGAACGCAACATGTGCAAAACCGGAACCTATGCAAAGCAATATGCCGACCACCAAATACAAAGGAATGTCAAAGCCCAGAGCCGAACCGAGGAACAAGTCGATCACCAGGCATGCCAGATTCACTGCTAACCCTGCGGCACAAAGCCCGGCGTATTTCAGCTTTGTGATGATACACCTCCTGCATGTCGGAGAAGCTGCAAAAACGGCGCAGCCCGAAAGCTGCGCCGCAGTCAGCGTATGTTGTTCAACAATTAGTTGAGCAGGGAGTGCTCGTCAGCAGCGTCGAACAGGTGGATCTTGTTCGGGTCGAGAGCGAGCTTAACAGTATCCTGGGGACGAGCTGTGCATCTCGGAGATACTCTAGCGGTGAGCGGGATACCCTCGCAGGTCAGGTACAGGAATGTCTCAGCACCGAGCATTTCGGTTACATCAACAGTAGCCTCGATCATACCGGTCTTAGCTGCGGAGAGGAACATCTCCTCATCGTGGATGTTCTCAGGACGGATACCGAGGATAACTTCCTTGTCTACATAGTACTTCAGACCCTCGTTGTCAGCCTTAGCGGAGGGAAGCTCAACGTAGAACTTGCGGCCTCTGGAGGTCTTGGTGTCCTCAGAACCGAACTCCACGGTGTACTTGCCGTTAGCCATGATGAGCTTAGCAGGGATGAAGTTCATCTGCGGAGAGCCGATGAAGCCTGCAACGAACTTGTTAACAGGGTTCTCATAAAGGTTGATAGGAGAGTCGATCTGCTGGATGTAGCCATCCTTCATAACAACGATTCTATCACCCATGGTCATAGCCTCTGTCTGGTCATGAGTTACATAGATGAATGTAGTACCCAGCTTCTTGTGGAGCTTGGAGAGCTCGGTTCTCATCTGTGCACGGAGCTTTGCGTCCAGGTTGGACAGCGGCTCGTCAAGAAGGAATACCTGAGGATCACGAACGATAGCACGACCGAGCGCTACACGCTGTCTCTGACCACCGGACAGAGCCTTCGGCTTTCTGTCGAGCAGGTGAGAGATGTCGAGGATCTTAGCAGCCTCTTCAACGAGCTTCTTGATCTCGTCCTTCGGAACCTTACGAAGCTTCAGGCCGAATGCCATGTTATCGAAAACGGACATGTGGGGGTACAGAGCGTAGTTCTGGAATACCATCGCGATATCTCTGTCCTTAGGAGCAACGTCGTTAACGAGACGGTCGCCGATGAACATTTCGCCCTCGGAGATCTCCTCAAGACCTGCGATCATACGAAGTGTTGTGGACTTACCGCAGCCGGAAGGACCTACGAGTACGATGAACTCCTTGTCCTTGATATTCATTGTGAAATCGGAAACAGCAACAACGCCGCCGGGATAGCGCTTGTATATGCCTCTGAGTGATAAGCTTGCCATTAGAAATGACCTCCTGAATACTTAATTATTTTGAACCCTTTTCAGGGAACTATCAGCTTTTTCTGCTACTAATATAATACCAAAATACGGCGAAAAAATAAAGAGCCTAAGTCAACAAATATTTTTGAATCCCTTTATGAATAATAACCAAGACCTACAAAACAACAACAAAAAACCGTCACCTGTGCTAGTGGTATTGCACAAAAAAAGCCTTTTTTTAAGCCATTCGAGAGAATTCCATTTGGATTTTTGGAGATTATAACAAAAGACCGCAGTTCAATTTGTGCATTACACCACAAAATCTTCGGTATGATTTTCACACAATGGTCATATATTGTTATCTGAGAAAATACACAAAAACTGAACACATAAAAACAGTGTCTTTTTTTGTGCACTTATACAGTTATATGAACGGAGGAACTATGAAGAACGACGCTAAACGCTCAAAAATTCCGCTAGCGGCTGGTCTTATCTTTTTAGCAGCCGGAGCTGTCTGGGCTCTGACCAGGATCTACGGATGCAGTGAAAACGCAATTCCCGGCGCGACAAATGAACAGCGTATCTCATACATACAGAGCTTCGGATGGGACCCGGGAATCACGCACAGCGCTGTTGAAAACATACGGATCCCCACTGACTTTGACGATGTGTATGAGGAATACAACGACCTACAGCGCCGGCAGGGATTCGACCTGCGCAGATACCGCGCACATACCGTCAAACGGTTCACCTACGAGCTTGTTGACACGATGGTTCCTCTCAACGCCGAGCTACTTGTTGAAAACGGCATCATAATCGGAGCGGATATCGTATCTCCTACCGCCAGTGGCTTTCAGGGCGCTCTTGCGGTGGACAGGGACGCACAGAACTGATATTGACAAATTCATATTTCCGGGGTAAAATATGTATATATCCTACCCAGGAGGCCTATCGTGAAAAAACATACTCTGATTTTAGTTTCAGTTGGGTGCGCTGCCGGCTGTGCACTTTTGGCGTGGTTAGTCATACTGCTTAACAGCCCCTCTGGTAACACCAGCGTCCCTGACTTTGTAATGCCTGAACCTCAAACCGCCGCTTTGGCGACTGACGTAAACTCTACCTCAACAACGACTGTCAACTCTTTCTCTGAAGCCGAACCCCAGGAAACTTCCACAAAATCAGAAAGCTCACTCAGCACCACCGCTGATGCAACCGTGGAAACAGTCAATTCAGACCAGCCGGAATCCTCTGTTGTAACAATTACGGCAACCTCGCTCTCCACCACATCCCCGGCTGTTTCCTCAACATCCACAGTTACCACTGTAAAACCGGCACCAACGGGCCATAGCACCTTTGTTCCTGAGGCCGAGACCGTCGAACCCAGTGAGCCCGATATCCTACCTGAGCCGGAGCTTCCAGATAATGTACTCCTTACGTCCGGCGACCCACTTCATCATATCCGTTTTGAATTCTTTGATGATCGCATTGAGTTCACCGGGGTCTACACTGACCTTACCGTTTCGAATATTGGGATATTGCGCGAACGAATAAAAAGCCATGATCTTGTTCCCGGGGAAAGTTTCTCCGGAACACTGAACGTATCCGGGCTCACTCCCGGATACTATATAATCAGAGTTGACCTCTCCGACGGCGGTATCATGGATTATGTTTTTGAAATGAGAACGAATGGAGCTGCGCCACTTCCCTGGACAGAGCTTCCCGCTGACGCAAATCTCAGCGCCACCGCTTCCCCGCTCGAACTTCCGGCGGAGGGCGTCATTCAGCACATCACATCGTCAGGCGATGCCGATACCGCAAAAAGGATCCTTCCGCAGGTCAAATCGCTATCCAATGAGATATGCACAGGGCTCAGTAGCGACTACGACAAGGCACGCGCACTGGCACAGTGGGTATCCAGAAATATGTACTACGACAAGGACGCTTCTGAAAACGGCGTGACAGATGACATGCAGACTCTTGAGCATGTGCTGAAAACTCACCGCTCAGTATGCTTTGGCTGGTCCAATCTATACTCGGCTCTCTGCCAGGCTCAGGGGATATGGTGTGCCAACGCCTCCGGAAGTGTAGTAACGGGAAGCCGCTGCTTCATGGAAACCAGCGTTGAAGACGAGCGCTCCCACTCCTGGAATCTCCTGGTCATAGACGGCCGGCGTATATGGGTAGATACAGTGTGGGATTCCTCCAACAGCTATGACGGCAGGCGTTACGTCGAGGGTACACAGGACATGCAATACTTCGACATTTCCACCGCTGCGCTCTCTCAGGACCATCGAGTCACCCGATTCGAACACCGGGATTACTTCGCACTCGCATAAAGAAAAACTCCTGCCTGAAGGCAGGGTTTTTTCTTATTTTGCGGAATAGATGTCCCGCTGAGCAACTGCAAGTCTGTCACATCGCTCGTTTTCTTCATGCCCGGCGTGGCCCTTTATCCAGGCAAATTCCACATCATGTACCGCCAGGAGATCAAGGAGCTGCTCCCAAAGCTCCGGATTCAGCGCTGGTTTGCCGTCTGACTTCTTCCAGCCGCGTTTTCTCCAGCCCTGCGCCCATCCCTTTGTGATACCGTCCACGACATACTTGCTGTCGGTCGTCACTCTGACCTTGCAGGGGTATTTCAGCGCGGACAGCGCCTGAATAACGCTCGTCAGCTCCATGCGGTTGTTCGTTGTGTGCGCCTCGCCGCCGCTTATCTCCTTTTCCCTGCCGTCGCAGCGCAGTATCGCTCCCCAGCCGCCAGGTCCGGGATTGCCGCTGCATGCGCCGTCGGAGAATATCTCAACAAATCTCATATTACCTCTTTCTTACGAAAACGAACAGCCCCGAGTATCCCCGGGGCTGCATTTGTTTGCCTGGAATTAGTTTGCAAGACCAGCTCTTGCGATACCTTCGGTGAAGTACTTCTGTAAGAAGATGTACATGATAACGATAGGTGTGATAGCAAGCAGGCAGGCTGCCTCCATCCAAACGATGTAGTCGGATGCAACGCCGACCTCACCGGTGAGGTACATGGAGATGATGTTCGAAATACCGTCGATCTTCAGCGAGATGGTGTTCGCCTTGGTGAAGTACATCGAAGATACATAGTAGTCGTTCCAGTACCAAACGATGGAGAAGATGAATACCGTCAGGAATGAGCTTGCGGCATTCGGAACCATTACGCTGATGAACGTCTTGAACGGACCGCAGCCGTCAAGGTACGCAGCGTCCTCGAGTTCCTTAGGAAGTCCGCGGAAGAACTGCCTGAACAGGTAGATGAACAGTCCGGCTCGGATACCGTTACACATGAGCGCAGGTATGTACATCGAAAGGTTCGTATCAACCAGGTTGATGGAGTCGCCCATCAGCGCGTTGAACAGTCCGAAGATATCGAAATATCTGAACTGAGAGAACTGCGGGATAAGTATGATCTGTACCGGAACGATGATCTGGAGCAGTACCAGGGCGAAGAAGAAGTTCTTGCCCTTGAACTTGAATCTCGCGAAGCCGTAACCGGTCAGCGCGCAGGTACCTACCTGGAGCACTGAGGACACGATGTTAAGTATCAGCGTGTTCCAGAGTGTGCCGGGATAATCGATAGCGTTCCAGACCTCAACGAAGTTCTCCATGCGGATCGTCTTGGGTATCCACATTACGGAGGGGTCGTTCATTTCCGCCTGGGGACGGATAGAGGTGGAGATCATGTAAAGGATAGGATACAGGATTACGAAGCTCAGACCGAAGATGATGACTGCTCTGAAGAACGGCCATACATATCCGGCGATACGATGCCAGAACAGGTAGCTGTAGTGCTTCTTTTCCTTGGCCGTGTATCTGTGGTAATTTCTGATGATGTCGAAATTGGAAACGTGATACGCGTCCTTCTGCTTCTTTTCCTTCTTAGGCGCCTTTGTCGGCATCGCGGTAACTGCAACAGCCGCATCAGAATTGATATCAGCGATGGTCTCTGCGATAGCCTCTGCCGTAGGCTCTACAACGGTCTTTTCGTCCTGCTTGAAGCTGTCCGCGATCGCTGCGGCGCTCTGCTCCATGGACTCTGATGTTACATTTTCAGCAGGCTGATCAGCAACATTATTTCCCTCAGTAGGGAGCTCAAATTCTTTATCTGTCACTTCTCTAACCTCCTTAATCATTCTCGTAGTAAACGAACCTGTTGATTATCACGCAGATAATACCGAGGCACGCGCCTACTATTGCGAAGTAGATCCACGCAAGCGCTGCGGAATATCCGTACTCCCAGTTTCTGGACTGTGCCAGAACGTATTCCATTACGACGTTATCTGTAGAAACGAACGCGTCGATAACGGTATATACGAGGTTGGACAGGATCATCGGTGAGATGTACGGGAATGTGATCTTCCAGAAGAACTCCCATGCAGTAGCACCCTCGATGCTTGCCGCTTCCTTTGCAGATGGCGGAATGGTCTGGAGTGCGGAGAGGAAGATCAGTATCTGGATACCGGAGTTCCAGACGAGGTTCAGGACGTCGGACGTGATGGTCTTGATGACGTCGGTGAACGTCTGGTTCAGGTTGTAGATACCAATGAACTCCATCAGCTCTGTTACAAGGTCAGTCTTGAACAGTGTGGAGAACTGTGCTGCGTCAGATACGCCCTGGGAGGTCATATCACCGTTGATAACGCTGATTACAGGACCTGTCGCGATAAGAACCGGCAGGAAGAAGATCGCTCTTGCGAGGGTTCTTCCTCTGAACTTCTGGTTCAGGATAACCGCGATGAACAGGGAGAATATCATGATAACGATGGTGTTCGGGAGTATCTCTCCGAGCGCCGTACCCAGCTTCGGAAGGAAGGTGGTATCGATCGTGAACGCCTTGATGAAGTTGTAGAAGCCGTTCCACTCGGTGTAGATACCTGCGGAGGTCATGCCGACCTCGAGTGCGCCTGCCTTATCGAGCAGCTTGGTGTCGCACAGCGAATACCACAGAGAAGTGAGTACCGGCAGGATGAACAGCCACAGTGTTCCAATGAACCAGAGCGCTATGAAGCCGTAGCCGTAAAGACCTTTTTTCTTCTCGTAGGGGATCTTGGTGGTCTTTATTTTGACCTGAGCCTTTTCTCCGCCCTTGCGGCGGATATCGACCTCCTCGTTTGCAGCGTTGAGCGCAGCAGCGGCGGCCGTGTTGTGAGCAGACACTCTCTGGACCGGTGCGGGAGCCGGAGCCGACTCTGCGACAGGTTCAGCTGCTGACTCTGCGGGAGCGGTGTTCTCGCTCTTTCCGCTTAATTCAAGTTCTTCACTCATCAGTCAGTTGTCGCTCCTTTCTGTTCAAAATCGGAAAGCTTTACCTCGGTACCGTTGACCCACATCTGGAGAGTGCTTACATCCGCCTCAACGACTGTTCCGTCGGAGAAAGTGGTCTTGTAGCGCACGCCGTCTGTGATCTCGAAGTCCTCAATGGTCTCATCGGTAAGAGGAAGCACATACTGCTGCATGAGCTTATATTCAGCTGTCATGTCGTTCACCCAGCCGCTGTAGTGAGTGTAGAACAGCTCATCGTAAGAGCAGTCGGTGAACTCGTTGGGATCCTGATACATCACCTCATAGTGCAGCGGAGTACCTGTAGCTACAGAGTAAACGAACAGCTCGTCTGCGCTGGAGCTTGCATTCTTCGCCTTGGTGGTATACGGAATGTAACCGTGGATAACGATCTCGTAGAACGGGATATCGTAATCGTAAACGTCGAAGTTGCTGCTGTAAAGCGGAACGTCCCTGAGGTAGTCAACATACGGCAGAGCGTAATCGTTAGCTGCACCGGATACGAATGTCATACCGCTCTGGTTGATCATCTCGTAGCCCTTTATAAGGTTGTTGACTGCCTGCTGTCTGGAAGTGTATCTTGTAGTGTTGGATGTGTAGTCGCTGTACAGCATATTGGTGCCGTCTGCAACGGACATCGCTGTGATGCCGTCCTTCTGGCAGCTGGAAACTACCTCGCCGTATACTCTCTCATAGAAAGACGGTGAGAGGACGTACCAGCTGGAACGCGTGTCGTGCGGAGTACCGAACGCCAGTTCGTAAACGCCCTGTGTCGCATAAGCCTTAGTTATTGCGATCGCGGACGCACCGGTCTTTGTGTAACCGTTGCCGCTGCGCTCATAGTTCATCAGGTCAAAGCTGGGAGCCAGCATGATGCCGCTTGCGTCGCAGTAGCTCTTGAGCTCGTTCCACTTGTTTTTGCCGCCCAGCGTGCCGGAATAATCCACCTTGCTGGAGATTCGGCTGGTGATACCTGCTGCATTGAAGTCCTCGTAGGAAACGATGATATTGCTTACACCGTTCGCATTGAGTTCCTGGAGGATCTGCTTAGCCTGCTCATAGGTAGTAGCCGCAGTTTCGAGCTTTACAGGGAAACCGAGTATCGACTGCTCCTTGACGGTGCCACCCCAGATATCGAGGTAGAGGGGAGCCTCTTCCTTACTGGTCTTTGTAAGCCCCTTTTCCTCAACGAGGTACTGCTGATAACGCTTTGCAACGTCAACGTAGCTTACACCGTCCTTAACTATAGGATAGTAGCGGACTGTCAGTCTGTCCTCGGGAATGATGTTCTCCTGGTAAGCGTTCAGCGCAGACGCGTTCTGACCGCCCATGAAGTAGGTATCGGTTGCACGGAGCTGGAAATTGAACCAAGCGGAGTTATAGCTTGTGGACTTCTGACCGGAAACCGCAGCTCTAGCCGTAGCGTAAGCGGAGCCCTCGGTAACGACCTCAAGCAGGGCGTTGTCATTTCTGACGATACCCATTACAGGCAGATAAGCCTGCTCGGTCTTTGCGGGAGCCATATCCTGGCTCTTTGCGAGGTCACGGCCGTAGATACGCTGAGTGTATTCGTTGGACTTGCTCTTGCCGTTGTTGAAGTTGATCACCGCACCGGAGCCGTCCGGGGTGATAATGTAGCCTTCCTCATCGGAGAAAGCAGCGCCGAGATCCTGAAGCAGGTTCACATCAACTACTGAACGTGAGCTTTCCTGGATCAGCGCGGGATCGCTCTCGGTCTCGGTGATCTCGTCCACTGCTATGGAAGCCTGGAGATAATCGCCCTCGAGAGTGATGTAGTAAGGGATCGTGATTCCCTCATTGGGGAATGTGTACTCGGCACGGAAACCGTTGTCTACCATTGTAACGGTAAGTCCCGGTCTGATGTCGTCAGCGGTTTCAACTATCGCGTTGACGCTGTCTTTCCAGGAGCGCACCGTCGTGGACGGGGACTCGGTATCTGTTACCTTAACTGCGTTGATAACAAGGGAGGACTTGAGGTCTTCCTTCTTGGAGTTGTTCGCAACGGGATCGTCATCTGCATTGTAGGGATTGCTCCACCAGATGTGCTCTCCGTCCTTTGTGCGGAACGCGAACAGTCCGGTCTTTGTGTTCACCAGCAGCTCGAAGTTCTCGTTGGAAGCTGCAAGCTCGCACTCTGCAAGCACGTCTGCTTCCTGGATGGGCTGATCTTCCTCTTCCTCGGGCTGTGCCTCGGTCGTGGAAGCCTCCGCAGTGGAGGTTTCAGCCCCTGCACCGTCGTCAGCAGACTCGTTAGTGCCTGCCTCTGCGGTTCCCGCTTCTGCCGTCATGCTGTTGCTCTCAGACCATGCAACGCTCTGGCTTGCCGAAAGCACCATGCTCGCGCAGAGTGCGCCGACAAGTATTTTCTTGCGGATATGTAGCATTTTTACACCACCATTTACTATATTTACGCCTTTTCCCCTGTCCGGGGAGCAGGCTCGCCAATGTTCTCGTTCGTCAGGACTTCAGCTTCTTGCGCTCCTTAGCGATCTGATGCTTCTCAAATGCGGTGTACGCTGCGATAACGATAGCGATGACGGCAACGATAACGCCGATGAAGATGAAGATCAGTGCAGTAGGCTCAAGGTTGGAGAATCTGTACAGCAGCTCAGTGTAGATCGAGTAGATGAATATGTAAACCTGCTGGAACAGTGAAACCAGAAGTACCAGAAGAATAAGGATAACAACCATTGCAAGAATGGTGATAAGCATGAACAGCAGGGTCTTGGGGATAGAATACTGGTGGACTGTTTTCATGCCGGATATCAGCAGCACCACAGTCCAGAGGATCGTTACATAGGAAACGAAAGTGATGAACGCTGACTCAGTTCTGAGCAGGCAGTTGGACAGGATTATGTTGATGACCTGACCGATGATGTAGGGAACAAGAGCATATGCGGTGTTAACGCAGATGTTCTTCATAGTACCCTCGCCGTCGAACAGCGTGCACAGTGCCCAGTTACCTATAACCCAAGTGAAGAATATTACGATAGTGCGGATGATGATCGGAACGATGTTGAAGATCTTGACCGCTGCGGTGTTGAACAGGAAGCCTGTCATGAGCTCACTGCACACGCTCACGATAAAGAGCAGCGCAACGATGACCAGAGCCACCTTCATATTGTAGGCTTTCTTCCAGCGGAGATCTTCAAAGCCTTCGAACGGATGACGCATGATGTAGAACGGCCATTTCCATGCCGGCATATCAAGATTGAATCTCATAGATCAGACGTCCTCCTTTCCTTTATTACGTTCCTTGAACAGCTTTTCCTGCTCTGCACGTTTCTTTGCACGCGACTTGTTTCTAAGCGTTGACAATACGTAGATTCCTACGAGAAGAACCAGGATGACGATTGCAAAGAGCGTGAAGTTATCTCTGATGAAGTTCATACGCCAGCTCTTGAACGCGTCGTTATAGCCGGACTTGGAGTTGTAGTAGAAGTACTTCATCGCGGTGTCGTAGTCACCCTCGTTCAGGTAAGCGTTACCAAGACCGATGTAAGCGAGCCAGTAGTTGCTGTCGCGGCGGAGCGCTTCCTCCCACGGCTGTCTAGCTTCCTCGTACTTGCCCTTGTTAAACAGCGCGATAGCGTTATGAACGATGGAACCGAACTCGGTCTGCTTGAATACCGTGATGGAGCACTTACGTCCGTCGAGGACGTAAACGTTGTTTCCGCGGCTCTCTACTGCGTTTACAATGTTGAACGTACCCTTCTGCTGACCGATGCCGCCAAAGATGAACAGCAGCTGGCACTCGTCATCGTACTGGAACACACGTCCGGTCTTGAGGTCGAGCAGGTTGATCGTTCCGTCGTCGGAAACGTCGATATCAGTTATCTGAGAGGAGTAGGTCTGACCTCTGTAATACTTAGTCAGCGCGTCGCCGAATGTGTAATCAGAGTAGCCCAGGTTTGTGTAGATGTTCGTACCTGCGGAGTTCAGCTTCTTTAAGATATCTGTATCCGCAGACTTGGACTCGGTAACAGTATAAATAAAGTTATCGGTGTCGATGTCGAAGTTGGAGATCTCGACAGGAACGCTTCTTCTCATTCTCTTAGCCTGTTCACGGCTGAAGATGATCTTCCAGAATGCGTTCATCAGGACCTCGCCGGTAGCCTCTACTCGGTTCGCACCGAAGTAGCCGTTGAAATCGCCCTCCTTGGAGAAAACTACCGCGCCCTTTGTGATGGATTTGATGCAGACATATACGTTCTTCGCAGCGTCTACCAGCACCTTGCTGGGGTTGAACGTTACGGATGAATCGTACATGGAGGCGTCAGGTCTGGTGTAGACTACCTTTACCTTGCCAACGGAGGTCTTGTACTGGTCGTCGCCCACTTCATCAACTGTGAAAGCAACGACTCTGTCGTTGGAGTTATCTGCAACGTAGATAGTGGATTCTCCCTCGTCTACGTCTACATAGACGCCGGTGGGGCCGTTAAAACTGAGGTTCGTCACCTTATTATAATCAGCCTGAGAGATCGCGCCGGATTTCAGCTCGCTTCCCTTGAGGTCGAGCCACTCCTGAACACCAGAGAAGTCAAGAGTTTCAACGGTGAACTTGAGCTGGAAGTTTTCATCTGTTGCGATGATCCTTCCCTTTGCATTCTCTGTTCCGCTCGTAGGCTTGTATGCTGCGTCGGCGAGATACAGGTCGCCAAGGTCGGAGAAGAACATATCGCTCGGCTCGGAGAGGTTGCCAACACCGATATCAGCACCGGTGATGACCTTATCTACAACGTAGCCGTTCTGTGAGGGGACGGGGTCTCCCCACCAGTCGTAGTTATATCCGTCGTAAGGCTCATCTGCATACGCAACGCTTGTCATGAGCGTGACCGCAGCCATTGCCGCAGCCGTCACACGCGCTGCAATGCGCTTGATTGATGGCACTAAAATCATCCTTTCGTAAATAGAATCGCTGTTCTGTACAGCAGGTCAATCCTTCAGACCAGAGTGCGCCATGGTTTCAACGACGTTGCTCTGGAGTATAAGGAAGAGTATCATAGGCGGCAGCATCAGCACAACAACTGTCGCTGACGATACACCCGTTCGTGCAATACCTGCCGCTGCGATCTGCTGCATTACGATAGGAATAGGCTTGAGCTGCTCGGAATATACGAACAGGTAGCCGGTGATCTGCCAAGCGCCCTGGAATGCGAAGATCATCAGGGTGAGCCATGCAGGCTTTACGTTCGGCATTACGATCTGCCAGCAAACTCTGAGGTGACTTGCGCCGTCGAGCTTTGCTGCTTCGATCATACTTTCAGGGATCTGACCCATGAACTGTTTCATAAGGAACAGACCCATAGGAGTTGCTATGTACGGCAGTGTGATAGCCCAGTAGGTATCGATCATGCCCATACCAGCCATAACGATGTACTGTACGATGTAGGTTACAGAGGAGGTGAACAGGAGGGCAATTTCGATTACCTTGTTCATTGCCTTGACGCCGGGAGCCTTTACCTTAGACAGCACATAAGCTGCTGAGGAAGAAAGGAACAGCTGAGCGACAGTAACAACAACGGAAACGAAAACAGAGTTGAAAACGTATCTTGAGAACGGCACATCGAGAGAGCCTGCGACCTTCAGCATGTCCTCGAAGTTCTGCGAGGTCGGACGCTGAACGTAGAGCTTAGGCGGGAACACGAAAAGTTCCTCAGACGGCTTTATCGACTGGATGACCGACAGATAGATCGGGAAGAGCATGAACAGACCGATAAGCACGAGCAGAATGAATATCGCGATATCGCCGCCGCGGGATCCTCCCCACTTTTTTCTTTTCTTAATAATGCGCATCTTCCGTCCTCCTTAAGTATCGAGTATTCCTGCCATCGCCTTACGGATAACGTTATTAACGAGCACCATAACGATGAACAGCAGGAAGCAGATAGCGCAGGCGTAACCCATTTCATAACGTACTGAACCGTAGTCGAATGCGTGGGTCATGATCGTGTGCGCCGCGTAGTCAGTAGACGGGAATGCGGTCAGGAATCTGCCGATATCACCAGCTGTGAAGGAAGATGTGATCTGCATTACAGCCGCGAACAGAAGCTGCGGACCCATAGCCGGGATAGTGATATAAAGCAGTTCCTGGAAGCGGTTCTTGATGCCTTCGATAGCGCCAGCCTCGTAGCCGGACTTGTCGATGCCCTGGAAGCCTGCACGCAGTGAAAGGAAGCCTGCACCGAGTGACATCCACATCTGCACGATGATAACGCACATCAGGATGTATCTTGCGTCAGTCAGCCACTGCTGAGGACCGTTGATAAGACCAAGGCTGATGAGAACGGAGTTCAGGAAGCCGTAGGTATCGCCGGAGAAGATGAGCTGCCATGTTGCGTAGATGTTACCAGCAAGTGTCGGAGCGTAGAAAATGTATGTAAATACTGTTTTCAGCGGACCGGGCATCTCATTGATGAGCCATGCCAGCAGGAAGCACGCGATGTAGCTGACAGGACCCGTGATGATAGCGAATACAAGCGTATTCTGGATTGCAATTAGGAAAACGTCGTCCTGAAGGAACAGAGTATAGAAGTTGCTGAGTCCTACCCACTGCGGGAACTGAACCATGTTGAAGTTCGTGAAGCCTACAGGGAGGGAAATAACGACCGGTATACCTGTGAATATCAGGAACAAAAGGAAGTACGGAAGGGCAAGTATGTATGCACTGCCGTTCTTCTTCATCTCACGCATTGTATAACGGAACTTGCTGTCCTCGATATACTGCGATTTCTCTTTACCGAACAAGCTGATTCCTCCTATTTTTCTTATGGTACGGTATCCCTCCCGCTTTCGCGGGGAGGGTGTTGACCTTAACCATTGTAGTAGCCGAGATCCTTCAGCTTTCTTACGATCTCAGAGTTGATATCTCTGTTGTAGGAGCTGAGCTGGTATCTGGGGTTCTTCTGGTTGTTTACAACCGCTCTGAATGCGTTGTAAACGTTACGTGTAACTGCGTAGGAAGCCGGGATGATCGGAACTTCTCTCAGATTGTTCATCTGGTCGCTGATCTTAGCGTACTCGGAAGTAGACCAGTTAAGTCTGGACAGCGCTTCAACGTTCGCTGTGTCGTAACGACCCATCGGGCCCATGATAGCCTCGATAGTCTTACCGTACTCTACCTGTACATCTGTTGTTGTGAACCAGTCGATGAAGTTCCAAGCTGCGCCCACATCCTTGCAGCTGGTGAAGATGACTGCACCGGAGGAACCGGAGTTTGCCGTGTAGTCGATCTTGTAGTTGCCGTCCTCGTCCTTGACCTTGTTGCCATTCTCGTCGGTAACGTAAGAGCCAGGAACGTGAGCGAAAGACCACAGACCCTTGATCTCAGGAGCCGCAACGCTCAGCTGGTTGTAGAACGCGTAGTTCTGGAGCAGCATGGGCATCTCACCGGTTCTGAAACGTGTGAATGCGTCGTAGGTCTGGTCGAAGTCGTAAACGGTGTAGAACTTAGTCCACTTTGTGAACGCCTCAACGGCAGCCTCAGTGTCGAATGTTGTGGAAACGTACTGACCGCTTGCCTCGTCGAAGTTGTAGAAATCCTGACCTGTCTGGAGCATCAGCAGTACGAATGTGTTACCTGCGTCGAATACCTGAGAGGAAATGTTGGACGGGAGGATAAGACCTACCTCCAGATACTTTCTCTGGATATCAGGCAGCATGTTGATGAGTTCGTCCCATGTTTCAGGAGGAGCGGTGTAACCGAGTTCCTCAAGAACGTCGGTGCGGTAGAACAGCATCGGGAAGTTCTCAGTCAGCGGCAGGCCGTAAACGCCGCCGTTGAACTCATAAAGTGTTGTTACGTCATCAGTGAATCTGCTTATGATGGAGTCATAGCCGGGCTGTTCCTTGAGATTTACAAGGAGGCCTCTGGACGCGCAAACTACCGGGAAGTCGCCGCCGATGAACAGGGCAACTTCAGGACCCTTGCCGGCGAGCGTAGCCTCAAGCACGGCACCCTGTACCAGCGAGATGCTTACCTTAGTGTCGCTGTTGGGGTTGTACTCGGAGCTTACCAGCTCGTTAACAACGGTAGCCTGGTCACGACCGAGGGAAACCCAAACGTTAAGGGTCTTTTCAACTCCAGTTGAATCGGATACGGAAGTGTAATCCTCAAAGAAGGATCCGATGAATGCCTGGAATCCAAACGCGAGTGCGGAGAAGAAGTTTGTGGAGCAGTCGCGGAATTCATCGTGGCAGGTCTTTACTTCGATATAGTCGATCTCAAGAGGCTGGTCACGGTAGTCTCTCATCCATGCGGAAACAGCAGAGATCTGATCCTTGATGGAGGAAAGCATCTGCGGCAGATCCTCAGGGTGATCGATCGCCATCTGGAGAATTACCGCCATAGTCTGGAGAGTGGAAGCCTCAGAACCCTGACCTGTCAGAGACTCGATACCTGCCTTCTCTCTATAAAGAGTGTCAACTGCTGTCTGGAGGAAGTCGAACAGACCGTCGATCTGATCCTCGAGGTAGTAATCGTTGTACTCATCAGGAGACGGACCGGTGATCATGAGGATACGTCTGTAATAGTAGTTCATCTGGAAGATGAGGTCGTCAAGACGTTCCATAACCGGACCGATATCGCCCGGAACAGCCTCGAGCGCGATCTCGTTAGTGCCTTTGTGGAGGAAAACGTAGATGTACTCGCCGTTCTCGTCCTTGAGCTCTACAGTCTGCCAGTTGGGGTTGTACTGGATCTTGATATCGTCAAGCTCCTTGCAGGGAACCTCGCCGTTGATGTAGACGCGGCGGTTGGAGAAGAATCCGCGCATCGTGCTCTGACGGCATCTGATCTGCATCTTGTAGTAGCCGTCCTCAGGAACGTCTACCTGCCATGCGATCGTCTGAGTAGCCTGATCCCATGTATCCGCGCCAACAGTGTTGTAGCGCTTGTTTACCGGATGAGAGGGGCTGACGGAGTAATCAGTTCTGTCATAGGTAGGATACAGTGTGGAAGATGTCGTATAATAGGTGTTCTCTGCCTCGATGTGACCGATATCGGTGTTGCTACCGAATGCCGGAGTGGCATCGATCTGCTCCTGGGTTGGCTTGATGTCGGCATAGCTGGGAAGCTCCTCGGTATTGTAGAACTTCATGCTCTTGATGTAGAAGTTGGTCTTGATACCTGTGAGCGAGATCTCGTGCTCGCCCTCGGAAAGGTAGAAGAAATAAGGAGTATTGATAAGTCCGTCCTTATCCTTGATCGGATATGTTACCCAGGTGTTGTATTCTACCTGGGGAGGGCGCTTCTGATTCTTCTTTCTTGCGTCCCAGCCGATCTGTGTTTCGTTCTGCCAGTAGCGGTCAAGCTCTACCAGCTTCACCTCATCGAACGGATACTCTCCGTCGATCTTCATCTCGACCTCGATCGTGGTGTTGGTCGCGGTGATGGGGTGATAGAACATCTCAAGGTTGTACAGACCAGCGGTCTTAACGTCGAATTTCCATGTCAGGGTACCTTCGCAGTCCACCCATGCGACGCACTTTTTTTCGCCGTCATAATCCTCGAGCTGAACATCAATATCGTCGCTCTGTTCGAACTTGGTGACATCGATGTTGACTTCCTCCATCGGCTTTGCAGCGTCCGGATATTTTGCTATGTACTTTCTGTACGCGTTTTTGTTGCTGACGATGCTCAGGCTGTCCGCGTTAACGGTCGTGGAGGACGATGAGTCTGCGCTCTCCTCCTCCGCAGCAGCGCCGGGCGCCAGCTGGACCTGTACGAGAGTCGCCGCCATTACGGCTGACATGAACAATGAAGTGACTCTCTTCAGTCTGGCTTTTCGCTCTTTTGCCACAGTGAAATCCACCTTTCCTAAATACTGCTTTGCAGCAAATCGGGTTCTCCCTCCCGATTATTTACTTTGCCTTGTCCGCGATGCCGCGGGGGTAAATGGAGATCCTGCCCTCCTCAAGCTCGACGCGGACCTTGTCGCCGCCCTTGAGCCCGAGTTCCTCAAGATACTCCTTGGGGATCTGAAGCCGTCCCGCTCTGTCTAGCACAGTGAGCTCCTCATGCGAGGACTCCTCCTGCTCGTTCAGTTCGCCGAACGACTTTGCAATGCCCTGCTTCCGTACAAGCTCGGTTGAGGTCTTACCGTCCCGGATCGCCACCACACGATCTATCTGTGCCGAAAGCTTTGTATCATGCGTTACGATTATTATCGTAACACCCATTGCCCTGTTAAGTTCTCTGAACACATCCAGTATCAGTTTAGACGTTGCCGTATCAACTGAACCGGTAGGTTCATCCGCCAGAAGCAGCTTCGGATTGTTTGAAAGCGCTATCGCTATCGCAACTCGCTGCTGCTCGCCGCCGGACATTTGGTCCAGTCGGCTGTTTTTGCGGTGTGAAAGGCCAACCATATCCAGCAGCTCGTTAGCACGCTGGCTTCTGCCGCTGAACCCTGAAAGCAACATCGGCATTTCAACGTTCTGCTTCGCGGTAAGGTACGGTATCAGGTTTCGCGCGTTGTTCTGCCACACAAAGCCTACGGTCTTTCGCTTATATTCTATGAAGTCTTTCTCCGTGAATTTCAGCATATCCACGCCGTCAACATAAAGGCTTCCCGCCGATGGTCTGTCAAGCCCTCCCAGCATATTCAGCAACGTTGACTTGCCGCTTCCGCTAGCGCCTATCAGCCCCATCAGCTCCCCTCGCTCGACCGTGAGGTCAAGCCCCTGGAGCGCCATTACTTCGACATCGCGCGATTTGTATATCTTCACGAGATTTTCAGCCTGCACCATGATGTTCTCTGGCGGGGCCAGAAGTACTTTTTTAGGCATCGGCACCCTCCAAATTATTCCGCTTAACGTCAGAAATCACGCCGTCCTCCAGCGTGTAAACGTTATCAGCCAAATCCATCATTGCAGTATCGTGAGTTGTCATCACTATTGTCAGATCATTCTGCCTAACAAGCTCTCTAAAGAGCTTCATGACCGCCATTGCTGTTGGCGAATCAAGCTCAGCTGTAGGTTCATCGGCGAAAATGATCTTCGGCGAGTGAGATATCGCTCTTGCGATAGCAACTCGCTGCTGCTCACCACCGGACATTTCGCCCGGACGATGATTGATCCTCTTTTCAAGCCCCACTTGGATAAGGCTCTGTCGAGCCCTTTCCACTCTTTCTTTATAAGGAAGATTTGTAAGTCTAAGCGCAAATTCGACATTTTCGAACGCCGTCATCGTGGAAATTAGTGCAACTGACTGAAAAACGAACGCCATATCGACTCTTCTGAGCCTGTCACGTTCCTTATCGGAAAGCTTGGTGATATCGCGTCCCTCCTCCAGGAACATAACCTCCCCCGATGTTGGTCTGTCAAGTGCGCCTAGGATATTTATCAATGTTGTTTTGCCCGAACCGGAACGTCCGCGCAGTACAGACAGCCGATTAGGCGGAATCTGTAGGTTTATTCCTTTAAGTGCATGAACTATGCTTCCATCCCCGATTGCGAAGTCCATACAGACATTACGAGCCTCAATTATACTATTCATTTCAACCTCTCATGTCCGCGGATTTCTGACGGAATGCACACGATTCCATAACACCGCCATCATATATACCGTATTAATTATATCAAATTTAACCGCTAATGTCAATAACCCGCGCCTGTTTTTAGTCAACTTATATAAATTGCCCTGTCCAATCTTTCTTTTGTGAAACCTTTAGTTGCAAAACCCTTCCATTCTATATATTGTCCGTATATTGATTTTTTGCAGCTTTTCTATACTATATATCGTACGCAATTATATATTGGTTTTTTGGGATTTACCTAAATTTCTTAATTTTCACGCGACTTATCCAGGCTTCGTCAACATGCACAAACAAATTCACAAAAGTTTATTAAATCTGACTAGAGCTCCGAAAGGACATCATAGAGTTTCCAGAAAACAAAAATCCCGCTCCTTTCGGAGCGGGATCTTGTTAACTTTCGGAAGCGAAGTTACTCAGTTGTTACTGAATTACTTTCTCTTCTTAGCAACTACGATTGCAGCGCCAGCCAGAACAGCAGGAACTACAGCCAGAGCTACGCCAGTACCAGGGTTGCCCTTGCCATCATCAGCAGGCTTGGTATCCTCGGTCTTAGGAGTCTCCTCGGTGGTCGGGATAACTGTGGGCTCCTCAGTGGTGTAGGTCTCCTGAGATGTTACAGGCTCCTCAGTTGTAGGAACTTCGATAGTCTCAGGCGGAACATCCTCAGATGCGCCAGCAACTACAACAACTGCAACAGCGTCAGCAGAGATATCTGTGAAGCCAGCATCAGGAGTCAGAGCAACGGAAACCTCTGTATCAGCAGCAGCGTCAACAGTGTAGGTCAGGGTCAGGAGAACAGTGCCATCAGCGGGAACTGCAGTGCCAGCCCAAGCGAACTTGGAAGTCTCAGCATTGAACAGACCACCAGCAACAGCCTCGTTAGCGGTAAGGGTCAGACCCTCAGAAGCCTTAACAGTGAAAGTAGTAGCATCCTGTGTCATACCGTTAGCAACGATCTGAACAGTTACGGAATCACCTGCAACAGGAGCATCAGTGCTGAATGCAGGAGCGATAGCAGCAGAAGCAGCAACAGCTGTCAGGGACAGAACTGCAGCAGCAGCGCCGAGAGAAAGAATCTTCTTCATATAGTTTTCCTCCATATTTTTTTATAGCTTATTAATAAGTTCCGCCTCGGGGCTTGCGCCCCGGGGTGAAACCAATTAAGCGTGGGAATCAGCCTAAGTTGAAATTAGGACTGAGATACAACGAACTTCAGGATTGCAGAAGCATCGAGTGCGTTAACTGCGCCATCAGCATTGTAGTCGCCAACTGCTACGTCGATAACAGTGTTGTTTACAACAGCCTTCAGGATTGCAGAAGCGTCGAGTGCGTTTACAACGCCGTCGCCGTTTACATCGCCGAGGAGAACAGTCTTTTCAGTCTGTCTCTTAACCTCTGCCTGCAGAGCCTCATAAGCCTTCATCAGGTTCCAGTGAGACAGTGTAGCAGAACCGCTCTTAGCAGCGGGGATCTCAATGTAAGCCTCGGTAGCAGGACCGGTCTTCAGCTTGTAAGAACCAGACTCGTTGGTGCTGGTGTATACGCGGTTGAAGCCCTGGAAGAAGCGATCAGTTGTGAATGCTTCGTCGTTGATAGCGGTGGACAGCTCGTCGTCGAGGTCCTCAACAACGGACAGTGCATAAGCGGTATCAGCAAGAGCAGCCTTCAGAGTGTCATTAGCCTCGAGCTCGTTCTCGTCGATCATCTCTGCGTATACAGCGAGGTTCTTGTAGATCTCCTCGAAGCTGTACTTGAACATGTCATAATCGCTCTGGAGTGCGTCGAACTTGCCCTTCAGGTCGTTGTAGATGTCGGTAGCAGTGCTGCCATCAACAGCCTTGCCATCCTTGTACTTCTTATCCTTGTTAGCAGAAGCAACCCAGTCGCTTGCGATCTTACGGCTGTCAACGAGCTGGTTGTGGTTGTACTCGAACAGAGCAGCATCACCGGTCTTCTCAGCGAGGTCATAGGACTTCTCGAGGAGGTCGATAACGTCAGCCTTGGTGTACTTACCAACGGTTACATCGTACTTATCGGACAGAGCGTACTTGAGGTATCTGTAAACGATAGCCCACTCAGCAGCGGAGCCCTTAGCGGTGCCATCAGCGATCTCGTCAGTGGTGTTCAGCTCATACAGGTAGTTGGTGTTTGCCTTGATGGCATCCTTGTTCTCGCTGATGTAGAGGTTAGCGAGAGCCATTGCATAAGACAGGTCAACAACCTTGTTCTCGAGCTGGTTTGTGCCGAGGTCGATGTATCTGGTGATCTGAATGCCAGACCAACGAGCGCCTACAAACTCACCCTGAGCATTACCCTGCCAATCGAGCTGCCAGCCATCAGCGAACTCATTTCTGAAGTAGTTATCAACAGAGGTGTCTCTGATCTGCGCGTTCTGGTAAGCAACGTCTGCCTTCTGTGCAGCTGCGAGGTACTCAGCAGTCTTCTCGAGGTCAGCAACGTTTGCAGCCTTAGCGATAGTATCAAGAACAGCCTGAACGTCTGCAGAGTTTGCACCAGCAGCGGTCAGAACAGCCTGAGCCTCTTTGCCAGTCAGGAGAGCGGTCAGAGCGTCAGCAGCAGTCTTGAGGCTCTTTGCAGCAGACTCGGTAGCGCCAGCAGCTGTAGAATTCTTAACAGCGGAAGCGTAGATACCGATATCCTCGATAGCAGCGTTGATTGCGGAAGCGTTAGCAGCAATGTACTTCTTCCATGCAGCCAGACCGTCAGCGTTATCCTTGAGAGCAACGCTTGCAGCGTCCTTACCTTCATTCATTGCCTTAACGGTTTCGGCAGCAGTCTTAGCAGCGTTCTTTACATTTGCAGCGTCAGTGCCTGCCTTGCTTACCAGATCCTTTGTAGGAGTGGTCTTGGAAGCGCTCTCTGCAGCCAGCTCGTGGAGGTGGTTGCCAGAAACAACAGCGTCCTCAACTGCTACATAGTCAGTCAGGTCAACCTTGGAGTTTCTGCTTACAAGCTTCCAGCTCTTGATTGTATCGTTGGTGTACTTAGCCTTAGCGTCAGTGATAACTGCATCGCCAGTCCACAGGCCGTTAGCGTCAACAGGGATGTAGAAGGAAGTAGCGCCCTGCGTAGCTGCCTTCTTGCCATCAGCGTCATATACGTAGTCAGGCATTACATCGATAGAAGCGTCAACGAGATAGGTGAACGGCTCAGCGGTGTAGTAATCCTGGCTAGGATTCATCCAGTTCTCGTTGAAGTTAACGTGCCAGTTGCCGTTATCATCCTGACCGAGGTCGCCTCTCTCACGGTGTGCACGCTGTACTTCAGCAGTCTCAGTGGTCCAGATGTTAGCAGCCTTATCAGCAGCAACATAGGTGCCGTCAACAGCAACCTTCAGACCAGGAACTGCAGCCTTGATGCTTGCATAGAGTGCTTCAGCAGTTGCAGGAGCGAAGTCGAATGCAAGTCTGCCACGGTACTCGTTGATGAGGGACTTAACGCTAGCCTTGCTTGCTCTGGAGGTATCGTCAGCAGTCCATGTGGGGATTACTTCGATAGCGTCGCAAACCTTTGCGTAGCCGTTAACGATCTCGGCAAGGGATGTCTTGTTAACGCTCTTGTAGCCGTCGAGCTCCTCGTAAGCCTGGTAGATACCATCAGCGCCATCCTCGAGGGATACAAAGTAGCTGTACAGACCGCCGAAGGTTACGCCTGCGCCGGTGTACTTCCAGAAGTTACCGGAGGTGAGGTTGGTCCAGTCGCTGGTGATGTAGCCTCTTCTCCAAGTATCGTAGGTGTAGATCTTCTGCTTGAGCTGCTCGTAGGTCTTGAGGGCTGCTCTGTACTGTGCCTTGGTAACGGTGGTCATCAGGGACAGGTTATCAGAAGTTGCCTTCAGGGTCTCGTAAGCATCAGAGATGATACGGCTGTCCTTGGAGTTCTGAACAGCGTCAGCATCCTCGTAAGCGGTTACGAACTTATCCCACTGGTTCTTGCCATCTTCGTTCTTGTAGATGGTGTCGCCGAGGTCTTCGTTGTAAACGTTGTTGCTGTCATACTTGGACTTGTTAGCCTTGATGAGAGCGGAGAGCTCTTCAGCGGTGTAGATCTTCATCTGACCGTAAACAGCTGCGAGCATCTGGTAAGCTGCGGTGTAATCATCAACAGTAGAATCGGAAGCGTTGATAACGTTCTCTGCGTACTCAACAGCGTCCAGGAAGTTCTCACTGGAGATGGAACCGTAGTCGTTGATTTCCTTGTTGCGGAAAGAGTCGAAGCTCTTTACAAAAGCCTCGAGGTCAGCCTTTGTCTTTACCTGTGCGGTAGCAGCGGCTGTTTCTTCTGCGGAAGCTACAACTGCAACGGAACCAATAGCCATTACAGAAGCCATAGCAGAAGCAAGAATTCTTCTTCTTAACATAATAGTCCTCCTAGTTATTGTTTTTTAAAACATCTCTGAGTTATCGGGCACTCGGATGTGTTAAACGGATTTCGTTTCCGCTCACCACCGTAGTCAGCGGCGAGCTCAGAAAAGTTTCAAAAAATTTTAAAAAGTTTTGAATTTTTTCTGTTTTTGCCCTTTGCACTACGGTAGTCACGGAAGTTGTCGGAAAAGTTTCAGCTTTTTTAAAAAAATCTGAAATTTTCTTTTTTGCTTCGCTATGTAAGCGAATTACTTTCTCTTCTTGGAGAGAACAACTGCGCCAGCAGCTACAACAGCTACGCCAGCAACAGCAGCGATACCCTCAACGCCGGTATCAGGAGAGCCCTTCTCGGTGGAGGGAGCAACAACTACAGGAGCGTCAGCGTCAGCAGTAGCAGTGGTGGTGTCATCAGCAGCAGGAGTCTCATCAGCAGCTGCACCAGCGCCGTATGTTACGTTGCCGAGAGCGTCGAATGTAGCAAGAACATTGCCGTTAGCATCGGACAGCTCAGTCTCGATAACTTCGATATCGGACATTGTGAAGCTCCATGCCTGCATGAAGATTCTGTAGAGGGAGAGGTTGCCGATGTCGCCGTTAGCAACAGGGTTGATAACATCAGCCTCGATCTTATAGGTGTAGTCGCCTACCTTCTCAGCGAGGATACCCTGGGTATCGTCGCGGGTCTCAAGACCGAGATCCTCATCGATAACGCCCCAGAAGTTGCCAGCGGTTGCCCAGTTGTACTTGTTGTACAGGTCAGCGTCCTCGGAGGTCTTGTCGGAATGTGCGGAAACTACGATAGCGCCGCCGCCCATGCCGTCCCACCAGTCGCGGTTGTCAGCATCGTCGATTACATCGAATGTGAATGCAACGTGAGTAACCTTAGAAAGGTCGATGTCAACGGACATTGCAGGAACATTGTCCTTGTTGGCGCCATCGGAGAACAGGCAGATACCGTAGTTGCCGGTACCGTCTGCGAGGCAGTACTCAGCGCCGCCGGTTACGGGGCGGAAGTCTGCGCTTGCGCTAACTGCTACTGCGGAAACAGCTACAACTGCTGCAGCAGCTGCGGAAAGAATCTTTGTGATCTTCATAGGAAAAATCCTCCTTTTAATATGTATCCTGTATATCAGGAAACTAACGTTTAATTACTTTCTCTTCTTGGAGAGAACAACTGCGCCTGCTGCTACTACAGCTACGCCTGCAACTGCTGCGATGCCCTCAACGCCGGTGTCAGGAGAACCCTTCTCGGTAGTGGGAGCTGTTGTAGCGGGAGCCTCAGCGTCAACTGTTGCAGCGGTGTCAGCTGCGGTGTTGTCATCAGCTGCTGCGGAATCGCCGGAATCTACATAGCCGGCGCCGTCGAAGGAGAGGAGAACGTTGCCTGCTGCGTCATAGCAGGTAAGATCGGTAACGGTCATGTCGAGCATTGTAGCGCCCCACTCCTGGATACCAACCTGAGCGTAGCCATCGCTGAAAGCGGTTACATCATAGATGCAGTTGTTGTCGTCGAGTGTAACGGTACCAGTGTAGGTCAGGTCGCCAGTCTTAACGAACTGAACGGGCTTGTCAGCAGCAAGGGTCTCAAGGCCGAGGTCCTCGTCAATAACGCCCCAGAACTCGTTGGAAGGCCAGTTGTGATCTGCGGGGGTTTCGCTTGCAGGACCGCAGGAAGTGATGATTCCGCCGCCGAATGTGCCGTCCCACCAGTCAGGATCAGAAGGTGTAACAGTTACAGAGATGGACTTGATAGCTGTGAGGTCGATACCGTAGTCGATACCAGCATTTGAGTCATCGCCTGTGTTGTACAGAGCAACCATCCACATACCTGTTGTTGCGGACAGACCTGTATTGATTCCGGTAGGAATAGTAAGGGTTGCGCTTGCAGTTGCGGAAACGGCTGCTGTAGCTACAGCTGCTGCAGCTACTGCAGAAAGAATCTTTGTGATCTTCATGAGAAAATCCTCCTTAAAAACTTTACCTGCCGGTCCATAATTCCGGCGGGAAAACCGTTCAAGGCATAAGCTGTGCATCGGGACACAGATATCCTTGTAATACAATATAACATTTTCAAGTGCTTTTCGTCAATGTGCAATTTGTATAAATCTTTCGTCATTTTTTCTTCACAATTGTTAACAGATTTTAACCGCTTAAATTTGAACCCCAGCAAACCTGATAGCAGTGCGGTTTTATCTCGATTACTCAATTTACTTAACCATACATTCTTGCAACATTTTTTTGATCGTCCTATGACGTATTATTAGCTCTAAATGATATTGTATTCTTGATTATTAACAAAATTCTCCGACAAATTTATGCACAATTAACAAAATTGCCATTCACACTTGAATTACCCAACAGATTGTGATATACTATTAAAGTGTTAAGCCTCTTTAGTTAAATGGATATAACAGCCCCCTCCTAAGGGGCAGTTGTAGGTTCGATTCCTACAAGGGGTGCCAGCGTTTTGCCGCAATATGCATTGCGGCAAAACATCCGATTTTTCTCAGCCGTCCCGGAGTGGGACGGCTGTTTTTGCTTTATTTATCAAGCGTGACACCTCATTGAAGCCGAACGCAAAAAACGAAAAATCTCATGCGCCTGCTCCGAAAATCACGCGCTCCAACGTAAAAAAGACACGGCAACACAATATATAATCGGAGCGCAAAACCGATAACTCTCAGGATTATCTTCTATTATATTTGTGCTTAGTAGATATCGCAATTTCTCAGACAAATATTAAAACGAGGCTGTGTCACCGGCCTCGTTTTAATATGTAGAATTACACTTAAACTATCCCTTTTTCAGACCATTCTTTTGCCACAAATTCTGCAACTTCAGAAAGGGGGAGGCGCTGGGAATACACTGCGGGATTCTTTGAGGTACTTGTCACAGCACTTGCCGATATGTTCTCGGAACCTGAAAGCGCAAATCCGTCAAGCTCCATATTCTGACGCGAATATGCGATCCTGTTGCTGCCGTCAAAGAGGATATCATACCGATAACCGTATATTGCCTGCATGCAGCTCTTTTCAGTATCCTCCAGCATTGCGCATGTGAACAGTTCCTCCGGAGCATATATCGGATCGCCTTTTTTCTGTATTTCCGGCGAGCCCATCGTCATCACGAGCATTACAGTTTGGTCAAGCCGCTCCCCCGTTATCAGATTTTCGATCAACTGCACCTCGTAGACCGTCCTGTCACCGGAAGAACCGACATACTTTCGTGCCTCTTTGCTCGGAAGAACGCGTACAGTGCGGCACAGAACAAACTGCGCCTTTGAGCCGTAGTGCGCTTGCGCGTCCTTTACGCCGCCGATAAGCTCCTCATACGACGGATATCCTGTAATGCTTGGATTCATGTCGAATCCTTTGAAAGCGTCATCGTAATACGCCTCGCCCTCGGCAGGGGAGTTATCCGTAAGCAGAGTATCCTCACCGGCTGGCGTTTCTGTCGTGATGAATTTTCCGGTGTTCCGATCGAACTGCCAAACCGTATTTTCGCCGTCATCAAACATCATAGCAAGATTTCCGTTGGAGCGTACCTCCACTGTAAAACTATCGGACGGTAACTCGTGGATCTCAAAGAATGTACTATCTACAAGCGTCCGGAGATCTCCGTCTTCTACCTTATAAATGCAGTACCCCTGTCCTGCGTCCATTACCAGATAAACAGTGTCCCCATCCTCAATGCCTGCTTTGAAAGTTCCTTTAAGCAACAGCTTGTATTTATTCTCTGCCGCGTCGTAGTAATACAGTGAGCTTTCAACGAAAGTCGTCTGCATTTCACCGCGGTTTATATACGGAGAAGTCACGAGGAGACAATTACTGCTGCCGTTGGACTGTTTGCCCAATGGTCCTCCCGTTCCGCCGTCAAGGCTTTCCAAATCGTATTCGGTGCGGTGTTCACTGCCGTCTTTTATTATAGTGAATCCGCTGTCGTCCAGTGTGAACTGCGTTTCATCGGAAGTATTCGAAGCAGCATCGACAAACTCGGCGGTATACCGGTCGCAGACATAAAGCCGCTCCTGCCCGTCGCTATCGGCGGTCACTATTATAATGTATTTCTCGTCGGGCGAAAGGAAGAACTCCGTTGCTGAACTTCCAGCGATATACGGGCTCTGGAACGAAAGCTCTCCCGAACCTACCTGATAAGCCGAAAGGAACATCCCGCTGCTGTCAGGTTCCTTACCGATAATATACAGCATATCGTCGATCTGAAGATAGCGCGAGTAAGTATAGGAATTGATCAGATAATATTCATCCGTTGCCCTGTCATAACTGAACAGATCAGAACCTGAAGTTATCAGTGCAATAAAGTAGTCTGTACCCCACGCAAAACGCTCATCACGATATCCGGAGCTGAAATTTGCCGGAGCTATTTCTCCCTGCATCATCATCGCGTCGATATTTGTACGCTCCTGCCAGCTCTCCTGCCAGGTACCATTCTGATATTCCGCAGTTAGGATAAAATACCGTGCAGAATAAGGAGCGTTCACTTCATCATCTGCGGTAAAGCGGAATGACGCGACTATTCGTGTATCGGTGTGGTCGATGAGCCAGACGTCTCCCATCCCGTAATAATAGGGAGGATTGGCCCCACCTGCGCCTTTCAACATCTTGCGGGTATAACTGAATCCGTCCATTTCAATGGTTCCGCCGCAGTTATACCACTTGTTGAACTCCGCCGCCCAGTTCTCGCCGTGGTCGGCGCAGAGTTTTTCCTTGCCTAGCCAGGATATCTTTCCGACATAGTTTTCGACTGGTTGTCTGCCGTTTATCTGCATCGCGGAAGCGTAAAAGCTGCCGTCGTTGTTCGGGTCGGAGAACGACCAGTCGCCATTCCCCTGTCTTAGGTAGCGTTCGGAGTAATCGCTTCTCGTTTGAGAACCGTCGCTGCCGAAATCGTACTGATACATATGCTCAGGGTCATTTTTCGGTATCCAGTACATGCTGTCGCCGCCGTTTCTGTTGGAAGCCTGCATATACCAGCCCAAATCATCCTCGCAGAAGCCTGCGCAGTACACGTCCGGAACGTCCTCGTCCTCACAGCCGTGAACGTTTCCGAAGATATCCTCCCGTGCGTCGATGCTGATAAGTTCGTTGCTCTCATCGAACCAATAATAGCAGAACGGCTCGACAAGCCCGAAATCAAGCGTGAAATCGCTGTACAGGCTGGGAAGCGGCTCCGTGCCGAGGGCAAGCGTCTCGTCCGAAGCAAGCACAAGCTGCTCCAGCGCAGAGGCAAGATCACCCTGCTCATAAATGCCGTAATAAGAAACCGGGTCATCGGTTACAGTAGTGACGCGGCTGATGTCGCCTTGCTGACGGTTATTTGCAATGTCAGCAAGGTCGAGCCAGTACCAATGCCGCTGCGCTGCGAAGTTCTGCCCTCCTGCGATGAAACACTCGAACAGCAGCTCCTCGGGGTCGATCAGGTATTTCTCGCTATTGTCCTCGGCGGCAACTGCGATTAGCTCGTCGCCCACGGCAAGGGAGGGTTCTCCGATGATCTGTTCGGAATGCGTGCTTCCAAGCTGGAACGTCACCTCATTTGATATGTTGAGGTTGAGCTGCTTTCCGGAAAGGATCTCTGTGATTTTCGCATGGTATTCGGTGTAACCCATTTCGTCCCATGAATTCACGGAAGTGACCTCCAGGCGCACGACGGAAACCGGCTTCTCGTTGCGTAGCCGCTGTGTAAATATCGGGTCAGCATTACTGCTTTCCGAACCCGGTATCAGGGTATGCTCGTATTCGTCATAGCAGCCCGCCCGCTCGTACTCGGGAATGTCGTCTGCGCTTTCAAAGAGTATCTCCTCCGTGCTGTGCGGCGGTTCGGAGGTTTCTTCCGTTGTTTCGGTTTCAGATGGAGGGTCAGAGGAGATCGGAAGCCTGTTTATCAGATAACCTCCGCCGAACACTAAAACAACAGCAGCTGCCGCAGCAGAAATCGAAATAACCGCCGCCTTTACGGCAGAAGGCTTCTTCCTTTCAAACCGGTATTCCTTTGGGGATCCCGCCGGGAGTTCGGATACGGCAGAGGGCTCATTATTTTCATAGAGCTTTTTAAGCCTTGCTTCGATGTCCGCGACGCGTTCTTCCGGCATGGACATTGAATCATATGTATTCATAAGCTCTTGCTTTGTCATATCTCTCCCTCCTTTATTGCAAGTTTAAGCAGCTTCCGCGCCTGGGCAAGCCGCCGGTATACATTGTTTTCGCTTATCCCGATGGTAGCAGCGATGTCGTTGACCGGAATATCTTCATAATAGTACAGGTACGTTACAGTTTTCAGCTTATCCGGAAGCCCGAGCACCATTTCCCTCAACTCCTGCTTATGCTCGTTAGGATCGGCAGAGCGCTCCGGAAGTGAATCCAGCGGCACTGTCCTTTTCATCCTTGCAGACTTCACTACATTGAGCGCCTTATGTTCGGCAGAAACGATGAGCCATGCTTTCAGATGATTATCATCATTGAATTTCGCCTTGTTTATCATTGCGGTAAAGCAATCCGCAACTATATCCTCGGCTTCCTCGGGAATTCTTACGATCCCAAGCGCTATCCTATACACTGTCTGAATGTGTTCCCGGTAATATTGAGGAAAATTGTCGCTCGTGATTATCAGCACATCAGTGACCTCCTTGTCCGTAGTGGCAATACCATGCAGTCATCTGAGGTATCGTCCTTTACACATAAAGCAAATCAAAATGACTTTTTTTGCATTGTAAGAAAAATAATTTTAATATTGCATTATTTTCTGCCCGCGTGTCAACTTTCAGATAATTATACAATACATCTATATCCGTGTCAAGCAGAAATCGCCCCGCAGCCAGCAGCCACGGGGCGAAATAGTTATTTGAGCTCAAAAGTCTGACCGCAGATGGTAAATGACCTGATATCCGCAGGGTCTACAGGGTATGTGAATATTCCGCCTTCGCCCTGTCCGCTTTCATCGGTCCAGCCATAACCATGACCCGGAGCCGCTGAAACTGCTTTTCCTTCAACATCCGCAGAAATATCAAAGCGGTAGCCATCGCCTTTAGTGAAATCCGAAACATCCGTTTCAACGTAAACGCGGTATCCCAGCGGAGTTGCGCTGATATACTTTACTGTTCCGGATATATTTTCACCGTAGAAGTTACGGTTGCTCTCATCTGCGGAAAGGTCTACCGTCTGGTTTATCTCCCAGGTAGTCGTTTCGAATATCGGGAAATCTATCGGTATTTCGACATGGAGTCCATTCTCGCCGAAGTCAACCATTTCACGTTCCTGTATCTCCTCGCTCTCGGAGTGTGACGGAACGTACCTCCATACCTTGTCGAAATCCAGCGTCATGGTCTTTCCGCCCCATGTATACTTCTCCGATATCTCAGGCATCGTGTAGCAGTGCAGGATATTCCCCTCCAAGGAGATAACTCCCTCGCTGAACGAATTTACCATGCCGAGCTCCGGCTGTTCTGAAAGCGCCTTGTCAACTGCGCCCGGAATCATCGTGACCTCCCACTCTGTCCAGCCGGCTTTGGGGGAATACCCGAAATTCTCGTTAAACACGATGTCATACAGCACATACGCCGAGTAATCGTCCGCGCATACGCCCTTGATGTTCAGCTTGAAATCATCAAAGCTGTACCAGAGGTCAAGCTCATTGCCTCCGGAAAGGAAGTCGAACTGCTCGGCCTGTTCCATATACGCGGACTGCTCCGTGTTTTCGCCGTTCTGTGAAACCTCCGAGGTAGAATAAGCTGTCGGATTGTGATAACCGTCATACCGCTGCGCCACTGCCTGATTTGCCTGACTGAATGCGCTGTTAAAGCTCCACCCGGTAGCCGCTCCCACGCTTACAGTTGCCGCTGCAAGCACCGCAGCCGCCGCAATTATAGTGACCGCCGTCCGGTTGAGCCGGGGCTTTCTGCTCTCGTTATTCTTCATATTTTCCGCCCTTTCAATAACGTTCTTTATAATAGTACCGTTGTCTGTCGGGGGAGTTATCTCAGAGAAACTATCCCTGAGTTTCTTTTCAATACTCATCGTAGCCCTCCTTTTCAAGAAGCTGTTTAAGTTGCTGCCGCGCCCTTGCCAGCCGCGTAGTCACTGTCGTCGGCTTTTCGCCAAGGATATCCGCTATCTGCTTTACAGGCAGGTCCTCATAGTAGAACATATACAGCACCACCCGGTATTTTGGCTTGAGTTTCATCACCACCGGGAGAAGGCTGTCGCTGTGCTTTACGTCAGCGGGGATATCACCAGCCTCGTCAAGAGGGACCGTGGTGCGGTATCTGAACGACCGCAGCAGATTCCTGCACCGGTTGACTGCCACGCGGATAAGCCATGCCTTGATGTGCTCGTCTCCGGTGAAATCCACGTCCGATGTGTATAGCGCAAGGAACGCATCCTGCGTTACGTCGTCGGCGTCCGCGGAATTCCGCAGGCAGCAGAATGCGGCTCTGTATACCGTGCCGCTGAATTTCTCCACCAGCCGGGTCAGTTCCTGTTCGTCCATTGTTACTCCTCCGTCTTGAAAGGCCTTTCATATATAATACACCCGATGGACGGAATTTGTCACGCTTTGCGAAAAAGATTTAAAAAATGCCAGTCTGGCACGGATGGGCGTCGGTCTGTCGAAAAACTATAATTTATGTTTGTTAGGAACATTGTAATTTGCATCACTAATTGGGAGAGTCAAGAGGGGGACTAGTCCCCCTCTTGCAGGTCGAGGGCAGAGCCCTCGTCGCCGCGAATGCGGCGAAACCTTCGCGCGGAGCGCGGCTACTCCGTGCGAAGCACGGAATAACGCCAAAAAAGCGCTAAAGGGGCGCGGGGGAAAACAAGAGTTTTCCCCCGTTTGGCGAAGTACGCGATATCCTCCAAAACAGTCCAGTGGACTGTTTTGGAATAAGTATTTATCCGCTTGGAAAGGCA
>CAKSEO010000010.1 GCA_934446565.1 uncultured Oscillospiraceae bacterium | reverse complement strand
GGAAAACTCTTGTTTTCCCCCACACCCCTTTAGCGCCTTTGGGTCGTTTAGCTGCGCGCCAGCGCGCAGAGTAGCCGCGCTTACGCGCGGAGGTTTCGCCTACGGCGACGAGGGCTCTGCCCTCGACCTGCAAGGGGGGCGCGCCCCCCTTGACTCCCGGTTGGGGGCGCCTGCTAATTTATCACTACCCGCATAAATTATAGTTTTCACCCAATCGCTCCCTTATAAACAAACTGAGCCGCCCCGTCTCCGGAGCGGCTCATTATCATTTACTGCTTGAACATGTCTTTCAGCTTATCAAAGAAGCTCGAACGCTTCGAATAGTTCTTATCCTCCAGCGTACTCTCGAACGCCTGGAGTGCGTCCTTCTGCTTCTTGTTCAGGTTCGTGGGCACCTCGATGGATACCTGCACCAGCTCGTCGCCGCGTCCTCCGCGCTGTACGTGCTGGACGCCCTTGCCCTTGATGGTGAAAACCTTTCCGGGCTGCGTTCCCGCCGGAATAGTGTAATCCATCTCGCCGTCGATGGTCGGTATCTTTATCTCCGCGCCGAGCGCTGCCTGCGCATAGGTCAGCGGAACCTCAACTATGATGTTGTCGCCGTCACGCTCGAATATCTTGTCAGGCTGCACCGTTATGCGCACTTTCAGGTCGCCGCGCGGTCCGCCGTTGGCTCCCGCATTGCCTTTTCCGGTCAGGCGGATGGTCTGACCGTCCGCGATTCCCGCCGGGATATTGACGGATATCTTCGTCTTTTTCTGCGTTACGCCGTTGCCGGAGCAGGTCGGGCACGGAGTGTCGATGACCTTGCCCTTGCCGCCGCACTTGGTGCAGACCCTGGTAGTCTGCATCGTGCCGAACATCGTCTGCTGGCGGACGTTTATCTTGCCGGTGCCGTGGCAGTCCGGGCAGGTCTTTGCCTGTGTGCCCGCCTTAGCGCCCGAGCCGTTGCAGTCCGGACAGGTGTCAACGCGGTTTATCTCAATATCGCGGACCATGCCCTTGCATGCTTCCATGAACTTGATATTGAGCGAGACCACGATATCCGAGCCCCTGCGCGGAGCGTTCGGATTGGAGCGCGAACCTCCGCTGAATCCGCCGCCGAAAATGTTGTCGAATATATCGCCGAGGTCTATGCCGTCGCCGCCGCTGAATCCTCCGGTGAATCCGCCGAAACCGCCGAATCCTCCACCGCCGCCTGCGCCCTGACCCGCGCCGTAGCTCGGGTCTACTCCCGCGAAGCCGAACTGGTCGTATCTGGCTTTCTTCTCAGGGTCGGAAAGCACGTCGTTAGCTTCGTTGACCTCCTTGAATTTAGCCTCTGCCTCGGGATCATCAGGATTAAGGTCGGGGTGGTATTTCTTCGCCATCTGACGGTACGCCTTTTTGATCTCCGCGTCGGTAGCGCCCTTTTTCAGACCCAGCACCTCGTAGTAATCTTTTTTATCCATAAGTAATCATCCTTTGTATGAGGTTAAGGTACGAAAACACAACGCCCTGCGGATCTCCCTCAAGGCGCTGTGCTACCTTAGTTATTATTCGTCGATGACTTCGCCGTCAACAGGTCCGTTGTCCTGCTGAGGTGCTGCGCCGTCAGCCGCGCCTGCTGCCGCGCCCTGTGCCTGGTAGATCTTGCCCGCTACCTCGTAGAACTCCTTCTGGAGCTCATCCTTGGCGGTCTTGATGGCCTCGATGTCGGTGCCCTTGAGGGCTTCCTTGAGGGCGTCGAGCTTGGGCTGTACCTTTGCCTTGTCGTCCTCTGTCACCTTGTCGCCGAAGTCGGTCATGGACTTCTCTATCTGGTAAACCATCTGGTCTGCCTCGTTGCGGGTGTCAACGTCTTCCTTGCGCTTCTTGTCTTCGGCTGCGAACTGCTCAGCTTCCTTGACAGCCTTGTCGATGTCGTCCTTGCTCATGTTGGTGGAAGCGGTGATGGAGATGTGCTGCTCCTTGCCGGTGCCGAGGTCCTTTGCGCTTACGTTTACGATACCGTTAGCGTCGATATCGAATGTTACCTCGATCTGCGGGATACCACGGGGAGCCGGAGCGATGCCGTCCAGACGGAAGGTACCGATGGACTTGTTGTCCTTTGCGAACTCACGCTCACCCTGGAGTACGTTGATATCAACGCTCGGCTGGTTGTCGGAGTAGGTGGAGAATATCTGGCTCTTCTTGGTAGGAATGGTGGTGTTGCGCTCGATCATTCTGGTGCAAACGCCGCCTGCGGTCTCGATACCGAGGGACAGCGGAGTTACATCCAGCAGCAGCAGACCGGTGACTTCCTTGTTCAGTACGCCGCCCTGGATGGAAGCGCCGATAGCAACGCACTCATCAGGGTTGATGCCCTTGAACGGCTCCTTGCCGAGGAAGTTCTTTACTGCGTCCTGAACGGCGGGGATTCTTGTAGAACCGCCGACCAGGAGTATCTTGTCGATCTCGTTCTTGTCAAGACCGGAATCGGAAATTGCCTGCTTGAGCGGACCCATGGTGGACTCTACCAGGTCTGCGGTCAGCTCGTTGAACTTAGCTCTTGTGAGGGTAACGTTCAGGTGCTTAGGACCAGTAGCGTCAGCGGTGATATACGGGATATTAACGTTGACGGAAGTGGAGTTGGAAAGCGCGATCTTAGCCTTTTCAGCCTCGTCCTTTAATCTCTGCATTGCGAACTTGTCGCTGCTGAGGTCGATTCCGTCGGACTTCTTGAACTCGCCCTTGAGGTAATCAATTACTCTCTGGTCGAAGTCGTCGCCGCCGAGGTGGTTGTTACCAGCGGTAGCAAGTACCTCCTGAACGCCGTCGCCTATCTCAATAACGGATACATCGAAAGTACCGCCGCCGAGGTCGTATACAACGATCTTCTGTTCTTCTTCCTTATCAATGCCGTAAGCAAGCGCAGCGGCTGTCGGCTCGTTGATGATTCTGTGAACCTTGAGACCTGCGATCTGACCTGCGTCCTTGGTAGCCTGACGCTGGCTGTCGGTGAAGTAAGCCGGAACGGTGATTACAGCGTCGGAGACCTTTTCGCCGAGGTAAGCTTCAGCGTCGCCCTTGAGCTTCTGGAGTATCATCGCGGAGATCTCCTGAGGAGTGTACTTCTTACCGTCGATGTCTACCTTGTAGTCGCTGCCCATGTGTCTCTTGATGGAGATGACGGTCTTTTCAGGGTTGGTAACAGCCTGGTTCTTCGCCAGCTGACCTACCAGACGCTCGCCGTCCTTAGTGAATGCTACAACGGACGGTGTCGTTCTGGAGCCCTCGGAGTTGGTGATAACTACCGGCTCGCCGCCCTCGATAACGGATACGCAGGAATTTGTTGTACCTAAGTCAATACCAATGATCTTTCCCATAATGATTTCCTCCATTCTTTTGTTCGCATGATGTCATGCTATGAAAATATACTTGATTTACTGTGTTTAGTTGGCTACTGCGACCATGGCGAATCTGATCACCTTATCGTTTATCTTGTAGCCCTTTGCAAAGGTCTTTGCGACCTTTCCGCTCTCGACGCCGTCCTCGTCAACGCGCTGTACAGCCTGGTGAAGCTGCGGGTCGAAATCCGCGCCGTCGCTCTCTATCTCGGTAACGCCGAGCTTCTTGAGCGTTTCCATGAAGCTGTCGTAGATCATCTGAACGCCCTGCTTGTACTTCTCGTCGGAGCAATCTGCCTGGAGCGCTCTTTCGAGGTTATCCATTACCGGCAGGAAGTCTGACACAACGTTCGAGATGATATCCGCGCGCAGCTCCAGCTTTTCCTTTGCGGTGCGCTTTCTGTGGTTGTCGTATTCAGCCATCGTCCGGAGGAGCTGATCCTTTACCTGTGCCAGCTCTGCGGCGAGCTTGTCGTCTGCGGGCTGTTCGTCCGCCGCCTCTGCTTCTGCGGGGGATCCTTCGGTCTGTGCGTTCTGCTCCAGATCAATGCTTTCGCTATTCTCCATTTTCCTTGACCTCACTTTCTATCTGAGGCGGCTTATCCGTTTCATCAGAAAGCAGCCTTGTAATCTTGTTGCTGAAATATTCGATGTAGGGGATGACCCTGCGGTAATCGAGCCTCATCGGTCCGATCACCCCGAGCGTTCCCGCAGGCTTTCCGTCCTTGTAGTACGTTCCGCTGACGAAGCTGGAGTTGCTTATCGCGAACGTATCCGCGCTGTCCTCGCCGCCGAACTTTATGTTTATCCCCGAGAACGTGCTGTCCAGCAGCGCTGAAAGCTCGTTCTTGTTCTCCAGGAACTTCATCACGTCCATCACGGGGAACTCCTGACATCCTATCAGGTTGCTCTGTCCCTGGACGTCCACGTCGCCCTGCATCAGGTCGTTCGACAGCTCGCACACTGCGGTCAGCAGCGGCGAGAGCGTTATCATGTACGCTCCGAGCGCCTCGGTGAGCTTGTTGACGTACTCGTCGGTCATTTCCGCGAGGTTCACGCCCTGAAGGTGCTTGCTGACGAAGTTCGTGAAGAACTCCATCTGCTCGTTCGTCAGGTCGAACTGCATGCGGCAGACGCGGTTCTTTATCGCGCCGGTGCTGGTTATCATCAGCAGGACGTACATCCGGCGTCCGGTGGGGATAACGTCCACCTTGGTTATCACGGAGAACTGCGAAACGTGATTCGTTGAGTACGTCGCGCATTTGGTTATCTCCGCGAGCGCTGCGGACGCGCTTTCGACTATCGCTTCCTCCGGGGAGGAGCTGCTGTCGTGCACCGCCTGCTCGAGCAGGCCGTCGATATGTTCCTTGTCCGCCTGGTCGAGGGGGACGGGATCCATCAGGTTGTCGATGTAGAACCTGTAGCCCTTGTAAGTCGGCACTCTGCCCGCGGAAGTGTGCGGGTGGTCGAGATAACCCTCCTGCTCAAGAGCCGCCATCGTATTTCTTATCGTGGCAGAGGAGACCGAGATGTCCGGTTTTTCGGCAAGCGCCTTTGAACCTACCGGCTCGCCTGTTCTGATATACTCATCGACTATCGCCGCGAGTATTTTCATTGATCTGGTATCCAATCTGACCACCTTCCTACTTCTTTAGCACTCTATCTCTCTGAGTGCTAAATATAATATAACACAGGTTTGCAAAAAATGCAAGGGTTTTTCCACAAAAAAACAAACAAATAGATACAAATTTTTTAGCACTCTCTTGTGCACTTTGCTAAAGCAGTTTTCAGACCCGCCGTAGAGGTCTGTCTGAAAGCTGTAATTTATCCTTATGGAAAGGCAATCATGTAAACACAGCCACGCTGATCAAAACGTCAAGAAATTGATAAAGACTGTGGGGGAAAACTCTTGTTTTCCCCCACACCCCTTTAGCGCTTTTGGAGCTTTTACCGCGCTGCCGCGCGGAGTTACTGCGCGCCGGCGCGCAGAGTGTGAGGGCTTTGCCCTCACGCTCCCACTTCCTTTTGTAAGCAAAAGGAAGCGAAAACCAATCGCTGACGCGGTAGTTGAACACAAGCTTCAAAATCATAGCTCCCCGACCAGTCAGCCTTTCAGCCCAGTCAGCGCGGCTATACCTGCCCTGACCATCTCGTCCAGCCCGGACATCGCCGCGCTTTTCAGCTCCTCCGGAAGCCGGGAGCCGTCCCGGCGGCGTATCTGCGCGGAAAGCAGCGTTGCGCCGTCCGGCTGGGGCTCCAGCTTTATCGAGTATGCCTCACAGCCGACCTCCCGCCCGCCGTGGGTGAAATTTAGCAGCACACGATCGCTTTCCCCGGTCAGCAGCATCGCTCCGGCGGTCTGCAGCTTATCCAGCGGCTCGGAGAGCCTCCCGCCGGATAGTATCCGTGCGCCGCACAGCTCCGCAGTTTCGCCGTCCTCGCCGTCCGTCATGCCGTAGCCGTTCCGCGTTTCCCGGAACATCGGCAGCAGCGTTTCCCTGCCTCCCGCCGCGTCGTTCAGCAGATTCAGCAGCGTCGCACGGGGCGACATTCCGGAGCTGTACGCGTTCTCGATCATGCTGACCGGCTTTTCGGCGGCGGTCAGCCCCTCCTTGAAGTGCAGGTCGGTGAGTATCTCCGGGTCGTCCGCCGTGCACACCAGCATGTTCAGCGAACAGCGCATGTCCCGGGAGAGCGTTTCCAGCACCGGAGTGAGGTCAGTCCGCTCGAATCCCGCGCCCAGTATCAGCAGCCGGTTCTCGCTCATGAATATCTCCTTGCCGTCAACCAGGGAAATATCGTCCACCGCCTCGGCGAACGTGCTCCCGCGCCCGGTGACTTTTATCACGTTCTCGTCCGCGGCGTTGACAAGCTCGCCGTTTCCCCCGCCGGAGCTGAACAGCAGCGCGCTGACGACGTACTCCCCGTCGTAGTCCACGGCGGCTGCCTGGATTATCGCGCGTTCGCCTATCTCGGAGGTCGAACAGCCGCTCAGGAACAGGGTGAAAGCTCCAACGATAAGCAAAAGGAGTTTTTTCATGCGGTCTCCCCCTTTCCGGAAGCGGGCTGAGCGGCTCCCCGGGAGCATTTCAGCACCTCTCCGACCACGGAGACCGCCGCAAAAATCATCACGCCCATCCTGAACGCCGCCGCGAGCGCCCACACCGCGCAGGCGACCCCGTCCAGCCGCTTGAACAGCACGATATCCGCGAGGGAACCCGCCGCAGCTATCGGGTACTCCGACATGCTGTAGTACTCCCCGAGCACCGCCCCGAAGAACACGCAGAACAGCCCGGAGCACAGCACTCCTGCCCCCGCGAAGCAGAATCCCGCCGCGCCGAGCTTCCTCCGGTCAGAGCGGGAATCCACCCTGACGTAGGGAAGCAGCGCCGCGAAAACCAGGTACTCCCCGCCGCGGCAGAACCGCTCGATGAAATCGGTAAGGAACAGCGGCGTGCTCCATTCCGGGAGTTCCCTGCCGAAATCCATATATTGTATATCCGCGAGGATGAGCAGTATCGTGACGATACCCGCCGTCCAGAGGAACAGCACCCCGGCGCGGGCGAGGGCTTCCCCGCCCTTTACGGCGGCGTACGCCGCGAAGCCCGCCAGCAGCGCCGCGATGAGCAGCTCCGGCGTCCTCGTCAGCATGTTCCGGTGGACGAATCCCGCGGCGTACACCGCAGTACGCACCACGAACGCCGCCAGCAGCAGCGCCGCTCCCACCGCCGTCGCCCAGCCCAGGAAGCGGTTCTTCCGCCACGCCGCCGCGTAGAATCCGCTGCCCCTGCAGGCGTAAATAAGCACCGGCAGCGCAATCAGGAAGCGCACCGCTTCCGCAGTCAGCGCCGCCGCTAGTCCGCTGCCGCCGAAACCTCCCCGGGAGGGGTATACCAGCTCTGCGGAAACCCTCATCAGCAGCAGTACGCAGAAAAGCTGCGCCGCGCTTATCTTGTGGGAATTTTCAGTAATTTCAGCCATTCTGACCTCCGCTAAGTTCACTTCCGTTCAGCCCCTGTACGGTGACGTCGCCTTTCTGCAGGCGCTTCCACCCGGTGCGGAACAGCATGTCCCGGGAGCTTCGCGGGTTGAACGGCGATATCGGCGCCATATACGGCACGCCGTAGGTGTTGAGGGAGCACATCTTTATAATAATGACCCCCGCCGCCAGAAGCAGCCCGAACAATCCGAAGATACCCCCCGCGAGGATATAGATGAACCTCAAAATGACAGTGCGCTCATAAAGCGCCGGGACGACGAAGCTGCAAAGCCCGCTCAGCGCGACTATCAGCACCATCGGCGCGCCGACCAGCCCGGCGTTGACCGTGATATCGCCGATGACGATACCGCCGACCACGCCTATCGCGTGACCGATGGGGCGCGGCAGGCGTATCCCGGCTTCCCGGAGTATCTCGTACATGAAGTGGATGAGCAGGCACTCCGCCATCAGCGAAAACGGCGCGGTCTGCTCGGCGGCGGCGAGGTTCAGCAGCAGCGACGACGGCAGCAACTCCGGGCTGTAGGAGGCTATCGCAACGTAAACCCCCGGCAGGAACAGCGTGATGAAGTACGCCGCCAGCCTGACTATCCTGATGAACAGCGCGTAGAACGGCTTCTGCGCGTAATCATCCAGGGTCTGGAAGTTCTCGATGAACAGGTAGGGCACGGTCAGCGCGAACGGCGTGCCATCCACAAGTATGCCGACCCGCCCCTCGTACAGCTTCGCCGCAAAGGAATCCGGTCGCTCGCAGGTGCCGCACTCCGAGAAGAACCACCCGCCGCTCCCCTCGAAAAACGGCTGGAGATATCCGCTCTCCAGTATCGTGTTGAGTTTCACGGTTTTCAGCCGCTTTTTAACGTCCTCCAGGAGCTTCGGCGAGACCTTGTCGCTTAGGTAGCACAGGCAGATATCCGTGTTGCTGCGCCCGCCTATCACCATCATCTCAAACACCAGCGTCGGCGACTTTATCCGGCGGCGTATCAGCGCCATGTTGCGGCGGATGACCTCCACGAATCCCTCGCGGCTTCCCCGGACGTTGAGCTCACCGGAGGGCTCGTCCACTCCCCGGGCGGGGTAGCCCTGTATCCCGATGGCTATTCCCCGGGACGTCCCGTCCACCAGGATTATCGCGAAGCCGCTCTGCATTTTCAGCGTCAGGTCGCCGATGTTCAGCACGTCGAGCTGCTCGGCGGCTATCAGCCAGTCGTCGAACAGCCGGGACATTATCTCCTCCGGCGGGAGCTTTTCGGAGTTCCCCGCGCTGTTCAGCTTGTGGTAGATGAGCTGCGCCAGCGTGTCCGTGTCCGCCATCCCCTCGCAGGTCACCACCGCTATCCGCGCCCCGCAGAGCGTTCCCGTCTTTATTATAACGTCGCTCGAACCGCCGGTTATCCCTTTAAGCATGGTGAGATTCCTGTCCAGCGACTTCGCAAGCGGAGTGTCCTGCGGTATCGAGGTGTGTACTTCTTCTGACAATTCCATTTCCCCTTTCCGGTCATTTCTCATGCTATTTTGTCCCAATGCAGTTGATTTATTCAACATTTTATGGTACAATACTTATTAAAAGGAAGTGACGCTATGGAATTCAGAAAAGCAACACCGGAGGATTTACCGCAGCTCATCGGACTGTACACCGCGATCTATCTCAACATGCGGGAGCAGGGTATATACCTCTGGAACGAGCACTACCCCGCGGACGCCCTCCCCGGGGACATCTCCGCCGGGAGGCTCCACGTCCTCATCGGGCGCGGGAAGATCGTCGCGGCGTTCGCGCTGGACGAGGATACTCACTTTGCAGACGTCCAGTGGAGCGACCCCTCCGCGAAAGCCGCGATACTCATGCGGCTGGGGGTCCAGCCGGAATCAAGCGGGCTGGGCTTTGGCGGGAGGTGCCTTAAATACGCGGCGCAGACCGCCCGGGACAGCGGCTTCAAGTACCTGCGCGTCCTGGTAGTGGACTGCAACACGCCTGCGGAGCGGTTTTATCAGAAATGCGGCTGCGCAAAGGCTCCCGGGATACACTCCCAGCATGTCGAGGGGATAGACGGAGTACTAAAAGAATACGGCTACGAGATAAAACTGTGAGGTAACGTAATGATACAGAAGCTGACTGAAAAGATGATAAGCTACTACACCGGCGACACCAAGCGCATCCAGCACTTCATCAAGGTGCACGCATTCGCGCGTTACATCGGGCTGCGGGAGCACCTCCCGGAGCACGCGCAGTTCCTGCTGGAATGCGCCGCGCTGGTCCACGATATCGGCATAAAGCCCGCGGAAGCGCAGTACGGCGAATGCGGCGGGAAGCTCCAGGAGCGGCTGGGTCCCCCGGAAGCCGAAAAAATGCTGACCGGACTGGGATTCGACCCCGCCGACACCGAGCGCGTATGCTACATGGTGGGACATCACCACACCTACGACAACATAAGCGGCGACGACCTGCAAATACTCATCGAGGCGGACTTCATCGTGAACCTCTACGAGGACGCGGCGTCTGAAAACGCCGTCAGAGCCGCGTATGACAGGATTTTCCGCACCGAAAGCGGAAAGGAGCTCATCCGCACCGTTTTCAACATTCCACAGGAGGAAACATGAGATTCATCGCGTGGCTGATAACCCTCGCGGAGAACTCCGACCGCATTGCCGGAGCCGCCGCAGACTGGCTGCGTAAAAAACTCGGGGGACGTACCGACATGGTGATACGCATTCTGCATTTCCTGCTCATCACGCTGGGTATCGCGAGCCCGCTGCTGCTTGGTCTCGCGGGAGCGCCGCTGGCGGCGTACATCCTGGTCTACACCGCGTTTTTCGCCTACATTATAGTTTACTGCGTTTTCCCGCAGCTGAAGAAGTACCCCACGCTGCGGCTGCGCGTCCTCGCCGACGGCACGGAGCAGATACTCGCGTTTTTCGTCACCGGGATAGCCTGCCTTGGTATCGCGGCGGTCACTATCTGGGCGGCGGTCAGCGGGCGCATTCCGGTCACGACCGCCGTTTCCGAGGGGATAGTGCTGTTCCTCGCGGAGCTGGTCATCTTCTGGAACGGTATCATCAAGGTCTACTGCACCTCCGTGCAGCTCGGGATAAAAATGCGCGTCTGGGGTATCGTGCTGGGTATGATAGTCCCCGCTGACCTCGTTATGCTCGCGCTCATCTACCGCACCGTGCGGCGGGAATGCACTTTCGAGACCGAAAAGGCGCTGCTCGACCAGTCCCGCCGCGACGAGCAGCTCTGCCGCACGAAATACCCGCTGCTGCTCGTCCACGGAGTGTTCTTCCGGGACAGCAAGCTGATGAACTACTGGGGGCGCATCCCCGCCGAGCTGGAAGCCAACGGCGCTACGATATTCTACGGTGAGCAGCAGTCAGCCGCTTCCGTGGAGGACAGCGCCCGGGAGCTCGCGCAGCGTATCGAGGAGCTGGTACAAAAGACCGGCTGCGGCAAGGTGAACATCATCGCGCACTCAAAGGGCGGGCTGGATTCCCGCTGCGCCATCTCGAAGCTCGGCACGGATAAGTACGTCGCCTCCCTCACCACGATAAACACGCCGCACCACGGCTGCCTTTTCGCGGAGTACCTGCTGAATACCGCGCCGGAGAAGTTCGTAAAGAGCGTCGAGAAAATTTACAACTCTGCGTTCCGGCGCCTGGGCGACCCCGACCCGGATTTCCTCGCGGCGGTCACCGACCTCACCAACAGCCGCTGCGAGCAGTTCGACCAGGACACCCCGGACGCCCCCGGCGTGATGTATCAGAGCGTGGGCTCCCACGCGCGCTGCCCGAAAAGCGGACGTTTCCCGCTGAACCTCTCCTACCCCATCGTGAAGAAGTACGACGGCGACAACGACGGGCTGGTGGCGCTGACCTCCGCGCCCTGGGGCGAGGATTTCACCGTGCTCCACCCCGCCGGGAAGCGCGGGATAACCCACGCGGACGTTATCGACCTCAACCGCGAGAACATCCCCGGCTTCGACGTCCGGGAGTTTTACGTCCAGCTCGTCAACAGGCTGAAACTGCGGGGATTCTGACCGGTAGTACAAACAGCACGAAAAAATCGTACAAATCTATCATCTTTGATTATTACGGCGCAAGTTTCGTAAGAATCCCGGCGATTTATTGTACGCTTTGCCGCTTTACAAATCCGGAATTTCTGGTATACTATTAAGTGTAAACGGTTCCACGGGAACTCACCACATCACCTCAAAGGAGAACGAACATGAGTATTACAAAACAGCCCGAATGGCTCGACAACGCAGTATTCTACGAAATATACCCCCAGTCCTTCAACGACACCAACGCAGACGGAATCGGCGATTTCAACGGTATCACCGAAAAGCTGGATTACATCAGGGAGCTCGGCTGCAACGCGCTCTGGATAAACCCCTGCTTCAAGTCGCCGTTCGGCGACGCGGGCTACGACGTGGAGGACTACTACACCGCCGCGCCGCGCTACGGCACCAACGAGGACCTCGCGCGGGTGTTCTCCGAGGCTCACGCCCGGGGAATGCACGTCCTGCTCGACCTCGTGCCCGGTCACACCGCAGTCACCCACAAGTGGTTCAGGGAATCCATGAAAGCGGAGCGCAACGAGTTCACCGACCGCTACGTCTGGACTAACAGCATCTGGGAATCCCCGGAGGGAATGGGCTGCATCCGCGGCATTTCCGACCGTGACGGCTCCTGCGCGGTCAACTTCTTCTCCCACCAGCCCGCGCTGAACTACGGATTCTACAAGCCCGACCGCGACTGGCAGCAGCCGATGGACGCTCCCGGTCCCGTAGCTACCCGCGAGGCGCTCAAGGATATCATGAGCTTCTGGCTGTCCATGGGCTGCGACGGATTCCGCGTTGACATGGCGGGCTCCCTCGTAAAGCACGACGAGGACGGCAAGGGCACCATCGCGCTGTGGCAGAACATCCGCGAGTTCCTGGACGAGGAGTTCCCCTCCGCCGCGATGGTAAGCGAGTGGGGAGAACCGGACAAATCTCTCATCGGCGGGTTCCACATGGATTTCCTGCTGCACTTCGGACCCTCCCACTACAACGACCTGTTCCGCTGCGAGGAACCGTACTTCTCCAAGCGCGCGAAGGGCTCCGCTAAGGAGTTCATCGCGGCGTACAAGGCGAACTACGCCAAAACTGACGGCAAGGGGCTCATCTGCATTCCCTCCGGCAACCACGACATGGACAGGCTCGCAAGGACGCTCGACGCGGACGAGCTGCGCGTTGCGTTCGCGTTCCTGCTGTCGATGCCGGGCGCGCCGTTCATCTACTACGGCGACGAGATAGGTCTGCGCTACGTTGAGGGGCTGACCTCCGTCGAGGGCGGCTACGGACGTACCGGCTCGCGCTCCCCCATGCAGTGGAACAAGGGGCTGAACGCGGGATTCTCCACTGCTCCGGCGGACAAGCTGTACATCCCGCAGGACCCCTCCGCTGACCGTCCCGACGCGGAGAGCCAGATGTCCGACCCGGACTCCCTGCGCAGCGAGGTGAAGAAGCTCATCGAATTCCGCCAGGCTCACCCGGCGCTCCAGAGCCGTGGTTCCATCGAGTTCCTCTCGGACGGCTATCCGCTGGTTTATAAGCGCTCAGACGGGTCGCAGACCATCGCGGTGGTCATCAATCCCTCGGCTGAGCCGGCGGAGGTTTCCGGGCTTGCCGGAAAGGTCATCTACACGGTAGGCGGCAATGCGGAGGTCAGCGGCGGCGCTGTTAAGGTCAACGGCTGCACGGCGGCGTTCGTGGAGCTCTGAGAAAAAAGCGGGAACACCCGAACGAGCGCTCCCGCTGATTTTATAGTTCCCGCGTAATTGAAAAAGCAAGATCCCGGACTGCGCAAACAGTCCGGGATAACTATTATGTGCTGACAGAACGGAATGTCAATCCAGGAACACCTTGAGGTTCCTGCTGCGCGACTGCTGACGGAGCTTTCGGAGCGCTTTCGCCTCTATCTGGCGTATCCTCTCGCGGGTCACGTTGAACTCCCTGCCGACTTCCTCCAGAGTGTGCGAGCGGTCGTACCCGACGCCGTACCGGAATTTCAGCACGTCCCGCTCCCGCTCGGGAAGCGTGTCCAGAGCCTTATTAAGCTCGTCCTTGAATACCGACTGCATCGCCGTGTCGATGGGCGCGGGAGCGTCCTCGTCCGGGATGAAATCCCCGAGGAAGCTGTCCTCCTCCTCGCCGACCGGGGCTTCGAGCGATACCGGGTCCTGAGAGATACGGATTATCTCGCGGACGCGCTCCGGAGTCATGTTAAGCTCCTGCGCGACTTCCTCGACGGTAGGCTCGTGGCCGTTCTTGTGAAGCAGCATGTTCTGCGTTTTCTTGACCTTAGTGATGGTCTCCACCATGTGCACCGGGATTCGGATGGTACGCGCCTGGTCTGCAATGGCGCGGGAAATGGACTGCCTTATCCACCAGGTAGCGTAGGTGGAGAACTTGTAGCCCTTGGTGTGGTCGAACTTCTCGACCGCCTTTATCAGCCCGATGTAGCCCTCCTGGATGAGGTCGAGGAACGGCATCCCCCTCCCCACGAAGTGCTTCGCAATGCTGACCACCAGTCGGAGATTGGCTTCGATGAGCCTGTCACGGGCGTACTCGTCGCCTGCGCTTATCTTCTCCGCGAGCTGTATCTCCTCCTCGGTGGAAAGCAGCGGTATCTTGCCTATCTCCTTGAGGTGCACCTTTACCGGGTCGTCCACCGCTACTCCGTCAGAGGAGTAGTCCGAATCGTCGTCGCTGCTGTAGTCGAGCGCCTTGTTGAGGTCGTCCGTGGCGATGTCGTCCACGATCTCGATATTGTTGCTCTCCAGCTCGTCGTAGATACGGTTTATCTGCTCGGCGTCGATCTCCATTTCCTCGATAGCGTCGGTTATCTCTTTGGTAGAAAGCTTACCGCTCTGTTTTCCGCGTTCAAGAAGTTCGCTGATAACTTTTGCGTTGCTCATTTTAATTCCTTTCCAGTTGTGAACGGAGTTTTCAGAAGTTCCCTTATGTAGCTCATTCAAGGAAGTCCTTCAGCTTTTTGCTTCGCGTGGGGTGGCGCAGCTTGCGGAGCGCCTTTGTCTCGATCTGCCTGATACGCTCGCGCGTTACCTGGAACTCCTGACCTACCTCCTCGAGCGTCCTCTGTCTGCCGTCGATAAGCCCGAATCGCAGGATTATGACGCGCTTCTCGCGCTCGGTCAGCGTGTCGAGGACTTCCCCGATGGTCTGCTTGAGCACGCTGTTGCACGCTTCGTCAGCGGGCGCGGGCGCGTCCTCGTCCGGGATGAAGTCGCCGAGGTGGCTGTCCTCCTCCTCGCCGATAGGGGTCTCCAGCGAGACGGGGTCCTGCGCGATGCGGATTATCTCGCGCACCTTGTCCAGCGGCATATTGAGCTTCTCCGCGATCTCGTCCTCCGTGGGCTCGTAGCCGTTCGCGTGGAGGAGCTGGCTCTGCATCTTCTTCACCTTGGTGATGGTCTCCACCATGTGCACCGGGATACGGATGGTGCGCGCCTGGTCGGCGATGGCGCGGGTTATCGACTGCCTTATCCACCATGTAGCGTAGGTAGAGAACTTGAACCCCTTGGTGTAGTCGAACTTGTCCACCGCCTTGATGAGTCCGAGGTTGCCCTCCTGGATGAGGTCGAGGAACTGCATTCCGCGTCTGACGTACTTCTTCGCGATACTTACCACCAGTCGCAGGTTCGCTTCGCTCAGGCGCTTCTTTGCGGCGGGGTCGCCGTTCGCCATGCGCTCCGCGAGCTTTATCTCCTCCTCCGTCGTCAGAAGCGGTATCCTGCCTATCTCCTTTAGGTAGAGCTTCACCGAGTCGTCGGCGAGCATTCCGTCGGTGTCGTAGCTGTCGTCGGCGCTCTCCGACTCCGCGAGGTCGATGAGGTTGTCGATATCAAGGTCGGCAGTGTAGTCGTCCACGATCTTGATATTCATGTTCTCAAGCTCCTCGTAGATGCCGTTTATCTGCTCCGCGTCGAAGTTGAGTTCCTCAAGGACGTCCGTTATCTCCTTTGTTGTCAGACTTCCTTTCTGCTTTCCCTGCGCCAGCAGCTCGCGCAGAGTCATTGCTCCTCCGTTGTTCTCTGTCATTAGCTTTTCTTCTCCTTTTGCTTCTGTGCAAACGCCAGCAGCTCGTCCAGCGACATGCTGCCGGGGTCTTTATTATTTATATTTTCATGATACTCGTTGAGCACCTTGATGTAGTCATTCATGACATCTTCCGAATGCGCGAACTGCGCGAAATCGTTCAGGATACCGTATATCCTCCCGACCTCCTGCGTTGTGAACGCCTCGTTGAACTGGCTGCCGGTGAGGGCTTCGCCGGAGTTGTGCTTCTGCTCCATAAATTCGAACACCCTGCGGTTGAACTCGGTGACGAACCCGCCGGTGAGCTTCCTGCGGATGTACTCCAGCTTGTCCTGATTGTTGAACGCAAAGCAGATGAGCCCGCGCTCCGCCTTTTCCTCCCGGGGGAGCTTGGCGGATTCGGGATTTATCCGGTCTACGCTGCGGGGATTTATCAGCTCCCGACGCTCGTCCCGCGCGGATTTCTTCTTTTGTCGCGCAATTTCGCTCTCTACGGCGAAACGGACGGTCTCCGCCGGGATACGCGCGGTTTCGGCTGCCTTGGAGACATACACCGCCCTTTCGAGCGGGTTATGTATCGTCGCGAGGAACACCACGGCTTTCTTGAGGTAGGACGCGCGGTCCTCCTCCTTGTTGAGGTCCAGCCCGGCGGACTGCTTGCCGAGCTCGTAATCTATCGCGCCGCCGGAAGTCTCGATGAGGTGCGCGAAAGCCTCGGCGCCGAACTTCTTGATGTACTCGTCGGGGTCCTTTGCGCCGGACATCTGCAATACCCTCGCCTTGACGCCCGCCTCGCTGAGCAGGTTTATCCCGCGGGAAGCGGCTTTCTGCCCGGGTCCGTCGGAATCGTAGGAGAGTATCACCTCGGATTTCCCCATCCGCCCGATGAGCCGCGCCTGGGTCGCGGTAATCGCGGTGCCCAGCGTGGCGACGGCGCTGTCGAACCCCGCCTGGTGCATGGAAATAACATCCATGTAGCCCTCGCAGAGGATGAAGTAATCCGCCTTGGAATTCTTGGCGTAATTAAGCGCAAAGAGGTTGTCGCGCTTCTGGAAAACGTAGGTCTCCGAGCTGTTGAGGTACTTCGCGGGGGCGTCCGCAGCGAGCGCGCGTCCGCCGTAGGCGATGATATTGCCCCGGGTGTCGAAGATAGGGAACATCACGCGGTTGACGAACTTGTCGTAGACGCGGTTATTGTTCCGGACGAGCAGCGAGCCCTCCACCAGCTCGTCCTCGGAGAAGCCGAGGTTTCGCATGTAATAATGCAGCTTGTGGTAGTCGTTGACCGCGTAGCCGATGCCGAAGTGGCGGATGGTGTGCTCGGTGAGCTGACGTCCGGTGATGTAATTCCAGCCGTCGGCGCCCTCCGGGGAGAACAGCTGCCGGTGGAAGAACTTCCCCGCCTCGCGGTTCATTTCGTAGAGCCGCTGGCGCTTTCGCGCGGATTCGTCGTTGCGGTCCTCCGGCATGGGGAGCCCGGCGCGCTGCGCGAGGAACCTTACCGCCTCGATGTAGTCGAGGTTCTCGATGGTGCGGATGAACGTTATCGCGTCGCCGCCCGCGCCGCAGCCGAAGCAGTAGTAGCTCTGGGTGTTGGGGTAGACATGGAACGACGGCGTTCGCTCCGAATGGAACGGACAGCGGCAGGAATAGGTAGCCCCCGAGCGCTTGAGCTCGACGTAATTTTCGATAAGCGAAACTATCTCGTTCGCGTCCCGGACTTCCTGGAGAAATCCCTCCGGCAGCGCCATATCCTCACCCCTTAATATGTGTAGTCACGCCGTTCCAGCCCTTGGGAATGGTTATCTCCTTGAAGAGGTCTACGGCGTAGTCGTCGGTCATGCCGCTGATAAAATCCCCGACCGCAGTCGGCAGGTCGAACTGCGCCGCGAGCGCGCGGTACAGCTCCGGCATTTTTTCCGGCCTGTCAATAAAGTATTTGTAAAGGAACGCCACAATATACTGTGCCTTGTCCTTTTCAGCAATGGTAGGTTCTGCGCGGTAAACTTTCTCGAACATGAACGCGCGCAGCTCGTCGTGCGCTTTTTTGGTAACTTCATCCATGTGAATATTTTCCGCGCCGTTATCGATGATGGAGCGCACCATGGTGGTTATCCTGGCGGATTTAGTCGCGCCGAGTATCCTCACCGGGAACTCCGGCAGGTCGTCCGCGCTGATAACTCCGCCGCGTATGGCGTCCTCGATGTCGTGGTTGATGTAGGCGACCTTGTCGCAGAGCCTGACGACCATCCCCTCCCGGGTGAACGGAAGCGAAGAACCGCCGGAGGTGGAGTGCCCCTGTATCCCGTCGATGACCTCGGCGGTGAGGTTGAGCCCCCTGCCGTCCTTTTCGATGTACTGCACGACGCGCTTCCCCTGCAAATTATGCGAGAACCCGCCGGGCATGATGTCGTTGAGGGCACGCTCGCCGTCGTGTCCGAAAGGCGTGTGACCGAGGTCGTGCCCCAGCGCTATCGCTTCGGTGAGGTCCTCGTTGAGACCCAGCGCGCGGGCGACGGTGCGGGAGATCTGGCTGACCTCCAATGTGTGGGTCAGGCGGGTGCGGTAGTGGTCGGAATGCGGTATCAGGAACACCTGCGTTTTGTGCTTGAGTCTGCGGAACGCGCGGCAGTGGATTATCCGGTCGCGGTCGCGCTGGAACTCCGTGCGGATGTCGTCCGGTACCTCCGGGCGCTCCCGCCCGCGGGTGTCGGCGGATTTGCACGCGAATTCGCTGAGGATAAGAGCCTCGTTGCGCATGATACGTTCTCTCGGAAGCATAGGCGCTCCTTTCGCAGAATGCCAAAACGTAAAAAGGGCATAACTACCCCTCAATATTATATACAGATTTCAGCTCCGAGCACCTTTAAGAAAAACGTCGATTTGTTGTTTCTGCACAAATATTTAAACAATAATTGTGCAGATTCACGTCACGCAAAGTCGTAATTGAGCTTCTCGAGCTCCTCGATGGAGACCGCGCCGTTGCAGACATCCACCAGTCGGTCGGTGAGACGCTGGGAATTTTCCGCGCGGATGTGGAGAACGACCCGGACGTTATCGGCGAACTGCTCGTCCTCGACGCGGGCGTCGAACTCCGCAAAGACCTGCGCGAGCCGCCCGTAAAGCCCGTAATCGACGATGACGGCGAGCTTGACCGCCTCCGCCATGAGCTTTATCTGCGCGGCGTCAACGGCGTCCTTGGCGCCCTTGGTGTAGGCGCGGACGAGCCCTCCGGCTCCCAGCAGCACCCCGCCGAAGTACCGCGTGACAACGCAGCAGACGTCGGTCAGCCCCTCCTTGCGGAGCACCTCGTAGATGGGAACTCCCGCGGTGCCGCCGGGCTCGCCGTCGTCGGAGTGGCGCGCGGCGTTGTTCTCCCGCAGGATGTAAGCGTAGCAGTTGTGGGTCGCCTTGCGGTGCATTGCGCGTATCTCCTCGATGAACGCCGTCGCCTGTTCCTCGGTGCGGACGGGGCAGAGATATCCGATGAATTCCGATTTCTTCTCGATGAATCTGGCTTCGCAGCGCCGCGCGATGGTCTTATACTCCATGCTTCCTCCATAAATGCAAAAACACACGCAGGAAAATCGAGCGTGTGTTTTTAACTACATTGGTACTACCTGTTATGTTGCAATTACTTGCCCATGTTGTAGCGCTTCTTGAATCTGTCAACACGTCCGCCGGAGTCAACCAGCTTCTGCTTACCTGTGAAGAACGGATGGCACTTGGAGCAGATTTCTACTCTGATGTCCTTCTTGGTAGAGCGTGTCGGGATCTCATTACCGCAAGCGCATCTGATAACAGTAGCTTCGTATGCGGGATGAATACCTTCCTTCATTGATTTTCACCTCAATCCGTATATGCCAAACCCTGGTTTGCTTACCATCAGCGGTTCAGACTATGGCATAGTCATTAACAATTATATAGTATATCACAACTCTCCCAAAATTTCAAGGGGTTTTTCAAATTTTTTTGAAATTTTTTCGGGAGATGTGAAACTACACTGGATCAGAAGCCGAGTATCTTTGTGAAATCAGCGGAGAGCTTCTCCTGGAGAGCGACTGCGTCAGCCTTTTCAGCGCCGGTGGTGGTGTAGTAGACCTTGATCTTCGGCTCGGTACCGGAGGGTCTGATAACTACGCTGGCGTTGTCCTGGAGGAAGAATGTGATGACGTTGGACTTCGGCAGGGTTATCTGCTCGGTCTTGCCGTCGGCGGAGGTCTTTACGGAAGCCTCGTAGTCGGCAGTTGCGACAACGTCCAGACCGCCGATGGACTTCGGACCGTTCTTTCTGAGGTCGGACATGATCTCGCTCATGCGCTCCATACCGCTCTCGCCCTCGCAGGTGAAGGTGTCGAGCTTGTTGAAGTAAACGCCGTATTCAGCGTACATTCTCTTTCTTGCCTCGATGAGGGAGATGCCCTTTGTGCGGTAGAATGCAGCCATCTCGCAGATGAGCATGGACGCAACCACGGCGTCCTTATCGCGGACGTAGCCGCCTGCGAGGTAGCCGTAGCTCTCCTCGAAGCCGAAGATGTAGCGTTCTTCCTCGCCCTTTGCCTCGAGGAAGCCGATCTGCTCGCCGATGAACTTGAATCCGGTGAGCACTTCACGCAGCTCAACGCCGTACTTCTTGCAGATAGCCTTGGTGATGTCGGTGGTAACGATGGTCTTAACTGCAACGGGGTCCTTGGGCATAGTGCCGAGGGCGATACGCTCCTTGCAGATGTATTCGAGCAGCAGCGCGCCGACTTCATTGCCGGTGAACAGCTCGTAATGGTCGCCGTCGGGAACTGCGATGCCTACGCGGTCGCAGTCGGGGTCGGTCGCGAGCAGCAGGTCAGGCTTCTCGGTCTCGCAGAGCTTCAGACCGCAGGCGAGCGCTTCCTTTATCTCGGGGTTCGGGTAGGGGCAGGTCGGGAAGTTTCCGTCGGGGTTCTCCTGCTCGGGAACAACTACGACATCATTGACGCCGATCTCCCTGAGGATACGGCGAACGGGCTTGTTGCCGGTGCCGTTGAGGGGGGTGTAAACTACTTTCAGACCGGAGGACGCAACGAGGTCGGTGTGCAGACCCTGCTCCTTGACCTTAGCCATGTAGGCGTCGATAACGTCGTCGCCGATGAAGCTTATCATGCCGTCTGCGACAGCCTTGTCGAAGTCGGTGGACTTAACGCCGTCAAAGATGTCGATAGCGTTTATCTTCGCGAGAACAGCCTCGGCAGCCTCAAGAGTGAGCTGGCAGCCGTCGTTGCCGTAGACCTTGTAGCCGTTGTACTTGGCGGGGTTGTGGCTTGCCGTTACCATTACGCCGGCGCCGCAGTCGAGCGCTCTTACAGCCCAGGACAGCATGGGGGTAGGCATGAGCTCCTTATAGATGTGCACCTTGATGCCGTTAGCAGCGAGAACCTCGGCAGCGCTCCTGGAGAAATAATCGGACTTGATGCGGCTGTCGCAGGAGATAGCCACGGACTTCTTCTCGCCGCTGGAGAGGATGTACTCCGCGAGACCCTGTGTAGCCTTCTTTACGGTGTAGACGTTCATTCTGTTGGTGCCTGCGCCGATAACGCCGCGCAGTCCGCCGGTGCCGAATTCGAGGTCGCGGTAGAAACGGTCGTTCTTGCCGTCCTCGTCGTCCTTTATGCTCTCAAGCTCAGCCTTTAGGTCGGGGTCAGCGGTAGCCTTTGCAAGCCACTGCTCATAAAGCTTCTGTATGTCTGCCATTGATGTGTCCTCCTGTTGTTCTGTATAAATCAGCGAGTAACGGCGCAGCGGGCACACTACTCCCTGAACAATCATGATTATTATAACATACTTCGCAGAAAATTTCAAGGGGTATGCGATAATTTGTTCGGGGGATTTTTTTTAGCGCTCCCCTTGACAAATCCGAAAAAGTGTGGTATCATATGTTTGGTTAGAGAAAACTAACCTGTTTTTTAACGCGTAGGGTTAGCTATTTCTAACTAATAATTTTCCACAATTTGAACAAGATAGGGTGAGGGGAATGTCACAGGAGGAACTCAGGCGGTTCGAGAAGAAACTTGCGTTTCACACGGCGCCGTCGCTGCTGGGGATAAAGTGCGCGAGCCTGTTCACGCTTTCGCGCAGCGAATTCGACATCGGCGGCAACGCCCGGAGGTTCAACCGCCGTGCGGCTGCCCGGGGTCTGAAAATAAAGGTGCTCCGGGAGGACGAGCGCGGGCGTTCGCTGATACTGGTCTACAGCCCGAGGCTGCTCTCCGCGCGGCTGAAAGCTCCGGAGAACCGCGCGATACTGCGGGACTACGGATACGCTCCCGGGATGACCACGGCGGAGTGCCTGGAGCGGCTGTCGGAGCGCACCCGGCTGGGCGACTTCCCGCATGAGATCGGGGTATTTCTGGACTATCCTGCGGAGGACGTCCGTGGATTTGTGGAGAACGGCGGCTGCAACTACAAACTGTGCGGCTGCTGGAAAGTATACGGCAGCGTTGAGAGCGCCCGCCGGAAGTTCGCGGAGTACGACCGCTGCCGGGAGTACCTCTGCGGGAAGCTGGAGCAGGGCGAGGATCTCTATCAGGCGCTGAAGATATCATAAGGAGGACAACTACAATGAAGATCGCAGTTATTTACTGGAGCGGAACAGGCAACACCGAGGCTATGGCCAGCGCGGTAGCGCAGGGCGCAGGCGCGGAGCTTTACTCCGTATCCGAGTTCAAGGGAGACGTTGCGGAGTACGACAGACTTGCTTTAGGCTGCCCGGCTATGGGCGCCGAGAACCTTGAGGAGGGCGAGTTCGAGCCGTTCTTTGCGGACGTCGAGGGGAAGCTTTCCGGCAAGAAGGTAGCGCTGTTCGGTTCCTACGGCTGGGGCGACGGCGAGTGGATGCGCGAGTGGGCTGAGCGCGTAAAGGGCGACGGTGCTGAGCTCGTTAACGGCGAGGGTCTCATCGCGAACGAATCTCCGGACGACGACGCGCTTGCAGCGTGCAAGGCTCTTGGCGCTAAGCTGGCTGAGTAACATACAGGCGGACGCTGACCGAATTTATAAAGGCTGTGGGGGAAAACTCTTGTTTTCCCCCACACCCCTTTAGCGCCTTTGAATCGTTTAGCTGCGCGCCAGCGCACAGAGTAGCCGTGCTACGCACGAAGTAACCGCACTTTCGCACGGAGGTTTCGCCTACGGCGACGAGGGCGCTGCAAGGACTAAGCGCGAAGCGCGTGTCTAGCCGACTCGCAAGGGGGGCGCGCCCCCCTTGACTCCCAGTTGGGGGTTGCAGTAAATTTTAAAAGTCACTGCAACGTTTTCCGCCGTAATATCACCCGCAGATATCCGCTATCGCCATCGCAAACAGCACCGCGTCTTTCAGCAGCTCCTCCTCGGTGATGAACTCATCATTCCCGTGCATGTGGTAATCCGTGTCACCGCGCTCAACTCCGAACGCGACGCCGCCCTCCACATCGTGGACGTAAGTCCCGCCGCCTATCGCAATGCAGCGTCCCGGCTCGCCCTCCGTCTCACTGTAGACTTTCAGCAGCTTCTGCACGAATTCGCTGTCCTGCGGAACGCAGTGCGGCTGCTCCTCCAGATTCTTCCCGTAGCGCAGCCCGCAGTTTTCCAGCGCCGCAGTCAGCCTGCCCACGACGTCCGGCAGCTTCGCCGAAACCGGATACCGGATGTCGATACACCCGCTCACTTTCCCGTTCTCCATCGCGAATTTGCTGAACGTCAGCGTCAGCGCGCCGGATTCCTCGTCCTGTATCCTGAGGGAAGCCGACTTCCCGTCCGTTTCCCCGCAGGGGAACATCATCGCCAGCCCGTGGAATATCTCCCGCTCCTTTCCGGAGAGCGGCAGCCTGTTCAGCAGCGCGATGAGCGCCGTGACGGCGTTTATCCCAGCCTGCGGAGTGGACGCGTGCGCCGACCTGCCGGAGCTGTGGATAGCTATATCGCCGTTTGGCAGCGCGTCGGCGGTGATCACCGCGCCGGTCGTATTGACCTGTATCACGGCGTACACCTCATTGCTGGTAACGCCGCGCAGCACCGCCTCCGCCTTATCCGGGACGGCGTTCGGGATGCTTCCCCCGCGGAACGACTGGATAACTCCCGGCTCGTACTCGCCCAGGATATCCGCGCGTATCATTCCCTTTTCGATGTTGATGACCGGAAAGCTCCCGTCCGGAGTGAACACCATCGGCGGCAGCTCGTGGGTGCGGCGGTAAATTTCGAGGTCCTCGGAGCCGTTCTCCTCGTCCGTTCCGAACAGCAGGCGAACTCCCTTTTTCAGCGGGAGCCCCAGCTCCTTGACGCAGTACAGCGCCATCAGCGCCGCCGCGCAGGGACCCTTGTCGTCGATAACTCCCCTGCCGAACAGCTTCCCGTCGCGGCGCGTGAGCCGGAACGGAGGATAGCTCCAGTTCATCAGCTCAGCCGGAACAACGTCCAGGTGGCAGAGTATCCCCAGCCCGACCTTTCCGGAGGGGGCGTAGTCAGCCGTTCCCATCACGTTGTCGTGGCAGCTGGTCACGAAGCCGTGCTCCCGGCAGATGTCCAGCATTTTGTCCAGCGCGCGGCGCGGCTCGGCGCCGAACGGAGCGCCCTGCTCGGGAGTTCCCTTGACGCTCGGTATCTCCACGAGCTGCCTGATCATCTCCATCATTTCCTCACGGTGGGAATAAACGAACTCGGTTATTTTCTCTTTCATGCTCTTCCTCCCTTTATTTGATGACTTTATTTTCGACGGAAATTGTCATTTTATACATTATCCCCCGGGTCTGACCGCGTCGCTGATACCTGTCACTCTCCCGGTTTCGTCCAGACTTATACAATAATAGTGCTCCAGATGGTCGGGCATTACCGGCCCGTTATCGGTGTAGATGTAGTAATACAGACTGCCGCCCTTTCCCGGCTTGTACCGGTCGATATCCGGCTCGCCGTAGCGGGCTGTTACGTCCTGAACGCTGCTTCCGGAAACCGCCCAGTCGTTGAACCTGTAGTAAGTTGCGTGGGAATTCGTAAACAGCAGCACCGCCGCAGTCACGACCCCAGCGGCTATGAGAAACGCAAGCCGCCCTCCGAGCCGTTTCTGCTTCACAACGCCGTGTATCATCACCGCGAGCGCTCCCGCGCACAGCGCCAGGGAAATCAGTATCGCGCCAACGTACAGCGCCAGCATATACCATCCGTTCACTGCTCCGACCTCCTGTTAAGCATTTCCTCTGCGGCTTTCAGACCGCTTTCGGTCAGACCGCCGTCCATTATGCGGGCAAGCTCCTGCGTTCTCCCCTCGTGGTCGAGGGGGATTATGCGGGTGTAGGTGCGGTCGTTGTCCGTCTGCTTTTCGATGAGCATGTGGGTCTGCGCCAGCGCCGCTATCTGCGCGAGGTGGGTTATGCACAGCACCTGGCGCTTCTGCGCGGTCTCCGCGAGCTTTATGCCGACCTTCGCCGCCGTCCTGCCGCTTATTCCCGCGTCTACCTCGTCGAATATCATCGTCGGGATGTCGTCGCCCTCCGCCATCACGCTCTTTATCGCCAGCATCACGCGGGACAGCTCGCCGCCGCTCGCCGTCTTGTTGAGCGGTTTCGGCTCCTCTCCGGCGTTCGCGGAGATGAGTATCTCCACCTCGTCCATGCCGTTTATCGTTATCTTGTCCGGCCGCACGTCGAACGTCAGCGTGACGTTAGGCATATTGAGGAACCTCAGCACACCGCATATCTCCGCGGAGAGCTTCGCGGACGCCTCCCGGCGCTTCGCGCTGATGTCCTCCGCCATGCGCTTTACCTGTCCGGCAAGCTGGTGCTTTTCCTGCGACAGCCGCTCTATCTCGCCGTCCAGCCCGGAGAGCTGCGACAGCTCCTGGCGGCACTCCTCGAGGTAGTCCACCAGCTGGTCGGAGTCCATGTTGTACTTCCGGCAGGCGTGCTTCATCGCGGAAACGCGGTCCTCAAGGTCCGCCTCGCGCTCCTCGTTGTCGTCCGCGCCGAAAGCCATGGACGCCGCCTCGCTGCTGATGTCCTCCAGCTCCGGGAGCAGCTCCTCCAGCCTGCGGTAGAGCGCGTCCGCCTCCGGGAGCACCGCCCCCGCCGCCGCGAACGAGTTCATCGACTGCCGCACAAGCTCCACCGCGCCGGGATTTTCCTCGCCGTTGAGCAGATTGTTCGCCGTGAACAGCGCGCCCTGTATCTTAGCGGTGCTGCGTATCTTGTGGAGCTCCTCCTCCATGCGCTCGCCCTCGCCGTAGTCCAGCCCGAGCTCGGTCAGCTCCTCGATGATGGCGGTGAGCTGCGACGTGCGGAGCTCCCGGGTCTTGTTCTCATCCTGCATTTCCCGGAGCTGCCTGGAGAGCCTGGAGAACCTGCGGAACTCCCCGCGGTACTCTTCCAGCAGCCCGGAGAGCTCGCCGTAGCTGTCCAGTATCTGCCGCTGGTTGTCGTTGTTCATGAGGATACGGTTCTCATGCTGGCCGTGGATGTCAACCAGCAGCTCCCCGACCTCCCGGAGCATTGCCGCCGTCGCCGCCCTGCCGTTTATCCTGGCGGAGCTTTTCCCCTCGGAGGTTATCTCGCGCATGAGCACCAGCTCGCCGTCCTCCGCGGAAAATCCCAGCTCCGTCAGCTTCGACTTCACCCGGTCGGAGATATCGTCGAACAGCGCCGACACCACCGCCTTGGGAGCGCCGCTGCGGACGATATCCTTGGTCGTCCTGCCGCCCAGCACCGCGCTGATGCCGCCGATTATCACGCTCTTGCCCGCGCCGGTCTCGCCGGTGAAAACGTTGAAAGCGCCGCCGAATTCAACGGAGGCTTTCTCTATAACAGCCAGGTTTTCGATAGAAAGTTCTCTTAACAAGCGGCATTCTCCTTATCTCGTCATCATCTTTCTGAGCAGCTCGATGAGCTGCACGGCGTGGTTCTCGGTGCGGGTCAGCACGAATATAGTGTCATCTCCGGCGATAGTGCCGACGACGAAGCCGAACCCCTCGTCGTCCAGGACGACGCACGCGGCGTTGGCAAGCCCCGGGCGGCACTTTATCACAACGATGTTCATCGCGTAGTCGATGGACAGCACCGCCTGCGCGAAAACGCTGCTGTACTCCGGGGGATTCTCGCACTCCGGGGAGTAGTAGCAGTTCACGCCGTTTTCCGCAAGACCCTTGCGTATCTTCAGCTCGCGCATGTCCCGGGAGACCGTCGCCTGGGTGGTCGGGAAACCCGCCTCTGCAAGCAGCTCGCCGAGCTGCTCCTGGGTCTCGACCTCCTGCGAGGAAATTATCTTGAGTATCGCGCGCTGGCGCTGCTTCTTGTCCATAGTCTGCCCCTCATCCGTAAATGAACTTCTTGATTTTGCGCTCCTGCGCCGCGGGATTCAGCTCCAGCACCCGTGCGCGTATTTTCTCTGCGGCGTCCTGCGGGTCGATGTCGCCGAAGTCCTCCGTGCGCCAGAACTCCTCCGGCGTGCAGAACACAGTGCTGCTCCAGCCGTATGGCTCGCCCCAGGCGTTGCGCTTCTGCTGCCTGCCGCATATCGTCAGCAGCATGCTCATCTGGAGGTCGGTCAGCGCCTTTTCGATGTGCGCCGAGGTCTCGCCGGAAAGCCCTGCGAGCCGCTTGATGCCGTGGGTAGCGACCCTGCCGTTGTCCCGCACCGCTTCGTATATCCGGCGGGAGACGTCCGAAATCTTCCCGTCCTCCCAGAGCTCGCCGAATGTCATTCCCCGGCGGCGCGCCGCGAGGAAGTACGGGTACCACTCCCGGGTGATGTAGCCGCTGGTGCGGAAAAACAGCTTCCCGTAGGCGATGTCGCCGCGCTCCTCTAGGACGCGCATGCGCCACTCCCAGGGGTCGGTCTCCGGCTCGCCGGTGTGCCAGCGGACGGCAGTATCAGCGGGCTGCTGCGTCCAGTCGAACGGGACAGCGGCGTAAATCCCCTTGTCGCTGCCGCCGCCGAGGGAGAACCCCGCCCGGAGCAGCTCAGCGCAGAAATCGTCGTAATTCTGTATCATAACGTCACCTTACGTCACCTTATTTCAGCGGCTGCATGAGTTTGCGGTTGACCGAGCCGAAGAATCCCTCTCCGGTCTCGATAAGCATCAAGTCCGGGGAGCATCCCGTGCGGATGGTCAGCACGTCGCCGTCGCCGAACGAATAGCCGCTGTCGCCGTCGAAGCTTATCGTCACGCGGCTGTCCTGGTAGGAATTGACTCTCAGGGAGACCTCGCGCTCAGCCGAAAACATCATCGGGCGGGAAAACAGCGAGTGCGGGCACAGCGCCGTGTACTCGATACAGCGCATAGCCGGGTCGATTATCGGACCTCCTGCGGAGAGCGAGTAGGCGGTGGAGCCTGTAGGTGTGCTGAAAATAACGCCGTCGGAGCGCAGCCGGGACACCTCGGTATCGCCGCAGAAAACGCAGAACTCCGGGAGCTTCGACTTGCTGTCCCGGGAGATAACGACGTCGTTCAGGCAGTTCTGATGGAGCCGTCCGCCGTTGGCGTAGTCCACGTCCACCGACATCATCATGCGGCGGCTGTAGCGTATCTCCCCGCTTATCATCCCGGGGATGCGGTGTATCTCGCCCGGCTCCAGCGTTGCCATGAAGCCCAGCCGCCCGGTGTTCACCCCCAGCATGGGGATACCCCATACGGCGGCGCGCTTCCCGTGGTTTATCATGGAGCCGTCGCCGCCGACGGTTATCATGCAGACGCAGCCCTCGCCGCTCTCGGCGGACTCAGCTCCCCTGAGCCTGCCGGAAACGCCGTCGTCGTATTTCAGCGAGAGCATGGCGTAGCCTGCCCCGGAAAGCTCCGCGCAAATCTCCTCCGCAATGCGGACGGAATTCGCGTCCCGGCGGTTGTAGCCTATCATGACGCTTTTTTCGTTCATGGCACCCTCCAATCCTGGCGTTCAGCGCTTCAACGTTTCAGCGCTTCACTACATACATGAGGTACTCGGTGTTCCCGTCTCCTCCGGTTATCGGGGAGACCTCCGTGCCGACCACCGTCAGACCGCATTCCTCCGCGAATCCCGCGATGTCGTCCCGCACGCGCAGCCGGACTTTCTCGTCCCGGACTATCCCCTTTTTGCTGAGGTTAGCCCTCCCCGCCTCGAACTGCGGCTTGATGAGCGCCACGGCGCGCCCTCCGGCTTTCAGCAGCCGGAATATATGCGGGAGTATCAGCCGCAGCGAGATGAACGACACGTCCGTGCCGATGAAATCCACCTGCGGGAGCTCCGCGTCCCGGATGTCCGTCTGCTCCATCGAAACCACCCTCGGGTCGCTGCGGAGCTTCCCGTCGAGCTGGTCCCTGCCGACGTCCACCGCCCAGACCTTCGCCGCGCCATGCTGCAGCATGCAGTCGGTGAAGCCTCCGGTGGACGAGCCTATATCCACGCACTCCGCGCCGGAGATGTCCAGCCCGAACCGCTCCAGAGCCGCCTCCAGCTTGAGCCCGCCCCTGCCGACGTAGCGGAGCTGCTCCCCCGTGACCTCCACGGAATCATCATCGCTCACTTCCTGCGAGGGCTTCGCGCAGGGCTTCCCGTTGAGGGAGACCCCGCCGCTCTTTATAAGGCTCTGCGCAGCCGTCCGGCTTTTGCAGAGCGATTTTTCTGTGAGATAGATGTCAAGTCTCATTGTTCCCTCCCGGGAGTTTAGTCAGCCGCGCCGTCATGGAAGCCCTGTCCAGCCCGAACAGCCCGAGCTGCTGCGCGACAGTCCCCGCCGGGACGAACTGCGAATCGACTCCGACGACCTCGAACCCGCCGGAGTACCCGCGCTCAAGCAGCGCCGCGCCGAAGCGCTCGCCGATACCTCCCTGGAGGATACCCTCCTCGAAGAACACCACCCTCCGGTAGGAAAGCGCAGTCTCAAGCGCTTCCCCGGGGATGGGGCTTATCCTGACGAGCCTGAGCCAGTCCACCGGACCTCCGCGCTGGGAAGCCTCCCGGGCGGCGGCGGTCATCTCTGCGGAGAGCCTGCCGTAGCTGACGGCGAGGACGTCCCCGCGCTTCCCCGACCAGTCGTGACTTACTCCGGGCTGGATATGCCGCACCTCCGCGCCCTCGCCGCCCTTGGGGTAGCGCACCGCAGCCACGCCGTCCGTGCTGTAGAGCGCTTCGCTCATGCACAGCCGCAGCTCATCGGCGCTCGCCGGGGAAAATACGGTGGTGTTCGGGATGGACGCGAGCATTGCCGCGTCGAATATCCCCTGGTGAGTCTCGCCGTCCTCTCCGGTGAAGCCCGCGCGGTCGATGGCAAGGGTGACGTGAGTGCCCTCGATAGCGCAGTCGTGCACTATCTGGTCGAATCCGCGCTGCAAAAACGTGGAGTACACCGCGAACACCGGGAGCATTCCCTCCACGGCGAGCCCGGCGGCGAACGTCACGGCGTGCTGCTCGGCTATCCCGACATCGAAGAACCGTTCCGGACAGGCGTTCTTGAACCAGTTCATTCCGGTGGCGTACTTCATCGCGGCGGTGATACCGCAGACGCGGCTGTCGGACTTCCCGAGCCGCTCCAGCTCGCGCCCGAACGCGTCGGTGAAGCTCTCCCCGGCGGGGGCAGAGTTCCGCTTCGTCACCGCGTGGTACTCCCCGGGGTTGTCCTCCGCAGGCTTCCAGCCCTTGCCCTTGGTGGTGAAAACGTGCACCACGCAGGGGCGGCGCATTATCTTCGCGACCTGGAGCGCTTCTATCAGGTCCTGGAGGTCGTGGCCGTTGACCGGACCGATGTACTGGAAGCCGAAATTCTCGAACATGTTGCTGCTGTCGTAGATGGCGTCCTTGATGAGCCCCTTGGCGGTGCGTATCGTGCGCTCCAGCTTATCTCCGACCACCGGGACGGCGGAGAGCAGCGACTTGACGTGCTCCTTGGCGCAGTAGTACTTCTTCGTGGAACGGATATGCGCGAGGTAGAGCGCCAGCGCGCCGGTGCTCTTGGAAATCGACATCGCGTTATCGTTGAGTATCACGACCAGCGGAGCCTTGCTCTTTCCGGCGTTGTTCAGTCCTTCGTACGCCATTCCGCCGGTGAGCGCTCCGTCGCCGATGACCGCCGCGACGCTGCCCCGCCTGCCCTGAAGTCTCATCGCGGAGGCTATTCCGAACGCCGCCGAGATGGAAGTGCTGCTGTGCCCGGAAATGAACGCGTCCGCGGTGGATTCCCTGCGGCGGGTGAAGCCGGAAATTCCGTTCAGGCTGCGGAGCGTACCGAACTCGGAATACCGCCCGGTCAGCAGCTTGTGTGCGTAAGCCTGGTGCCCTACGTCCCAGACTATCCTGTCCTCTTTTACGTCAAAAACAAAGTGCAGCGCCGCCGTCAGCTCCACCGTCCCGAGGTTGGAGGCTAAGTGACCTCCGTTTTCGGAAACGGTGCTCAGAATGCAGCGCCGCAGTTCACGGCATAATTCTTTCAGCTCGGGCAGGGTCATGCGCGATATCTTTTCGTGATTTATTGAATCGTCTAGTATCATGATCTCCTCACAATTACGCCGGAAGCGGAAATACCATCGCGATGATGATGCCCAGCAGAGCGCCCGCCAGCACCTCTATCGGCTTGTGACCGAGGAACTCCTTGAACTCCTTGCGGTCGGACATTTCTTCCATCTTCTCGTCGCGCTCCTCGCCGCTGAGCTTGGATATCTCGTCGTCCATCTCGTCGATGACCTTGCGCAGGCGGTTGAGCTCCTTTCCGTGGAGCCCCGCGTTGTAGCGCACGCTCAGCGCGTCGTAGATAACGATGCCCAGTATCAGCATAGCCATCGCGAATATCGGGCTGGAGAACCCTATCTCCGGCAGCCTCAGGAGGTACAGCGCCACCGAAACGACCAGCGCCGAATGTGACGACGGCATGCCGCCCGCGCCGGTTATCCGCTCGGGGTTGAAAGTTTTCTGCTGTATCGCGAACAGCGCAGTTTTGATTATCTGCGCCGAGACGAACGATATCATCCCGACTGTGATGGTCGGGTTCGCCATAAAAATGTTCATATAAATTACTTCCTCCGGACGGTCAATACTTTCGCTCCAGCAGCAGGCGCGTCAGCCCCTCCAGGAACTCCCTGTCCCCGAACGCGGACAGCGCCCGGACTGCCTCGTCGGTGAGCTTCGCAGCCTCGGCGCGCGCCTTTTCCAGCCCCGCCACGGCGGCGTAGGTGTACTTGCCGCTCTCCCTGTCGCTGCCGACAGGCTTCCCGAGCAGCTTCTCGTCGGCGGTGACGTCGAGGATGTCGTCGATTATCTGGAACGCCAGCCCCAGCTTCCTCGCGTAGGTGCCCGCCGCAAGCTGGAGGTCGGCTCCGCCGCCCGCCGCGATAACTCCCGCGCGGCAGCAGAATTCCAGCAGCGCTCCGGTCTTCATGCGGTACATTTCAAGCAGCACGTTTTCCGGGAGCTGCTTTCCCTCGTTTTCGGTGTCGATGACCTGACCGCCTATCATGCCGTAGATTCCCGCCTGCTCGCCAAGCAGGGATATTATCTTCAGCGCCGCGGTCTGGGATATCGTGCCCTTGAGCCCCGCCTTAGCGATCATCTCCCCGGGGAGTATCGCGAGGGCGTCCCCGGCGAGCAGCGCGTTCGCTTCCCCGAACGCCTTGTGGCAGCTCGGCTTACCCCGGCGCATGTCGTCGTTGTCCATGCAGGGGAGGTCGTCGTGTATCAGCGAGAACGTGTGCATCATCTCGATGGCGCACGCCACCGGGAGCGCCGACGCGGGCTCGCCGCCGCTGACGCGGCAGAACTCCATCACGAGCGCCGGTCTGAGCCGCTTTCCGCCAGCCGTAAGGCTGTGCCGCGCCGCAAGTATCACGTTCTTCTGCAGGCACTCGGTTTCCGGCAGGTAAGAATCTATCGCCCGCTCGGTCATCTCCGCGTAGTCCCGGAGCTGTTCCCTGACTGTTTCCTTATCCAATTGCGCCCTCCGGTCGGTCGGAAGCCTCCAGGGTCTGCACCTGGAGCTCCGCGTTCTTGATGTATTCCTTGCATTTTTTGGTAAGCTCGACCGCCTCGGTGTAGAGCTTCATCGAATCCTCCAGCTTGAGGTCGTTCCTGCTCATCAGCCCGGATATCTCCGCGAGCCTTGCCATAGCCTGTTCAAAATCCATTATATGTTACCTCCAAAAACGGAACGGTCATTCTTCGCTCACTGCCGTCACCCTTGCGGTAACGGAGCCTTTCCCGAGCCTGATGCTGATATCGTCCCCGGGGGAGAGCTGCGCCGCGTCGGTGACTATACCGCCCTCCGAGCTGGTCACGGAGTACCCCCTGGACAGCACCGCCAGCGGATTCAGCGCGGATATCACTCCGGCGCTCGCGGTAACGGCGCGGTCGAGCCTTTCCAGCCTGCCGTGCATGCTCTGACGTATCTGCTGCTCCAGCGCGTCCAGCCGCTGGGAGGCGTTCCTGATACGCGCGGACGGGGACAGCGCGGTTATCACCGCCATGCGGTGATCCAGCGTCCTGCCGCAGACGGAAAGGTAGTTCGACATCCTGGTGCGTATCTGGAGCATGCTGTTGTCGATGGCGTCCAGCATCATCCCGGCGGTGACGGACGTAGCGAGCTCCGCCGCCGCGGACGGCGTAGGCGCGCGCATATCCGCGACGTAGTCGCAGATGCTGTAGTCGCGCTCGTGCCCTACCGCCGAAATCGTCGGTATACGGCTGGCGTAGACCGCCCGGGCTATCACCTCGGAATTGAAGCAGGAGAGGTCCTCCGCGGAACCTCCGCCGCGCCCGAAGATGATGACGTCCGCGTTGGTGGACTGCGCCCGGCGGATACCCTCCGCAACGGACTGGTCGGCGTCCGCGCCCTGCACGAGCGCCGGGATGAGCAGCAGCCTTACGAACGGGCAGCGCCTTGCGAGCACGTTGCGGATGTCGGTTATCGCCGCGCCGGTCGCCGAGGTGACTACCGCGATGGTCTTAGGGTTCCTGGGGATGGGGCGGTGCTGGTTGAACAGCCCCTGCTGCTCCAGCCTGCGCCTTAGCGTCTCGAGGGCGGCAGCCTGCGCTCCCGCGCCCTGCAGGGTGACGTCGGTGCAGTATATCTGGTAGCGCCCCTGCCCGCCGTAGATGTCAACAGAACCGTGGCAGACGACCTGCTCACTGTTCTGCGGCTGGTGGGTGAGGTGCGCGGCGGCGCTGGCGAAGATGACGACGCTGACGACGTTGGTGCCGTCCTTGAGGGTGAGGTAGATGTGACCCTTCGCGGAGCGCGTGCAGCCGGATATCTCCCCGGCGACGGCGACCCGGGAAAGCCCCGGAGCGGCGCTGACGGCGGACTTCACCATTGCGGTGAGCTGCGTGACTGTTATCACGGGGTCGGGAGCGCGCCTGCCGAAATTCCCCAGCCCGAAATCAATCCCGGGCATTCTCGTATTCCTCGAGATAGGAGTTGAGCACGCCGTTGATGAAGTTGCAGTCCTGCTTGAACGCGTACTTCTTGCCGAGCTCTATCGCCTCGTTTATGGCGGCGGCGCCGGGCACCTTATCGTCGTACTTTATTTCGTAGATGGCTATTTTCATGATGACGAGGTTGACCTTGGAGATACGCGCCACGGAACGCGTGGTGCTGTACTTTGCGATTATCCCGGTGAGCTCCTCGTCGTGGGAAAGCACGCCGTTCACCATGAGGTCGGTCTCATGGCTGCGGGCGAGGCCGAAAGCCTCCTCGTCCGCTTCGGTTATCTCCTGCGGGGTCTGCCCGAACATGGTCTGGTATAAAATAATGAATGCGCCCTCGCGGACTTCTCTCCTGCTAAGTTTTTCTTCCATTTTCGTTACTGCGCTCAGACGGCGCTCTCCTTGAATTTTATTCCGGCAACGTTAACGTCTACCTTTGTTACTGTGAAATTCGTCATGCTCTGGATGGCGGATTTTATGCTCTTCTGGACTGCCTCGGCGACATTCACGGCGTTGAAGCCCTCCATGACGATGATATCGACGCGTATCTCGGCGGTATCCTCGCCCAGCCTTGCGCGGACGGGACCCAGCACCTTCGACTTCGTATTGGACGGCGCGGGAGCCTGACCCCGGCAGTAAACTCCGTCTATTTCTGCGGCGGCGAGCTCCGCCATCTTGACAATGACGCCCTCGGAGACCTTTATCGTCCCGACGGGTTTGTTGATTTTCTTTTCCATATTGACCTCCTGAATTGCAGGCGAATATATTTAATCTATTTTAGTATACCACACTTTTGAAATTAGTTCAAGTGTTTTTTTGAATAATTATACGGCGCCAGGAAAATATACAGAAACGCAGCGGCAAAGCGGTGGGGGAAAACGAACGTTTCCCCCCATGATATTGTTTACCGAGCGCTCTGCCGGACGTTATTTGTCGCCCTCGTTAAGATTCCGGACGCTCCCGCGGCGCACCAGCTTTCCGGTGACGAGGGTGCGGCCGCGGCGGTAATTCCCGTCGCGTATCTTGTGGAGGATGATATCCACCGCCTCGGTGCTCATCACGCGGCTGTTGACGTCGATGGTGGTCAGGCGCGGATTGCAGATGGTGGAGTAGATGTGGTTATCGTAGCCCACGACGGAGATGTCGTCCGGAACGGAATAACCCGCCGCCTTGAGCTGGTTCACGAGCTTGTAGGCGGTCTCGTCGCAGTTGCAGACGAACGCGGTGGGCATGTCGTTCGGGAGGGTGAACTCCGGGAAGATGTCGCTCTCGTTGCTGCGGTCGCCGATGACCCAGTCCTGCCGGAGGGGGATACGGTTCTCGAGCAGCGCCTTGTAGTAGCCGAGGTACCTGTCCTGGATGGAGCTTGTGGAGCTTATGCTCCCGAGGAATCCGATGCGGCGGTGTCCGTTCTCGATGAGGTGGCTGGTGAGCATGTAGGCGCCGTAGAAACTGTCGGAGAGCACGGAATCCACGTCCTCGCGGCTGCCGTAGAAATCCAGGAACACCGTAGGCAGCTCGAAGCTCATAAGGCGGTCGATGTAGTCCTCGGAAAGCTGACCCAGCACGATGAGCCCGTCCACCTTGTGGTCGAGCACGGAGTTAGGCACATCCTCGACTGCGGAGGGGTCGTCAGCGGACTTATCCGCCACCATCTCGAGCATGCCGTAGTAGTTCTGATTCTGGAGGAGCTCCACGATATTGCGGTAAACTATCCAGTAGAACGAGCTGGCGTCGCTGATGAAGTGCTCCGCGACAATTATGCCGATGTTGTAGGTGAGCCCGTCCTTGACGCCGTGGGAGCCGGCGTGGACGCGGTAGCCCATCTCGGTCGCTTTCTGCTTTATCCGCTCGCGGAGCTCCGCGCTCACTCCGTCGCGGTCTCCGAGCGCCTTGGAAACGGTCACGGTGCTGACGCTCATGACCTTGGCGATATCGCTCATTGTAACAGCTTTTTTGGTCATTTTCAAATCCTTTCGGGCACGATGAACAAATTAAGTATATAATATTATTTTAAGTAATTTTTGCCGATTTGTAAATAAGCCGTTTTAACAAAATTTAGTGTTACTTTTTGTCTAAATTGCCTTATAGAGCAGCTTCGGCGGAAATCTGTAACCAAATCCGGCGGGGCGGAATAATATGGGGCAGTAAGAGAAGCGGGGGTGAGGCTGGTGAAAAGACGCGGGAGACGGAAGCGCCGCTGTGGGATAGGCGCCGCGCTGGCAGTGGCGGCGTTTTTCGGGGCGGTGATGTGCATATCGTTCTTTTCGCTCAAGGTGCTGCTGTTCGCGGTCGCGTTCCTGCTGATAGTCATCGGCATTTTCCTGCTGAAATGCTGACGCTGGAAAGGAGTACATATGAAGATAGTAGTGCTGAAAAGCCCGAAGCTGTTTGCCGGGCTGCTCCGCGCGATGTTCGGCATTAAAAAGATGCCGGTGGAGTGAAGCGCGTGCCCTGAAAACCGGAACAACAAAACTGGGGGAAAACGAAAGTTTTCCCCCAGTTGATTTTGTATCGCCGAGGCTTACTCCGCCCTTATCGCCCATCTCATCTTAGTTGACCTGGAGCGGCTGTTGCGCACGCACTCCTCCGGAGTAGGACGTATCACGTCCCGGGCAACGTCGCTGTAGACCCCCGCGCGGTGGAGCTCCTTGAACGAGCGCTTCACCAGCCTGTCCTCGCCGGAGTGGAACGTCAGCACAGCCACCCTCCCGCCGGGCGCGAGCACGTCCGGGAGCTTGTCCAGGAACGCGTACAGCACCTCGAACTCGCTGTTGACGTCGATACGTATCGCCTGGAACGTCCGCTGGCAGGATTTCTTGACGGTCTCCTTCTGCTCGCCCTTCGGGAGGAACGACAGCGCCTCGGTTATGCACTCGCGAAGCTGCGTGGTGGTCGCGATGTACACGCCCTTGTTGCGCCAGCGCATTATCGTGCGGGCTATCTGCTCGGCGTAGGGCTCGTCAGAGTTCTCGGCGAGCATGCCGACTATCTCGGCGTAGGTCAGCTCCTGGAGCCGTTCCGCGCCGCTCTTGCCCTTTCTGGGGTTCATGCGCAGGTCGAGGGGGCCGTCCACCTTATAGGAGAACCCGCGCTCCGGGTTGTCTATCTGCATGGAGCTTACCCCCAGGTCGGCGAGCACGAAATCGAATTTCTTCCCGGTCTCGGCGGCGACCTTGTCGATATCCGCGAAATTCTGTAGCCTTACGGTCAGGATGTCGTCGCCGTAGCCCAGGTCGTTCAGGCGCTTGCGGGTCTTTTCGGATTCTATCGGGTCTACGTCCAGCGCGTAGATGTGGCCGCTCCCCTGGAGCTTGTCCAGCATCGCGCGGGTGTGTCCGCCGTAGCCGAGGGTGGCGTCGAGCCCGGTCTGACCCGGCTTGATATCCAGGAATTCCAGTATCTCGTTCACCATTATCGAGATGTGCATACCCGCCGGGGTCGCTCCCCGGGAGATTATATGCTGGATATCGCTGGCGTATTTTTCGGGGTTGAGTTCCTTGTATTTTTCTTCGAAACGCCTGGGGTGGGTGCCGGAATACCTCACCCGGCGCTTGTGCTGTACTTCTCCGTTTTCCATTATCCCGTGATGATTCCTTTCAGTTTGATGTTACTATTGTATAATGTTTTGGCGGAATTGTCAAGCGGAATTTTCGCGGCGGGAGGATTGCAGTAAATTGCAGTCCCGGCGGGTGTATCATCAAGAAAAAACAAAGGAGGAGCTTTCATGAAAAAAGTATTTGAGATTTTGAATCCGGACAACACACTATCGGTGAACCGCAGGCTGGCGCACGCGCTGGGGCTTGCGGAGGCGGTCATATACGCGGCGCTGCTGGCGAAGCACGAATGGTACGCGAAGCAGGACATGCTGACCGACGGCTGGTTCTACTCCACCATCGAGGACCTGGAGGAATCGACCGCGCTCTCGGGAAAGGTGCAGAGGAGGTGCATAAAGGAGCTGACTGAGCTCGGGCTGATAAAGACCAGGCAGGTCGGGATACCGTCCAGGCGATACTTCTGCATTCTGGAAAACGTGGAGTTTCTCCAGGAGCTGTGCTCCGGCGGCGAGCCGGAGGCGCGTGCCCTCCGGGAAGCGGAAGCCCGTCCGGAACGCACGGAAGCTCCCGCCGGGAACGTCCAGGAATCCCCGGAAGTCGCGGCAGGAAGTTCCCGAAAGTCATGCAAAACTAAAGTCAATAAAACAAAAGAAAATAAACAAGAGTTATCAAACTCCGTCGGCGCGCTGGAGCAAGCCAGGTCGCAGATAGACCACCAGCTTATCTCGCAGAAATACGGGGAGGGCTTCGCCGACCTTGCGGCGGAGGTAACAGCCGAGGGGATATCCGGAGCTTTCGCGGTGGAAAGTCCGACCGACGGACGGACTGTGACAAAAAAGGATGTTTCTTCTGTTTTCAGGATGGTGGATAACGCAGTGGTGTGCCACGTCGCGGACTACGTCAGCGGCAGGAACGATATCCGCAACCTGAAAGCCTACCTCAGGACGGCGCTGTACAAGGCGGCGCAGGAGCTCCCGCAGAGACCCTCCGGTCAGCCGCATTCCGCCCGCGAAAGCAGCCGCCCTGCCTCGGACGATATAGACGCCCTCATCCTTGAGGAGCTCCTCAGGGAGTACAATCCAAACTACGCCGTCTGACCCGTTTCCTCATGCAGAGCATACGTAAAAATCCGGGCTGACAGGCTCCGGCAGGGGCGACCGTATCCGCGCCGCGGTCTGGAGGGAGCTCCGCAGGAACTCCGCCTGAACGCTTCACTCCTGCCCGAAGATGAGCACCGTCCCGCCGCGAATGCGGTAGAACAGCCCTTTCCAGCTCCCGTCCTGCTGCTGGACGGCGAAGATGGGAGCGTTCCCGGAGCTGACCCGCAGGTGGTCGGCAAAGACCCCGCCGAACCACAGCGCGTACACCGCCGACAGAGCCAGCACGACCGCTGCGGCAGCCCTTTTCAGCTTACCGGCGGAGGGAAATCCCCCCGACCAGCGCGCGAGCAGCTTCCCGAGCAGCGCCCGCAGCCCGGTCAGCACCGCCAGCGAAGCCGGGATGACCGCCGCAAGGCACAGCCACTCCCGCCAGTTCAGCGGGACGATGTAGAACAGCCTGCCGAACAGCCAGACCGCACCGCAGAACGCCCCGGCGACCGCGGCTATCATCGCGGTGTGCCACCCGCGGAACGGCCTGCACACGCCCACCAGCACGCCGAAGCACACCGCCGCCGTATTGAACACCGCCATCACCGACAGACGCTCCTGGGGTATCCCGAAGACGCTCTGCAGGACAAGCAGCGCGCCTATCCCCAGCACGACGGTCAGACCGCCCGGGAGAGCGCGCTTCATGACGTTCGCGATGAAGCTGCCCTGAACGCGGTCGTGGTTGGGCTCGAGCGCCAGCAGGAACGACGGAGCGCCGATGAACAGCGCGCTTATCAGCGTGAGCTGTATCGGCTGGAACGGGTACGCCGACCCCGCGAACATGAACACCACCGCCAGCAGGAACGAAAAGACAGTCTTTACCAGGAACAGCGCCGCCGAGCGCTGGATGTTGTTGATACAGCGCCTGCCCTCCTGCACCGCAAGCGGCATGGAGGAAAAATCCGAATCCAGCAGCACCAGCTGCGATACGCACCGCGCCGCGTCGCTGCCGGACTGCATCGCCACCGAGCAGTCCGCTTCCCGGAGCGCCAGCACGTCGTTCACGCCGTCGCCGGTCATCGCGACCTTATGCCCTGCGGCTTTGAGCGCCTGCACCAGCGCCAGCTTCCGGGCCGGAGTGACCCTGCCGAACACCGCGTATTCCTGCGCGGCGGCGGGGAGCTCGTCGTCGGTCAGCCGCGAGACGTCAACGTAACGCTCCGCGCCTTTCAGCCCGGCTTTCAGCGCGACGTTGGCGACCGTCACCGGGTCGTCGCCGGATATCACTTTCAGCTCCACGCCCTGCTCCCGGAAATAGCGGAGCGTTCCCGGAGCGCTCCCGCGTATCTCGTCGGAGAGCGTCACCAGCGCCACCGGAGACAGCCTTCCCGGCAGCGACCTGTCCGGCAGCTCCTCCCGGGACTGCGCCAGCAGAAGCACGCGCTGTCCCCGCGCCGCGCTGTCCTCGCATTTCGCGCGGAGACGTTCGTATTCCTCCGGAGCCAGCACGAAGCTGGGAGCGCCCAGTATCAGCGTCCCGAACTTATCGAACTGAGCGCCGCTCCATTTCCGTGCGGAGGAGAACGGGACCTTTTTAACGCAGTCCACATCTGAACTAACGCAGTATTTCTCCGCTATCGCAGCCATCGTCTGATTCTCCGCTCCCAGTGCGCCGGAAAGCGCCGCGAGGGCTTCCTCCGCCGGGATATCCGTTCGCAGGAGCTCCAGCCCGGAGACCTGCATTTTCCCGGTGGTTATCGTTCCGGTCTTGTCGAGGCAGAGCGTATCAACCCGCGCGAGGCTCTCCACGCAGTAGAGGTCCTGGCAGAGGGTCTGGTGCTTCGCGAGACGTATCGAGCTCACCGCCAGCGCTACGCTGGTCAGCAGCACCAGCCCCTCCGGTATCATCCCGATGACTGCGGCGGCGGTGCTCGTCACGCAGTATTGCAGCTCCTCCCGCGCGACGAACAGCGATTTCGTGAACAGCACCAGCGCAAACGGGAGTATGCAGACCGATATCACGGAAATTATCCGGTTTATCGCGGACATCATTTCGGAGCGGCGCTTCTTAGGCTTCTTTGCGCTTGCGGAAATGCTGTTGGCGTAGGCGTCCGCGCCGACCCGGGTGACCTCCGCCCTGCCGGAGCCGCTGACCACGAAGCTCCCGGAAAAGAGCGCGTCGCCGGGGCGCTTGGGGACGGTCTCGCTCTCTCCGGTGAGTAGGCTCTCGTCAACGTCCAGCTCGCCGTCCGCGAGCACTCCGTCGGCGCAGAGCTGGCGTCCCGCCGCGAGCAGCATGATGTCTCCGGGGACGATATCCGCCACGGGGAGGGTCTGCTCGCTGCCGTCCCGGAGGAGGTGCGCCCTGGGTGCGGAGATGACGGCGAGCCTGTCCACGGCGCGCTTGGAGCGTATCTCCTGGATCATCCCTATGGCGACGTTGCAGAGGATGACGCCCATGAACAGCATGTTGCGGTAAGCGCCCACGAGCGCCACGCAGGCGGCAATAATGACGTTTATCAGGTTGAACAGCGTGAAAACGTTGTCGGAAATTATCCTGCCAACGCTTTTGGATGTTACGGAAAAGCTGCCGTTGGATTCTCCGCGGCGTATTTTTTCGTCTGCTTCCCTCTGGGTGAGACCTTTGTTGATGTCAGTCATATGTCAGCCCCCGTTCCGTTTTCTATATAGTATACCCCGGGAACGTCGGTTTGTCAAGGAGAACTATATGGTAACCTCTAAAAACCTCCTTCACGGCAGATTTCTATGACTTATATCATCTGCTTCGTTGTCAAACCTTGAAATACATACAGTATTACTGCGGTTTGACGCCTAGCATCTGATATAAGTCATGTACGAAATCTGCTCGTGTCCCGGTTTTTAGAGGTTACCATATGTATCTTCTGGAGCGTGTCCACCGGTATCAGGTCGGTAAGGCGGACTTCCCCGTCTGTATTCATCATAGCAGCCACCTCCGCGCCGCCAGTATCTCCGGCTGTGCAGCTCCCGCCGGACGGCGGGATCGCTGAACGGTCTGTAAAAAAACATCTATAATGTATTGTATCACCCGGTATCGAAAGAGTCAATGATCAATGACCGCCGTTTTTAAAGGTATTCACATCAATCTCACAAGCTTACAGTTCTCGATGCCCGCGCTCCAGAATTTTTCCAGCGGGAGATGTCTGACCTGGCAGACGATGCTGGAATTCATCGCGCCGTGCCCGACGATGAGGACGTCCTTACCCTGCGCCAGCAGCGGCTCGGCGACCTCCCGGAGGAACTGCCCGGTCCTTGCGAAAAGCTGCCCGAAGCTCTCGCCGCCCTCCACCGGCCGGGTGTAGCGCTCCGGGCGGAGGAACAGCTCCTTTATGGGGCTGTCTGCGGCAAAGGAGCTTTCCGCGTCATCAAAGCTGTACTCCTGCCCCTCGCAGACGCCGAAGCTCATCTCCACGAGCCGCTCGTCCGCGACGATGGGGACGTCCCGCCCGCGCAGGAGTATCCCGGCGGTCTCCCGGGCGCGCGTCAGCGGCGAGCAGAAGCACACGTCGAAATGAACGTGTGCGTACTCTGCGCGGGCTTTCTCCGCCATTTCCCTGCCCTCGGCGTTCAGCGGGACGTCCGTCCTGCCCTGTAGTTTATGCATAGCGTTCCAGTCGGTCTTTCCGTGTCTTAATATGTACAGCATGTCGTTTCTCCGTTCATCGTGATGATTCGATTATAGCACACCGCCCGCCAATTGTCAAATATTCCGCGAAAAGCTCCCGCGCACTTGAAAAATGCCGGAAGATATGCTATAATCAATTACAGCACAAAGTTTTATTTACGGAGGTGGTTCGGTGAAAATCCTGCTGATAGTTCTGCTATGCATTGTCGGGGCGCTGGTGCTGCCGTTCCTGCTGCTGTTCCTGTTTCTGTTCGTCTGTGGGCTGTTCGTGGATACCAGGAAGCAGTACGACCGGGACAGCAGATTCTTCCGGGCGCTGCTGGACGGCTCTACTACGTTCATACTGTGGTGCCTCGGGGTGAGGTACGTCGTCATCGGCGCGGAAAAATTCCCGGAGCGCGGGAACTTCCTGTTCATCAGCAACCACCGCTCCAACTACGACCCCATCGTGCAGTGGACGGTGTTCAAGCGCTACAAGCTGTCGTTCATCTCCAAAAAGGAGAACTTCAGGATACCGATGTACGGCAGGCTGATACACCGCTGCTGCTTCATGCCGATAGACCGCAAGAGCCCACGCAGGGCGATGGAGACAGTCAACCGCGCCGCCAGGCTGCTGACCGAAACGGAGAACTCCGTGGGCGTCTACCCGGAGGGAAAGCGCAGCAAGGACTGCCGGCTGCTGCCGTTCCACGCCGGGGTGCTCAAGACCGCGCAGAAAGCCGGCAAGCCGATAGTGGTCTCCACCATCGAGGGAACGGAGAACATATTCAGAAACATAAAGCGGTTCAGGAAAACCGTCGTGACCATAAAAATACTGGAAACGATAGACGCGGACAGAGTGAAGTCCCTGAAGACATCGGAGCTGTCGGAATACTGCGAAAGCCTTATGCGAAAAGAACTGGAGGAAAAAAACACATGACCTACGCGCTGTACAATCCCTACGCGGGCAACACCACCTGCGAGGAGCAGTCCCGGAAGCTTTCGGACTTCTACAGGGACGGGCTGGAATTCAGGAGCATGACCGATATCAGCTACCCGGAGTTTTTCGCGGCTCTGGCGGCTGACGACAAGGTGGTCATCTGCGGCGGAGACGGAACGCTCAACCGCTTCGTCAACGACACCCGGGACGTCGCGATAACCAACGACGTCCTCTACTACGCCGCCGGGAGCGGAAACGACTTCCTGCGCGACGTCGGAAAGGAAAAGGGCTGCGAGCCGTTCCGTATCAACGACTACATACGAGACCTGCCCTCCGTCACGGTGAACGGGAAGGAATCGCTGTTCCTCAACGCGATAGGATTCGGCATCGACGGCTACTGCTGCGAGGTCGGCGACGAGCTGCGGAAAAAGTCGGACGGCAAGCCGGTCAACTACACCAGCATCGCGATAAAGGGACTGCTCGGGAAGTTCAAGCCCTGCGATGCGACGGTCGTCATCGACGGCAGGGAGAAGCGCTATAAAAAGGTCTGGATAGCGCCCACGATGCACGGAAGATTCTACGGCGGCGGCATGATGCCCGCTCCGGAGCAGCGCCGGGACGCCCCCGACGGCAAGTTCTCCGTGGTGGTCTGGCACGGCTCCGGGAAGCTGAAAACGCTGATGATATTCCCGTCGATATTCAAAGGCGGGCACGTCAGCCACACCGAGTGCATCGACATCGCAAAAGCGGACGAGGTGACGATAAGGTTTGACAAGCCCTGCGCGTTACAGATAGACGGCGAAACGATACTGAACGTAACGGAATACACCGCAAGGAGCAGCGCAAGGGTCAGAGCGGAAAAGCAGGCTGCAAGCGCAGTCTGACCTGATAAGATAAAAAAACGGAGGTCAAAATGGGACGGGACAAACTTGGGAGCAGACTGGGATTCATTCTGCTCAGCGCGGGCTGCGCCATCGGAATAGGGAACGTGTGGAAATTCCCGTATATTGTGGGTCAGAACGGCGGCGGGCTGTTCGTGCTGATATATCTTGTGTTCCTGGCGATACTGGGGATTCCGGTGCTCACGATGGAGTTCTCCATCGGCAGGGCTGCGCAGAGAAGCCCGGTGAAGATGTACCAGCAGCTCGAGCCGAGGGGCGCCAAATGGCACATCCACGGAAAAGTGGCGATGGCGGGAGCGTACCTGCTGATGATGTTCTACACGACCGTTGCGGGCTGGATGGTGCGCTACTTCGTATCCACCGCCGCCGGGGAGCTGTCCGGGCTGGATTCCGCGGGGGTCGCGGAGCAGTTCACCGCAATGCTGTCGGACGCGCCGATGATGATACTCTTTATGGGGATAGTCGTCGCGGTGGCGGTGCTGGTGTGCTCCGTGGGGCTGAATAACGGCCTGGAGCGCGTGACTAAGGTGATGATGCTTGCGCTGCTCGCGATAATGGTGGTGCTTGCGGTAAACAGCTTCTTCATGGAGGGCGGCGAGGCGGGGCTCGCGTTCTACCTCATGCCGAACCGGGAGGCAGTCCACGAAATAGGTATCGGCAACATGATAGTCAACGCGATGAACCAGGCGTTCTTCACGCTGAGCCTTGGAATAGGCGCGATGGCGATATTCGGCAGCTACATCGGCAAGGAGCGCACACTGCTGGGCGAATCCGTCAACGTAGCCCTGCTGGACACCGTCGTTGCGATAGCTTCGGGGCTCATCATCTTCCCGGCGTGCTTCGCCTACGGAGTGGACGTCAACAGCGGCCCCGGGCTCATCTTCATCACCCTGCCGAATATCTTCAACCACATCCCGCTGGGCAGGCTGTGGGGAAGCCTGTTCTTCGTGTTCATGTCGTTCGCGGCGCTCTCCACGGTGCTCGCGGTTTTCGAGGAGATAGTGGCGTGCACCCAGGACCTTTCCGGCTGGGGCAGGAAGAAAGCGTGCCTTGTCAACGGCGGGCTGCTGTTCGTGCTGTCGCTCCCCTGCTGCCTAGGGTTCAACCTGCTGAGCTTCATCCAGCCGCTCGGCGAGGGCTCCACCATAATGGACCTCGAGGATTTCCTCGTCAGCAACATCATCCTCCCCCTCGGGTCGCTGGTCGTTATCCTGTTCTGCGTGCTGAAAAAGGGCTGGGGCTTTGATAACTACCTCCGCGAGGCTAACACCGGAAAGGGGCTCAAGCTGGGGCGCTTCCTGAGGGGCTACATGACATATGTGCTGCCCGTCATGGTCGTTATCCTGTTCGTTATCGGAATAGTCAGGACTTTCGTTTCCTGAGCAGTACGGAATTATCCCGCTCACCTGGCGTGGGCGGGATATTTTGTATTTTTTTGAGCTATTTCGAAAATAAATATTGACATTTTGAGGATTCTGTGATATTATAATAATTACCAATACAGTTTGGGCTGGTATTCTATGGATGTTAATATTGGAGGAATGTATGACTAGATTTGAAAATGGCTTCGATTCATATAAAAATGCCATCAATGAGCTGGAGAACAGGAATCAGGACGAGTACAGGCTGAAAGGGGTGATAATCAATTACCACCACGCCATTGAAGTTATGTTCAAGCACATTCTGTATTCAAGGGCGAACTGCCTGATATATTCTGATCAGGACAAGTGGGTGCAGTCCGTATTTTCGAAGAAGATAGGCGAAAATAAACCGAAGGACGACAAGGCAGATCACACGGTGTCATTCAGCGAAGCCGTAAAGCGTGTATTCGTGGTTTTCAACGAGAACATAGACAGTTACGCACACAATAGTTTCAACAAATTATCGAAACTGCGCAATGCGCTCACGCACGACGAATTCGAGCTGAACGCTCGTGAGGTCGAGCAGATAGTAGTTACGCTCAGCCCCATCGTCAACTCGATCATGAAAAATCACTTAGAGGGCAGCGAAAGAGGTGAATTCATAGATTACACCTCCTCGGAAAAGTACAGCAGGATATTTCAGGAGCTTATCGGAGACAACACCGAATGGCACTTAACGATCATCACTGACCTGCTGAACGCCTACGACGGCAGAGACTTCAGCCAGCTGACGCCCGCTGAAATTGCGCATTTAGAATCTACGCTTTCCCTGATGAACTGCCAGTGCGAATATTGTGATGACGCGTTATGTTTAGTCAACGGAGAAGGCTATTCAACATACATATCCTATCTGGAGTATCAGATATATGAAGTTTTATTCAACGATTTGCTGGATCTGAAAAAATACCCCGAAATAAATGATATGTTCGAAAAGAGAAATGACATTTTCAAGAAAGCGGTCCACAAATTACTGACTACCACTGTCTCCAGCAGATTAAAGTCACTTTTTGAACAGTGGCACGCCACGTTTGATTCCGACGGCGTAATCCTGTATCTGCTGAACAACAACTCGTTCAAGGACAACCATACGCTTTTCATGTATATTCAGTTCATCGAAAAGATGCTCAAAAAAATCCAGGGCTGTCTGAAAATGAAGCCGGAAAAAATGCGTGAGGAGATCCACGTGGACTCTTCCGACCAGGTCACTTACGGGAAAATATACTCCCTGCTCAAAAAATGGTTTTCGTCAAGCGGGTGGCATTCTCCCAGTGAATTCAAGAAGTCCGATGAAAATATGTATAAAACAGTAAATTCAGCAGAGACACTGGATAAAGTGTATGAAATGATGAACGACCTCAGCATCCAGGACGAGCTTATAGGAACGTATGCCAACGATGGAATTATTGACAACGTAAATGACTTTGATGTTATTGACGCGGAAACGATAGTACAGTCGGGAGACAAAATAACGGTCGTGTATAATGTAGATTTTTACAAGGAGACCTATTTCGATCACGAATTCTTTGACACAGGCTCATATTACGGCTCAGTAAAGGTCAGCGGACAGATTTCAGGTGAAAAATTCCGCATAGACGAGATAAAATACTTAGATGAAGCCCTCACGATCCAGAGGTTCTATTAAGCCCTGTTTTTAGCCTACCTGGCGGGACTGACCGGGCGCATTCCTCCCAAAGCCAAATACATGATACAGCAAAACTCCGGCGCTGGAAAACCAGTGCCGGAGTTTATTTTGCTTGCCGAATCCCGCCCGCGTGTTATTGCGGACGGGATACACATTATTCTTGAAATCGGGTTACGGCTTGGCAGTGATAGTGGACGAGAAGTTAGAGTAGTTCACGCCGTCCTCGGAGATGTAGACAACGTAGGTGTAGGTCCTGCCGCTTTCGACTGTGGAATCCGTCCACGCGAGGTTTGCGGTGGACGCCATCGTCTGCCACTTCGTGCCGTCATTGCGGCGCACGCGGTACTTCTTCACGCCGTCGAGCCTGCCCCAGCTTACGTTCACCTTTCCGTCGGCGGCGGTAACGGTCACTGCGGCGGACTTCCCCGAGCCGGTCAGCGCGACCTTTACGGTCTTGGAGGGTTCGGCGAATTTGCCGTCAACGAACGGGTAAACGACGTAGGTGTAGCGCTTCCCAGCCGCTGCGGTCTTGTCAACGTAACTGGTGGCCGCGGATGTCTGCATGGTCGTCCAGCCGGTGCCGTCGTTGCGGCGGATGCGGTACTTCGTCGCGCCCTTGACCCTGTTCCAGTTTACCGTTACGTTGTTCGCCTGGGCGGTCATTACTATTGTGGCTTCGGTAGCCGCCGCTATTTCAGCGGATACCGCCTCGGACGGAGTAGTGAACGCGCCGTCAACGCAGGGATAAACAACGTAGCTGTATTTTACGCCGGCTTCCGCCGTCGTATCGGTGTACGCTGTGCCGGTGACTGTGGCGAGGGTAGTCCAGCTCTTTCCATCGCTGCGGCGTACTCTGTACCTGGAAACGCCGCTGACCGCGTTCCATGTCACTGTTATGGATTCGTCGCCCGCCGCTGCCTTTACGTTTTTCGGGGTCGTATCAAACGGCATTACGCAGTCAGTACCTGCGGGGCAGCTGCCGTCGGCGTTACGGACATAATAGTATTCGGATTTTGTGGGAAGTCCTCCCTTTCCCATGTAATCTTCGGCTGTTGTGCCGTGGGGGATGTGGATATGAGTCAGGGTCTGGCTCCAGGAATTAAAAGCATCTTCTCCGATATTCTTTACACTTCTAGGAATAGAAACACCCTTTAAAAATCTGCAATCACGGAAAGCGTCAGCTCCGAGTTCCGTAACCGTATCGGGAATAACATAATATTCATCCTGTTTTCCGCAAGGATAGGAGATAAGCAACGACTTATCCTTTGTGAAAAGAACGCCATCAACGCTGGTATAATAATCGTTATCAATTAATATTTCAGTTAAACTGGTACAATCGCAAAATGTATATCCATAGTTTGCCTGACCAACATATGTGCCTATGCTTGTAACACTGTCAGGAAGTTTGACAGATTTAAGACTATAGTCAGCGAAAAACGCATAACCTTCAATCGTGGTCACACTGTTCGGGATAGTTACGTTTTCCAGATTGCTGCATTCACGGAACGCATTGCCGCAAATCTTTGTCACGCCATACGGGATAGTTACATTGGTGATGTATTCGTTGTCCATAAATGCGCTATCTTCTATTACCTTGACGTGGCTCGGAATTTCAAAGTTCTTTTCGGATTTTCCGCTGGGATAGAGCCAAAGTTCAGTCTTATCCTTTGAATAAACGATTCCATCAATGGACGTGTAGGAATCATTATCAATAAGCACCTCTTTGAGCTTCGGGCAGCCAACAAAAGATATATTGCCAAATGAGACACTATTGCTATTTATGATTATTCTCTCAAGATTTTGGCTATAGGCAAACTCTACCCCGCCAAGTCCGGATTTCAGGCTGCTAGGAATCGTGATTTCAGTAAGGAATTTATTCTTATAAAATCCATCCGTGCCTATTCTGGTAACACTGTCAGGAACAGAATATGTTCCAAGGTCGCTTTTGGATGCCGGATAATTTATAAGAACGGTTTTATCCTTTGAAAAAAGTATGCCGCCATCAGAGAGATAATTCTCATTATCTGCTGCAACATCTATGCTCTCCATGGATTCGCAGCCCTCAAAAGCGACCATTGAGATATTATTCACCGAAGCCGGAACAGTAACTTTTTCAACAACTTTATTGAAAGAAAACGCACCGGAACCTATTTCAGTAACTGTATGCCCATCAATAGCAGACGGGATAACAACAATAGTATCATTGCCATTATATTTTGTGATGGTCGCGTTGCCGTCCTTGAGCGAATAGGTATAATCGCCGGATACCTCCGCATTCGCCACCACCGACATCGACGGGATAAGATTCGTTGTTTCCGCAGCTACGGACGTTCCCGCTACCATAACAGCAGCCGTCATTGCCGAAAGCAGCTTTTTGATTTTCATAATGAATTACCTCCTCTTCCGAGTGCACAGCACTCACTAAGTCAATTATATAACTAATATCAATAATTGTCAAGCATATTTATTAAAAATAAAAAAAAGCACACGCCACCCCGGTCGCCCGAAAATAACGTGTGCAATTCGTTTTATACAGTTTTACTTTACAGCAACTCTGAAAAAGCCGTCATCTGGCTTGAGATCAAGCCTTGAGAGCTTCCTCTACAAGTACTGCGCAAGCAACGGTAGCGCCAACCATGGGGTTGTTGCCCAATTCATTAACAAAAACCGCACTATCATTTATCGTATTTTGTAGCCCCTAAATTTCCTTTATTAAAGCCGTTTATAAGCGATAAACCCTGATGATGCATCATCTATTTTCATTTATTATCATTTCTAATCGTCCACAAAAACTCAGAAAAGGTGGACGTAATGTGGACGCATTCTGAAATATTAGGTAATTTTATCACCCTTAGTATCCTCGCTCATACCATATATGTTATTTAAAGTATTTCTTCCCTCTTCAGACATTTTTTCAGAAACGTGTTGATAGATTTGTAATGTTACCGTTACGTTCTTATGTCCCAACCTTTGTTGTACATATTTAATGGGCGCATTATTCTCAGCAAGCATTGTACAATGAGTGTGCCTTAAAGAATGAAAGTTAAATTTGATGCCTAATTTTTTAGTAATTATAGCAGTTGTATGTTGCATAATTCTAGGCTGGATAAATTCACCATTCTCTCTCACGGTAACAAAATCAATTAATTCACCCGACACATTATTAATCCTTTTTATACTATCATTTGTAAAATAATTATGCGTATATAAATTATCATACTTTTGTTTGTCTAATATTTGTCGTTCCCTTTCCCTTTTTAATATATTTATAGTTTCATCGTCAATATCAATAACTCTTATAGACCCATATTTTGGGGCAGTAATATACCAATAACTTTCTGATGCACTATCATTTTTATTTTTTTCTTGCCATTGCACTTGTTTATTAATTGTAATTGTCTTTTTTTCAAAATCAACACAATCCCATGTAATAGCAAAAGCTTCTCCCATTCTCATACCACATCTATACCCAAAAAGTAATGGGATATACGCAGTACTTCCCTCTGGAAACCGTTCTAAAATTTTTATCATATCCTCTTTTGAAATTATATATCTTTCTCCTATCCTAGTTGGCGTATCAGGCTGAGCATTTTTTAATGGAAGTTTTAATGCCAACGCGGGATTATTAGCAATAAAGCCTAATGGCTCAATAGCATAATTGAAAGCTGAGGTTAATATGCCTTTGATAGAAAGCAATGTATTCCTACTATATCCCAAATTAAAAAGATTATTAATAAGCTTTTGTAATGTTGCAGAATTGATTGCTTTCAAAGCATAATGTCCAATATTAGGTTTAATATGATTATTTATCTTTTTAGTGTATCCTGTTACGGTGTCAGGCTTTAGGTTTACTTTGCAATACTCAGTAATCCAAAAATCAAAATAATCAGACACACTCATTTCAGTTGGAATAAAATTTAATCCAGTTGTATTATAATCTAAATAGGCTTTATTTCCTGCTAATTCAGCCTCTTTTTTAGTTTTAAACCCACTTTTAGAGAGGTGCTGTCGTTTCCCATTCAATCTTGCTATTTCAAAACGATACTCCCAACCGCCATTCCTTTTACGATACATTATTTTAGGCATAATCATTTCCTCCTATATAATTATCATTATTTTAAGGTAGTAGATTATTATACACCAAAATAAAAGTTATGTCAAGATATATTATAATACAAATAAAAAACTCAAACAAAAAACGTAAAAAATAAGGGACACCAGATTTTACTCTAGTGTCCCTTATTTTAATTAATATTTTCCAAAATAGTTAAAATATCTTTGATCTACCACAATATTGTTCAGCAATTTCATCAGCATTTAAATAAGCAGTAGATATTTTATCAATTTTGAAATTTTCTTTACTCGATAAGTCAATAGGACAATACTCAATCTTAATTTTATAATGATTATTATTTATTATCACTACAGACCAGCTTAAAATATTGTAACCTCTAAATATTAACCTTAGACATGCGAAATTTGAATCTATTGCATCAGGTAGATTAATCCCTGAGAAAATATATCGCTTATAAGTAATATACGATTTGACTTCTAAATCTCGTATTACACTAGGAAAATATATTACATAATCTTTATAACTTATCATAAATAACCCCTAACTTATTAAAATCCCAACTGTATATGTATAATTATACAATAACGGAAATAAATTGTCAATACAATTGTAAATGTCAATATTTAGGATTTATTAATTTTTAACTTATTATTATAACAATATAATTAGTTCTTGTTTTCAAGTTCGTTTATTCTAACTCGCCAAGCCGCACGCTCCGCGAGTTTGTCAGCATACTCCTCGCGTGTAGCAGCGCCCTCCGCGATTTTCGCAGAGATGTAATCTGTTTCATCAAGCTTCTCCTTGAGTTCGGAAATCTCGATTGCCGCCGCTATCCGCGCACGTTCCGGGGTTTTCTCCTCATCAGAACGCAGCGCCGGAACGCCGTCTGACAGCTTGTAGTTATATATCCCGCACTCATCCGTAAGCCCTCGCTCAAGATAGCACCCCTGCGCATGATGAAAACGGTCTCCCTCCCCCTGGTCTATCTCCGTCCAGCCCGTACCGCTGATGAAAGCACTTGAGTTGATAGCTGTTATTACGCCGTCCCCGTCAACCCTGACGTATACTATGTATTCATCCATATAAACCTCCTTAAAGCTCCGAAGAAATGTCAAGATAACTTGCACTGTCACGGAACTGCAACATGATAGGCGTGTTCGCCGCCAGCCCGGAAGCTACGATGTTGATGCTTGCAGCAGCGCCGCCGTTTATCATCTCCACCCCGGAGACCTCCGTGAGCTGTACAGCGCTGGAACCGATGTGCGCGGCGTTAACAGCGTATAGCGTACCGGACAGCACCGATGTGCACGCTTCCGGAGACCTAAGCGGTACCGCCAGCGGGAATGTTGCAAAGCCCTTGGTCGCGGAATACGCATACCCCGAAGCGAAAAATGCGTACTTTCCTGTTACGTTCTTAATACGCTGAAAATACCGCTGACATTTTGCAAGCTCGGAAGCATAGTCCGGCGGCGAATACGGTGTAGCAGCGCTTCCAATTTCAAGCTTCGCCCAGGCGATGTTCTTGCCGGAAGCGGTCAGTGTGAACGTCTTTGTAGAATCATTATAACTAGCCGTTCCCGCACTTGCGGAAGCTGTTGTGTTAGTCCCCACAGCCTTTTCAAGCATCTGCTCTATAGCACCATCAAGCGTAATAGAACCGTCGGAGTTCAGCGTTACAGTGCCGCTTTTCAGCTTCCAGCGGTCAACAAAATATCCCGCCGTGCTTATCTCGCCGGAAACATCACCCTGATTTATTGCAAAATCAGGGTTATCAAGCAGATTCGGATTGCTCAACCCATTCCATTTTTCCTTATCTGCGGTGGTGACGTGGATATCCGTATCTGCTGTGTGCGTTTCTAGTTCTTCTTTGGTAGCAATTTCTTTATCAAATAATTTACCCGTAGTTTTAGTTATCTCAAAAGCATTACTTTTTTTTATCTCATCAGTACCGTTACCTATAGAAAAAAGAGTATCTGTATTGCTTTTATTAAAAACACCAAAAGCAACTTCATAATCATTGCTGTTTGCTTCAACACCTTCACCATGTGCAAAAGTGCAACTCTTCCCAGCCGCAGCACCGTGACCACCAGCATGCGCAGAAGTTCCGGAAGCTGTTGTGCCAGTACCCTCTGCATGAGAGCCATCTCCGGAAGCTGTTGTCCAGTGTCCTTCAGCATGTGAATATATACCAGATGCATCATTTTTTTTATAGTCGTTAAAGATTTCAGCGTTCTCGCCAGTACTAGCTTTGCCAACACCAGTAACTTCATTAGCCCCCAAATATAACTTTTTAGTATCAGTTGTATAATAAAAAACATTGCTGTCTTTGGTACTTGCTTCATATTTCGTAGCAGTACCACGAAGAAATTTGACTTTATTATCAGCCATTAATTATTTCTCCTTTCATATTTATGATTTAACAAGGGTAATAATTCAATGTTATTACCCTTGTTAGTATTTTACCTTTTAGTAATTAAGAAATAGCACCCCAAGTAAGAGCTTCATCTGCGCCATTAATTTTTGTAGCAAGAGCATCAGCAAGATTCTCTTCTGCAACAGCTTTACCAACAAGAGTAGCAGAAATTTCGTTGCTTGCAGAAATAGCAACACTTACACCAGTAGTTTCAGTCTTACCAGTATAAACATCAGCTAAGTCTTTTACGTCAATATATACAGGCTTATCTTGATTAGCGATAGTCAGTTTAAGATATGTACCATTGGCAAGACCTGTAACAGGACTATCATCACTGACAACGATAACTTCACCAGCAGTTACTACTAAATCCTTAGGAATGTCTACTTCAAAAGTAGTGCCAGTTCCATAAGTAAACTGATAAGTTTTAAGATACCCCTCGGTAGGAGTCTCCTTTACTGCCATTACAAGGTCAGGAACAATAATCGTACCAACAGTAGTTTCCTCTCCTGTCTTACCCTGTTTAATAGTCTGTTTAGACTTCTCTCCTGCACCAGCAGTTTCATCAGTGATAGTTACTGTATAATCTACAGCCGCAGGAATTTTAGCCATTTCAGCAGCAACAAAATCCTTAATTGCCTTTACAGAAGCAAGAGCAGTATCAGCAGTAGAATCACCAATTGTAGCCACTGTTTCGGGAACTACAACTGTAGAAGCAGTACCATCATAATAAGTTACAGACTTATCAGTTGTATTCACATAAACCTTTCCTGCAACTAAAGTGACAGGAAGACTATCAACAACCTCAATCTGGTTTGTATAAGATGTTTCGCCCTTAAAAAGCTGTCCATCAACAAAATAAAGAGTGTTAGCGTCTTTAGCGGTAAGTCCCTTATACTGTGCATAAGTACCTGTTAAAAACTTTACATTAGCCATAATAAAATCTCCTTCTTAAATTAAACAATAGTATCCCAATCAACAGTAGCCATGCCGTCACCAACTAATACATAGTTGCCATCTTTATAAATATAAGACTTACTTGTATCAGTATCTATATATATTTTGTCAGCAAGACCCTGTGTAGGAAATTCAGACTTTTTAGAAAATATAACTTGTGATGTTGCACTTCCACCACTACCGCCAACAGGGGCATTGCCAGCAATTTGTTTTAATTCACCTGTTGACTTCTGAAAAATATTTACCGACATTTAATCACCCCTTTAACCTATTCCTTCCATTTCATAGATATATGCTGTGCCAGAACCAACTTGAACAGTAAGTAATCCAGCTGTAGTATATGTAACAGAAGCAACTGCTCCAGAAGTCATTCCATAAAGTTTACCTCTGTTAGCAGGAATACCGTTACCAAAGCAGAATATTCCAGAGCTATGATATACACAGAAAGGATTGCCGCCAGACATTGTTTGATTAAAAGTATTGCTTGATGTTGCCCCTGTTTCTGGAGTAGAAGTTCCTATTAGCTTCCACTTAAAAGGAAGCATTGCAAGCTTATCATTTACTTTTTTAGATGACCAAACCTCATTTTCTGATACCTTAGTATCATCTATATCAGCAATTCTCTTCCAAGGTGAGAATTTAGTTTTTGTACCATCATAGAAGAATGTTCTTGAATATATAGGAGCAGAATCATTATCTGTACCAACATATGAATAAAGTATCTGTGTAAACCATTTTGAAGTTGAAGTATTATCGAAAGTTTTGACTTCAAGACCAAAGCCTCCAGCAGGAAGCCAACCATCAGTAGGTGCATTTAAAATACTGTGAGTGAACCAACCTGTTGAGAAAGATTTATTAGGCGTATAATAACCTGTTTCTGTATACTCATTAAAATCAATATCCTTTGTAGTATCAATTAAGACATATGGGATAGTAGAACTTCCTATCTTTTTAGCACTCCAAGTCTTATCTGTTACATCAGTAGCAGTATCATCAATTTCTGCTCCAGAAATGATGTTATAATTACAAGCCACAGGCGTATTTCCTTGATAAATACTCATAATTATTTTCTCCTTTCTTATTTAATAATTTTTTGGCTTTTACTTAATATTATTTGTTGCTCTTCTCGTGATAATTGTAAAAAGTCCTCATAAAACATCCATTGAAGATGTACATTATTTAATTTCCCAGATGCTTTTCGTTTGCCATTACAACAATCTCCAACTTTTGTGGCGTGATAGTATTCTCCTGCTTTGGCAACAGAATCAAAAATTTCATTTGTTGTAATGCAAATAACTTTTTTACAGCTATGTAATGCGTTTTTATTCTTATTTACTTTTATATTAGCCATTGTTTCTTCACGCCATTTTGCAACATCTTCTTCTGACATTTTTTTATAATCAGATAAATACATCCACAATAATGGAGTGCCATCAGGGAGTTTGCCAGAATATTTTTGTTTTCTTCTGCAACACGCACTTATTCCATTTTTACCATTTCTTCCTCTGTTATAATATGTAGCTCCATCCGTCATACTATCGAACACTTTACCCGTAGTTACGCATACTACTTTTTCTTTAGGGCTATAATCAATCATTGATTGTACTATTTTTTGCACCTCTTCTTTCGACAGGCTTTCATATTCATCTAACCAAAAATAATGTTTCCCTTTATATGACAAAACTCTATATTCGTCATCTGTTCCTTTATTACAAATCTTTCTATTACAACATGAATAGATTTGCGATTCCCCTTTTTTACAGTATTTTCTTACATTATTTATGATTAAATCATCTTCAAAACAATATACTTTTCTTGCAGTTGGCAACTCACCATTATATGTTTCTAAGTCTTTAATAGATTTCCCTAACCATTCTTCAAATTGTTCTTTAGTATTATTTCCTGAACCATATTGCATATGGAAATTTCTATGGCAAGTTTCACACAAGGTTATCCCATTAGTCACATCTGTGCGTTTTTCTTTACACCAATTATATCCATCAAGATGATGAACTTTTAAGTCTCCGTGCTTTTGACCGCAACATTGACAAATATAATTATCACGAGCAAGACAGGCTTTAACAAAAATTAAATATTCTGGATAACGTCTTTGTAATAATCTTTCTTCTGATGTAATATCTTCATTCCAATTAGGATGATTTTCTCCTGAATAAAATAGTTTTTGTATGCAATGGTGACAATAATATTTACCATTATATAAATCTCTACTTCTATTATAATTGCAATAATATGTCATATTGACTTTCCCACAATTATCACAACTAACTTCAACTTGAAAACTACTATATTTCGGTAAATCAGTTGTTTTTACTTTTATTCTTGTACCACGTCTTACTACAATTTTCTTTTTTGTACCCATAGACCTCGGAATGTTATAACCGAGATTTTCATAATATGGTATATTTTTAGGAATTAATCCAACGTCAACTTCTTCTGTCAATAACATAACTTCCTAACCTTTCACTAATCAATTTTCACATTCTTTCAAATACGTTTATATACAAAAAGAGACTCAGCTCTTTGAGCCAAGTCTCCATTCGTTTAATGCTTTATCTAATTTTTCATTTCTCATATAAATCCACATTGTACATTTTGTATTTGGGTTTAGTGCCACAACCTCATAGTTGATATTTTTACTTGTTAAAAATTTTTGTTGCGGAACAGAGAAACAACAATACAAAGACTTATCTCGTGACATATTGTTTCACTCTCTTTTTTTATGACTCTATCCAATCATATATTGATTGAATAGAAAAACTAAGATTATAATAAGCTGTAGAAGTTGTGACTGTAATTGTTGTTCCGTTTATAACGATACTGGAGATTTGAGATGACTTATAATCAATAGATATTCTATAACTACCAGTATATTGTCCAATACTGCCTTCAGCACAATAAGCGATATTGCCATTACCTACTATACAACATTTAAAATGATATATGCCGTGGGTCAGTCCTAAAGAGGAAATATCTAATGTAAAGGTTGTAATTCCTGAAGATGTCGGGGCGTCTTTATTTAATACTCCAGTATTTTTCAAAACAACAGTATCATTTATCTTCTTCACAGACCAAGACTTTGTTTCAGATGTAGTCGATGTATCATCAATCACGACCTCGCTCAAATCAGCTTCTTCGCCACCATCAGTAATGACGTAAGTCTTATTCTCATCATACTCACCAAGAGCGTTATATTCTGCCTGAGTTCCGTGCCAGAGATTGTCGCTTGCTAAAGGTTTATTGTCATACAGAACCTTACCCTCATCATTTTCAGAAAATTTATCAAGAACTTCCTCGTTTGAGGGCTTGTAAACCGCATCAACAGGGAGGTATTTCCACGATAAAATTCCAGTTTCATTAACCGCATATTCGTAGAAATAACCATGTGTATAGCTTGTATCTGAAAGCCCTATATACTGTACAACGTCACCCTCAGTAGCGGTGTCAGGCATAGTCTTGACCTGTACAGGGTTCTCTACGAAGTCGTCAGTTATATTAATAATTGCTCCATCTGCAAGAGTACTCTTATCAAGAGCTTCCCACTGTGCCTTAGTTCCACTCCATGCAGGAATATATTCAGAAATATCTTTGCCGCTTGCTTTGATATTGCCAGTACCATCATCAAGAAGTATTTGGTTTTCTTTAATGTCAGTATCAGTCAGCTTATCAGCTTTACCAGTAATATCAGTAGCTTCTGCATAAAGACCACCATCTGTTCCAACTTTAAGTAAATTACCCTCATCAGCAGAGATATTAACTTCACCCGAAATTGTGTTAGTAGCATCATTGATAGTAAGAGTAACTGTGCTTACTACTGTACTTGCTTTGTATATCTTGACAAGCTCGTTCATAGACACAAAACTGTAAGATATTTCTGTTTCTCCTTTAACAGCAAGAACTAAAACTGGTTGTCCATCAAGATTAGGGTTGATTGAGTTTGGATAAGTCTCTTCGCTCCAAACAAAACTATTTACAAATGTAGTATTGGCTTGGTCTAAGAACTGCTCCGCAGGAAGATTTATTGTGAAATCAGCTACATCTGTTACTGTTGCATTGGGCTTTTTGTAAAACATCAAAGTGTTGTTTACATATAAAGCTGTTTTAATACCAAGACTTTCATTGCCATTGACCCATGTTTTCAATTCTGTGGTTAAGTCTGTTATTTTAGTATCAACTTCGGTTGTTTTTGCGTAATCTTTCAGTTTGTTATCAACGTCTTCCGAAGTATCATAGTTAGCCAAAGCATCCGTAATCTTTTTATCGACAACAGTTGACTTGTCATATTCGGCAAGTTTATTATCTACATCTTCGGTTTTTTCGTAACCAATAAGAGCAGTTGTTATCTTACCATCAACTTCAACAGAAGTATCATAGTCAGCAAACCTAGTGTTTGTGTCAACAACAGACTTCTTGACTTCCTCAAACGTATCATTAGTTTTCTTTGCAGACCAAACCTTGTCAGTTGCTGTGGTTGTAGTATCATCTATTTCAACAGAACCTTTAATAGTATTACCATTAAACAGGAGAGTATCGCCTGTATCGTTTGTAGTAAGTTTATCAAGGACTGTTTCTTTATTGTCGTGTGTATGCTTTGCTTTATCAAGTGGCTCTATAAAAGCATCTATTTGTGTCTTGTCATAATATTTATCAGGGTCAAGTCCACCGCCAGTTCCTTTAAGGTTTGGTGTAGTGAATGTGCTACCCTCGTTTGTTATGTCAAGTTTATATATTTCATTTGTATTGTCGGGGTTTTCTGCGATAGTAGGGGAGAAACCTTTGTCGCCCTTTTCGCCTTTGGGCAAAACTCCAGCATTTTTAGCAGAGCCATCAGACAACTCAACAACAAGATTATTCGTTGTAGTATCAATAGAAACTCCAACAACCGAAACACCATCTTTTACAACGAAACTATTCTCTGTTACACTACCATCTGTTGCTGTCCAAGAAAGAATTACTTCATTACCACCAGTAACAGGAGTAACAGATTTAACCGTACATGGAGCACCTTTTAATGCCCCCATTCCAATTACAGTTTCGTTTGTATATCGTTTGGCTGCTGCTAGGGTTGCTATATCCATTTGTAATTCACCCTTTCTTTTATAAGTTTACATTCCATATCAAATTTCCATCCATGTATCAAAAAGCATAAATGTTCTCACATATCCAGCGGTAGTATCACCGAAAGAACATACACTCCCTATTGGTACTGCATTTACGCCCTTAAATATACCCTTCCCCGGTGTAGTAGACGTGGGTAAATCCTGTAAATCGCTTTCTTGCGTGACAGCAAACTCCGCAACGGGCGTATTGTAATCATTCCCATACTTCAAAAGTGCACCAGCCATATTATCATTCCTTTCTATAAAATCAAGACCGCCATACTATTTATACAATACAGCAGTCTTATAAATTCATTTTAACCTTATGTTGCAAATTGAGGAATAAGAGTTGTGATTAGCCACCCAACAAACGCACCACCAAGAGCAGTCAAAACAAATTTCCACATTGTATCAAATGCTTTAGCTTTTGATTTAGTTGGAGAATTTTTCAATTCGGAAACCTCATCTTTTAAAGTGCTTTGATCTAGTTTAATGTCTTTCACATCAGTTTTAATATCTACAATACCTTCCGAAAGATTTTTTATACTGGCTGACATTTCTATCAGTGTGGTATTCTTTTCTTTAAGGTCTTTAATATCTTCCTCAGCTTCATCTAGTCTATGCGAATTACTCTTACTTCTTTCGTCAATTTGTGTTATTTCAGTAAGATAGTTTTCATTAAATTCTATACTCATAACTCACCTCGCTTTTCAGAGGTAGTAATAGTAGAATTTATAGTATCATTTTTTTCATTCTTCCCTGCTAATGTCTTGATTTTTTCAAAACAATCCTTACCATAAGAAGTAACCGTAATTGCTAAAATTATAAGGCATACAGCTACTATACTTATTCCATTGAGTGCAGTCAGAGTGGCTTCATCAGCAACAATACCAAATTGCTTAATTATAGGTTCTATCATACTAATGCTTGTGGTAAACAAACCTGTGCCTATAATAAAGCAAACTGTATAGAATAGTCCCCAAAGAAATTTGCTCCAATCCCAAGAGATACTATTCTTCTTTGCAATAGCTACACCAAGAATAATATCTGCCATTCGCATAAGAATTAAAGGAATAAGAAAAACACCAACCATAAGTAAATTCGCCAATACTGTATTAAGTATATCTGTCATAAATTTACTTCCTTTCTTTATTATATTTATTATTTATTTCTTTTTAATATATTGAAACGGAATATAAGCAAACTTGTTTGGAAATTTCTTACATTCCGGACTAGTAAATTTAACCCATATTGTACCGTTTTCTGCTGTAACGTTGCTGCCTAAATAAACTATAATTTCTGTATTTTTAGGTAATTTTGATATAGTTTTAGCGTTGCGTTCTGGCACATATTTAATTGGCGTTCTATCTTTAGTAGTAATATATTTAGAATAATAAACACTAGGTTTGTATACTAAATTTCCTAAACTGTCAAAAACTTTATATCCTCTATTATAATCGGCAATATTTTTTGCCGTTTCCAAACCATTATAAGCACCTATTTGGCTTTCAACATTATCTTTACTTCTTCTAATTTTATAGGGTATATTTTCTACTGGTTTTTCATATTCTAATAGACATTTCTTAACTGTTGCTTTGAATTTATCCCAATGTGGCATAATATAAAGAGGACAAACTTTTGTTGCCCTCTTATCAATATGAGTATTGAGATAATCCACACTACCGTCAAGTCCTAAATTTTTATTTATCCAGTAAGTATGCGTTCTTAATGCAGAAATATCTAAATCGTTTTCATGTAGGAAATATGCCGCTAATCTAGCAGTTTTGTCTTTTGCTATCGCATCTGATTGTGAATTTTCATTCATAATACACTCAATAGCAATATCATCTATTGCACCAGTATTATAAGTGCCTCTTGCATTACACCAAGCTACTTCGTCAAATTCAAGCAATTGCCAAACAGAACTTTCATCTACATACAAATGTGGTCTTACTGAACCCATGTTTTCATTATATGTAGCAAGAGTATATCTTTCAGCATCGTCTTGAATATTATCTAAGTCAGCAGTATTATGAATTGTAACTGTGTTTACTTTAGGCATTTTTACATTTGCTTTATACAATGCATTAGGAGAAAATTTTGCATTTCTAGCTTTAGTAGAGTCTTTCCATCTAAGACCATCTGGAATAATTTTTTGTTTAATTTGTATTCCTGCTATTGTGATTATTTTATCAGGAGTTATTATCATATAATATTATCACCTCAATTTATTGATGATGCTGGGATATTATCTCCAGGCTTAAAATTAGAATATTCATATGTTATGCGAGTGTCGTCTGTTTGATATGTCGGTTTTTTGTTATGATAAACACTAGCCGTTCTTAAAGCTGTACCACTAAATATATTGTCACTACTATTCGAACTAGTCCCATAAATTGCATTATAAATTCCTTTTGCATCATCCATGAGTTCATAGTTTTCATCACTCTTCACCCAGTTTCCGCTTTGATTTTTATAATAAGTTGTAGCTTTTTCTAATACATCCCACTTATATACATGTGTATCTGAAAAAGTTGTTATCTCAGAAAGTTTACTACAATTTTTAAATGCACCATCTGAAATTTGTGTATGAGTTTTATTAGAGAGATTACCCAAATCGAAAGTAGTAAACCCACAATTAGAAAAAGCACCCGCTCCAATTACTGTGTCTGTATTCCTAGGAAAATTTGCTGTAACGAGGTTGCTACAGTTGTTGAACGTGTTGGCAGGAATATTCTTCAAGAATGGCATATCGGCAACCGTTAATTTACTACAACTGCTAAAAATGCCAGCCTCTAATATTGAGTTTTCGGCTATAAAGACGCTTGTTATATTGCTCCTAGAAAAAGCAGACGCTTTTACTGTGCAATTTTTATCAATTGACACCTTACCTGTATCAAAATTGCCGGAAAACGCATAACTCCCTATATATAATATGTTATCTAGATTTGGAATAACAGAACTCCTATAAAAAGCATAGGTTTCAATTCTTACAGTCCCATCTAAATCACACTCTGTTAATGCAGGAGTGTTGTTGAAACAAGATGCAGGTATAACTTTTGCGCTTACTTTTGCAGAACCTAACTTTGGACAATTAGCACAAGTTCTTTCTCCTAACGTAACGTTTTTGCCTGTTATAAAACCGTGGATGTTACTATGTTCAAATGCGGAAGTACCTATTATACAATTATCCTTTATTTTAGGGCACTCAAGTTCTACATAGGGGCGCGTGGGGTCAGAACCGTCCTCTTTATAACCATCATAAAATGCAGAGCTGCCAATTGATTCAAGTTCTGATGTAACAACTTTCTCAAGATTCAGGTCGCCCGCAAACGCAGACGCTCCTATACTTGTTGCGCTCGGAAATTCTGCGTATAAGAGCTGTCCACAGGATTGGAAAGCGTTAGGATTAATTTTAGTAAGTCCATTTCCACACTCAATTCCCTTTAAAAAGCCACAATTTCGAAAACCCTCATCAGCAATTGAAGTAATTGATGGTAATTTTAATGTATAACCTTCATGAACTAGTACGGGTTCGCTATAGCACTTATAAAAAGCGAGTTTCCCAATTGAAACAACATAGTTTAATTCTGATAAACCACCTTGAGTGATTTTCTTTAATTTAATACAATTATAGAAAGCATAACTTTCAATTCTAGTGGTGGCATTTGGCAAATCAACACTTTTAAGCCCGGTGCATCCCCGAAAAGCATATTCGGATATTGTACTAATAGCATTAGGCAAAGTAATATTTGCTAACGCAGTACATCCCTCAAATGCAGAGTTACCAATAGTCGTAATAGCA
>CAKSEO010000009.1 GCA_934446565.1 uncultured Oscillospiraceae bacterium | reverse complement strand
CATATTCCTCACTGCTTAATATTCAAAAAGCCCTCTTTCTTTTTTCTACGAAAGATGGCTTTTTCGACAAGCTGAGCTGTGGCAGGAATCCTGCCACAGCTTTTGTAATAATTAAACCCTCTGCGGAAATACCGCAGAGGGTTTAAGTTACTGTCAATCAAAAAGCTTTGCAAACTTTAGTGCAAACTGAACGTTTCCAAAAACGTACAGGCTGCCGTTTTCAACAGCTTCCTTTACGGAAATCTTACCATCGGCAATTGCAAGTGCAACGTCAACCGGAACAGCTACTTCAAGATCCCTTTCGATATAGTCGTAGGGTTCAACGGATACGTTGCCGTTTTTAACTTCGATATACATGTGTGCTTCAAACGGACCGTACAGCTTGATATCTATTGCGGCCCTGCCCTTTTCAGCTACCTGCTTTCCGGCAGTCTTGTCGATTCTCTTGTAGATCTTTGCTACAACATCGTTGACTGTGATCGGCTTGGGCTTTCTGCCTGCTCTCTTTTTTGGTGCAGCCTCGGTTTTGGCGGCAGGCTTTTCAGTTTTCTTTGCTGCGGACTTGGCAGCGGGCTTCTTTGCAGCCTTGGGAGTCACAGCAGGAGCAGCCTTAACTTCAGCAGCTTTGGTCTTAACCTCAACGGGCTTTTCTTCCACAGGCTTTACTGCTGCGGTTTTATTTGCCGGCTTTACAGCGGTTTCCGTTTTCGCGGTAGTCTTGGTCGTGATTTTCTTCTGTCTTGGCATGATCATAATTCCTTTCAATTATCCCATGGCTCGGCTGCATGGCGCACCCTGCCACTCTATATAATTATAATAACATATTTATGTCATTTTTGCAACAGTTTTTGCGAAATTCTTTTAAAAAAGTAATAAAAAATACCTGTTATCTGGAAAAATGATTCGTATCCGCCGTTTTAAAGCGTACTTTCGTCCGCTTCGCTGGTGTAACGGAATATCTCCTCTGTCGCAACGTTCTCGAAGGATTCGAAATTCTCGTCTTTTCTCATCTGGTAGTAGCTTTCTATCAGCGGGATCATTATACATATCACGACTGTTACCACAGCAGCAACGACGTATATGATGAGCTTTTGTTGCTTTGTCCATTTGTGGACAGGTACGGCGTCGCCCTTGACTTCAAACTGACGTTTCTTTCCGGAATTCATACTGCGAATTACGTAGGATTTCAGCTTGTCGTCTGCCCTGATCCTGAAGCAGAGGTCCTTGTAGCTCTTGTCAAGCGCCTGGGTAAGCTCCGCAGGGAGCTTCTCAAGTGTGGAATTAACATACCTGACGCTTTCGCCGATCAGCTTTGCGATCTGTTCCGGTTCGAGGTCGTTTTCCCAATGCATGTGGACGAGCGCACGCACGATAAATGGCTGACTTAATACCGATTCAAGCAGCTGCTGCTTCTTTGCGTCAAGCTCTATTCCAGTCAGCGTCACGGCTGAATCATTTATTTCCGCTTCCCGACACATAGGGTATGCTTTTTTCAGCATGGAAAACAAGTCTCCATTGTCGTCGATCTCCGCGCACGCAAAACAATTCCGCACGAATATCTCCTTTGCGGAATCAAAGTTTTTGGTTGTTATCAGCGCCAGCGCGTAAATATCGTCGGCATAATCATCAATGAATCTTGTCAGTTCCATATCAGGTGTTGTGGTCGCTTATGTGGAACTGCTTGAGATTTCCGATCTTCTTGCTGCGTTCTACCATGATCTGCTCGATGTCCTCTACGGTCACGCCGCGATCTACCATCATAACGATCATGTGGTAAAGCAGATCGTTGATCTCGTTTGCAAGTTCGTCTTTGTCGTTGTTCTTGGCTGCAATGACCATCTCGGTGCATTCCTCGCCGCACTTCTTGAGTATTTTGTCGATTCCCTTGTCGAACAGGTAGCAGGTATAGGAGCCCTCCTGCGGGTTTGCCCTGCGGTCTACTACTACATCGTACATGTCCTTGAATGCGTCCATCATGATTATTTCTCCTTTATTCCTAATGCGTTTGTAAAAAATCTTCGAAAGCCGTCGCTGAATTCCTCCTCAAGAAGATACTCATCCGGCGACATATCATAAAAATATTTGCCCGATTTGGCACCTACGGAAATCCTGTCCAGCGGATATCCCGGAACTGCTTTTTCATGCGGTTTGTCAACTATGCAGAAGCTGTTTCCCGAAATGTCCCTGCCCATATGCTCGAAAATCTCGTTTTCTGAGAGAACCAGGCATACTGCGTTCAAGTAGGCTGCGGTCAGCTTTCCGCCGTGCTGCTCGGCAAGACTTCGGTAGTATTCCGTCATTTCCTCGTCAGAAAGCCGTTTGCCGTTAATATTACGCACATGGACTCCAGGCTGTACCTCGTTCGGGAGACCGTCAAAATACAGCCCCGAATCGCAGGAGAACACAGGAACTCCATAGTGCCTATAATATGCGAGCGCTTTCTGGCGCGCGTTTTCAAGCGGAGTAGCTCCATTTTCGGGAACATCCGGCGGGGGCATCTGCATGTCACTCAGCCCAATAATGCGTATCCCGATCCCGCTCAGATTACGCCGCATTGACGTCAGCTTTGCCGGGTTGCCAGTCCCATACAGCAGCGTGAACATTACTTTATGCGAGTGAAAAAGCAGCTTCTGTGGCCGGTGTGGCATGCTGCGCCGGTCTGGATGACCTTGATGAGCAGCGTGTCATCATCGCAGTCTGTGTACATCTCAACCACTTTCTGAAAATGACCGGAGGTCGCTCCCTTGTTCCACAGCTCCTGTCTGGAACGGCTCCAGAACCAGGTATAGCCGGTTTCGAGCGTTTTCTGGAGGCTTTCCTCATTCATGTAGGCGAGCATAAGAACCTCGCCGTTTTCCGCGTCGGTCACTATAGCCGGGATGAGCCCGGATTTCTTGAAATATTTCTTTACGTCCATATGTTCCTTACTTTCTGAATGCGGTCAAACAAACTGCGCTGTTTAGCATTCTTCGAAGATTATTTGACTTACACCAATATTATATAGTATATCACAAACCTGAAGAAATTGCAATACTTAATCCCACCAGAAAAACCAGACAGACGATTTTGTCAGCACGTCCGCGAGTATGCATAATTCCTGGAATCCCTGGTCGATTATGTCGCTGCAGAATGCGTACTGCTCCAGCGCAAGCCCGACGGCGGCGCTCTTATCCCTTACCGGCTGGGCGGCAAATTCTAGAATATCATGAGAAATTACCGCCGGAACAGCTCCAAATTTCTGGAACCAGTACTTCCCCGCCGCCATCATCGCTTCAGGCTCGGGGCACTCGTTCCAGCCCCCGAACGGCAGCCAGGCGAAAACCTCCCACGGCTTATCTGTAGGTATTTTCGCAAGCACGACTTCAGCGGATTTCTTTGTGCCGAAATCGACAAATCCAGATAGCCTGTCGATTTTGTCTCCGGTGTTCCCGGAATCCGCTGTTATCTCGTCCCAATATTCGCCGTACTGCTCTTTCATTTCGGAAAGTTTTTTAGTAAACCAGCCCTGCGCGTCCGGAAGTTCCGTTTTCAGCAGTTGCTCACGCCGCTTTTCAGGCGTCATGCCGGGTTCGTCAAGCATCATGTCGAGCCATTCTGAAAGCACGTCGCTCACTACGATGATGACCGGAGTATATCCGTCCATTTCCTTTTTGGCGAAGGCGTCCTCGTAAGTCGAGTGGATAAACTGCGCCGGCTTTCCCGCCGGGAAGTATTCACACTCGCAGCCCAGCCAGTCAATTATCTTCTGCGCGTTTGCGCTCGGTTTTGCAGAGAAAAGTCCCATGTCAGACCCTCGCAGATGTTCTTACCGGAATGTTGTGCTGACGGAGGTGCTCCTTTACCTCGTCCACGGTCAGCTCACCGAAGTGGAACAGCGACGCTGCAAGCGCCGCGGAGCTTGCAGTCTTTTCGAATACCTCCGAGAAGTGGTTAATTGAGCCGCACCCGCCACTTGCGATGACCGGTATCTTCACACGGTCACACACGAAATTCAGCATATCCAGGTCGAATCCGCCGCGCACGCCGTCGGTGTCGATGGAATTCAGGCATATCTCGCCCGCGCCGCGTTCTTCGATTTCCTTTACCCAGTCGCCGAGGTCGAGGTTCATATCCACTCTGCCGCCGTTGATGAACACGCTGTAGCCGTCCTTGTCGTTGCGCTTTGCGTCGATTCCGACTACAACGCACTGGCTGCCGAATATCTCGGCTGCGTCGCTGATAAGCTTGGGATTCTTGACCGCCTGGGAATTTACCGAAACCTTGTCGGCACCCGCGCGGAGAGTGTCGCGGAAATCCTGAACTGAGCCGATACCGCCGCCGACGCACAGCGGAACGAAAACCTGCTGCGCGGTGCGCTTAACGACATCCAGCATAACTCCCCTGCCCTCATAGGACGCGGTTATATCGTAGAAAACCAGCTCGTCCGCGCCCTGGCGGTTATACTCTATCGCAAGCTCCACGGGATCGCCTACATCTTTGATACCCTCGAAATTTACGCCCTTTACTACCTTTCCGTTGCGGACGTCAAGGCACGGGATTATTCTTTTAGCTAACATGGGTTGCTCCTTTACTTCGAAAGACGCACAGCCTGCGCTAGGTCAAGGCTGCCGGAATAGATGGACTTGCCGCAGATGGCTCCGTATATTCCGTTCTTTTTCAGCGTCTTTATGTTGTTGATGGTCTTTATCCCGCCGCTCGCGATCACGTTTCCGCCGAGGGGCGCAAGCGTTTCCTGGAGCTTCTTTGTCTTGAAGTGGTTCGGGCGGCTCAGCGTGCCGTCCTTGTCTATATCCGTGAAGATGAAGTACTGGACTCCCGCGCGGCACATCTCCACGCCCAGGTCGATGTAATTCACTCCGCTGGTTTCAAGCCAGCCCTCCGTTGCTACAAAGCCGTTCTTTGCGTCGATGCCTACCGCGATACGTCCCTTGAATTCCTTTGCGGCGCGCTTTACAAAATCGGGGTCTTTTACGGCTGCCGAGCCGATTATTACCCTGGAAATACCTGCGTTGAGGTACATTTCCACGGTATCCAGGCTGCGAATGCCTCCGCCGACTTCTACCTTGAGCTTGGTGTGCTTGGCTACGTCGATGAAGATATCCTTGTTCTGCTGGGTAGCGTCTTTTGCGCCGTCCAGATCGACCATATGTACCCATTCTGCGCCGGAAGCTTCAAATCCCCGCGCAGTCTCCATGTAGCTGTCCGCTACTTTCTGTACGGTGCCGTAGTCACCCTTGAAAAGCCGGACGCAGTTGCCGTCCTTTATATCTATTGCAGGTAGTATTACCATCCATTTTTCTCCTTATATGAAGATGTACTGCGTAAAGCAAAACTTTTACGCAATAGTATACTATAATTCAGCAAAACAGCGTAAAATATTCAGTCCGGTTTCGCCGCTTTTCTCCGGGTGGAACTGCGCGCCGTAGACATTGCCGCTGAAAACGAGCGCCGGAACTTTCATTCCGTAATCGCACCACGCCGCGATGTATTTGCTGTCGCAATCCGCCGCGTAGCTGTGCACAAAGTAAACATACTCGCCGTCCGCGCACCTGCCGAGCAGCTTGCACGGAACGTTCTTCTCAAGTGAATTCCAGCCGATGTGCGGTACGGGAAGGTCTCCTGCCGGCTGCATGAGCCTTACGCTGCCGGGGATAAGTCCCAGCCCGTCTGTTTCGCCGAACTCGTAGCCCTTCTCGAACAGCATCTGCATTCCGAGGCAGATTCCGAGCAGCGGCTTTTTCTGCACTTCCTCCCTGATAACGCTGATGAGCCCGGTTTCACCGAGCATTCTCATCGCGTCCGGGAATGCTCCCACGCCGGGAAGAATCAGGCGGTCGGCTGTCCTTAAGTCGTCGGCGCTGTTGGTTATCTTGTTTTCCAGCTTGAGGAAGTCAAGCGCGTTCTTCACGCTGAACAGGTTTCCAGCGCCGTAATCAATTATCGCGATCATAGTGTAGTTCCTTTCGTATTCAGGAATATCCTGGCGGAATTCAGCTTTACATGTTCCATGATATGTCCGATGTTACCTTCACCGGCGTACTGCTTCATGTCGAAGAAGTCGCAGTCCAGCCCGCTCCAGAACAACGGATTCTCGTCGCCATTCACTGCGACTTCACGAATCAGCTGACCCGCGTAGACCTCCACATAACATGGGTCGAGCGGATAGCTGAAATCCATCAGGTGGATAAGTTTTATATCCCGTTCAGATATCCCCGTTTCCTCGGATAGCTCGCGGTATGCGGCGTGCTCGCCGCTCTCGCCAGGCTCTATCTTGCCGCCGACAAAGTTTATCAGACCCTTGTAGGGTTCCTTTATCCGGCGGCACATGAGCATTTTCTCTCTGTCCGGCGAGAAAACCACGATGAGATTGTAACCCTGCATTACAGAACTCCCTTGGTGGATACAACGGAGCCGTCGGTGTTGCGCTTTACCGCCGACTTGAGGGCGTACGCGAGCGCCTTGAACAGAGCTTCTATCTTGTGATGATCGTTGCTGCCATACTCTACGCGAAGGTGCAGGGTTATCCCCGCATTGAACGCGAAGGAGCGCATGAACTCCTCGGTCAGGCAGGTATCGAACTCCCCTACCCTCTCGTTAGTGAACTGTGCGTTGAACACAAGGAACGGTCTTGCGCTGATGTCCAGCGAGCAGAACGCTAGCGATTCATCCATCGGAATGAACGCGCTGCCGTAGCGCATGATCCCGGACTTGTCGCCCAGGGCTTCCCTGAACGCCATGCCCAGGACTATCCCGATATCCTCGGTGGTGTGATGGCCGTCAACATACAAGTCGCCGTCGCACTTTACGGAAAGGGAGAACCCGCCGTGTACCGCCAGCGCGGTCAGCATATGGTCGAGGAAGCCTATCCCGGTGTTAATGCTGACTTCTCCGCTTTTGTCAAGGTCGAGCTTTACGGCGATGTCAGTCTCTTTGGTTTTTCTGGTTATTTCTGCGGTCCTGTTCATATCGTTCTCCCGTCAGTTTTCCTTGCGGACCTTGATGGAATTTGCGTGCGCGGTGAGCTTCTCACGCTCTGCGATGAGGATAATGTCGTCCGCGGCGTCAAGCAGCGCGTCCTTGGTGTAGCAGATGTAGCTGGAGCGCTTTACGAAGCTGTCTACGCCGAGCGGGGAGAAGAAACGCGCGGTCCCGCTGGTGGGAAGTACGTGGTTCGGACCTGCGTAGTAGTCGCCGAGGGGCTCGGGCGAATACTGACCGAGGAACAGCGAACCTACGTTGTCTATCTTGCCGATGTACTCGGTGGGGTTCTCCGCAACGACTTCCATATGCTCCGGAGCAAGCTTGTTTGCAAGCTCAATGGCGTAATCCTTGTCCTCGCTGACGATGATAGCGCCGTAGTTCGTCATGGAGTAGTCGATGATGTCCTTTCTGGACAGGTATGCGGACTGGCGCTCTATCTCTGCCTGGGTGCGTACTGCGATATCCATGCTGGTGGTTATCATGATAGCGCTTGCAAGCTTGTCGTGCTCAGCCTGGGACATAAGGTCAGCGGCGAGGTAGACCGGATTTGCGGTCTCGTCCGCGAATACGAGTATTTCGCTGGGACCTGCGAACATGTCGATGTCAACAGTTCCGTAGAGTAGCTTCTTCGCCGTAGCAACAAAGATGTTGCCAGGGCCTACTATCTTGGAAACCCGCGGTATCTCCTCGGTGCCGTATGCGAGAGCCGCTACTGCCTGTGCGCCGCCTGCGAGGTAGATCTTGTCAACTCCGCAGAGCGCAGCAGCTACCAGGATATCCTTGTTGGCCGTGCCATCCTTGAGCGGAGGAGTTACCATGATTATCTCCTTAACGCCTGCGATTTTAGCCGGGATGGCGTTCATCAGAACGGAGGAGGGATACGCAGCGGTGCCGCCGGGTACGTACAGACCTACGCGGTCCAGTCCTCTCACGCGCTGACCCATGATAACGCCGTTTTCCTCGGTCACGCAGAAGCCTTCGCGCTTCTGTCTGTTGTGGAATGCGGTGATGTTCTCAACGGCGTTCAGCATTGCGTTGACGAACTCCGGGCTGTTCTCGTTCGCCTCGGTGAGCGCGTCCTGGATAGCCTCGTCGGGTACTCTGTAGTACTGCGCGTTGGGGCAGTCGAACTTTGCGGTGTAGCTCTTTACGGCTACGTCGCCGTTTTCCTTTACGTCTGCCAGGATGGCGCGGACAGTCTTTTCAACGTCCGCATTTACCTGCCCTGCGCGCTTCTCGACCTCTGCGAGGAACTGCTTTTCCTCGCCGTCTGCCTTGATTATCCTTATCATTATAAATTCTCCTCTATCTGCTTAACTATCTCAGCGATACGCTGCTGCTTCAGTTTCATGCTTACTGTGTTGACTATAAGACGTGCCGAAATGGGAGCAACATCCTCCCAGACTTCCAGCCCGTTTTCCTTGAGCGTGGTCCCGGTTTCGACGATATCAACGATAGCGTCCGCAAGCCCTACAAGCGGAGCCAGCTCAACAGAGCCCTCTATCTTCACGATGTCTATATCCATGCCCTTGTTTTCAAAGAATGCACGGGTGACCTCCGGGTATTTCGTCGCGATGGTCTTGATTCCATAGCCCTCGTAGAAGTTATTGCCCTTCTTGCCGGCGAGCGCGAATTTACACCTGCCGAAGCCGAGGTCGCTTATTTCAAAGAACTTGCCGCCATGCTCCATTATTGTGTCCTTGCCGACTACGCCGATATCGCACACGCCGTGCTCAACATAAGTAATTACGTCCGCTGCCTTTGCCAGAACGACTTCGATGTTCTCGCCGGGAATGTTGAGGATAAGTCGTCTGCCCTTGTCGCGCAGCTCCGATACATCGTAGCCTATCTTGTCGAGCAGGTCAACTGTCTTGTTTTCGAGTCTTCCCTTGGTTAGGGCGATTCTGATGGTCTTATTCTTCATGATTCAGACCTCCTTAACGGTAACTGCCGAATTTGCTCCGACAATATCCATGCGGCGTATGCCGTGCTGTTTTGCATACTCTGCGGCTTCTTCCTCGGTAGCGCTGAGGGAATTGAACACCGTCAGCCCCTCGCCGATGAGCTTTGCACAGTGAGCAAGTCCCAGCGTTTCGCAGCCGCTCATGCTGAATACCAGAACGTCCACCGGCTTGGTGAGCGGCTCCTGCACGCTCTTGAGAAGCACCTTAGCCGCTGCTTCAACGTTCACCGCAAAACCGACCGCAGTGGAGTTCCTGCCGAAATCGCCGAGCAGCGTGTCGTATCTGCCGCCGGAGAGCACCGGAAGCCCGTAGCCCTCGACATATCCGCGGAACAGAATGCCCGTGTAGTAGTCCTTCTTATGTGCAAGCCCTAGGTCGACCTTTATCTTGCCGGAGTATCCCATGGAGCACAGCGCGTCAAAGGTTTCTCGCAGGGTGTTCAGCTTTGTGCGCAGTTCCTTGCTGTACATATATTTTTCGGCAGCTTCGAATACCTCGGCTTCTCCGAACAGCGACGGCAGAGCCTTTACGGCTTCCGCAGCGCTGCATGATATACCCTCAAGTGCTTCGTTGAGCGCAGGATAATTCTTGTTTTCGATGAGAGTGTGGATAAGTTCTGCCTTTTCCTCGGGGAGGTTCAGGTCTTCTACAACAGTACGGAAAATGCCGCTCTCGCCTATCTCAAGTCGGAAATCCTCGTCAACTGCGAACAGCGCCTGCGCCGCAAGCGAAAGCGCTTCGTAGTCAGCAGCCTTGCTCTCTCCGCCGAGTATCTCAATATCCACCTGGGTGAACTCGTCGTCTCTGCCGCTGTTCTTGGGGTTCACCATGAATATGCTCTGGTTGCAGTAGAGCTTCAGCGGGAGCTTTTCCGCGCGGAGTCTGGTCGCCGCCAGTCTTGCTATCGGCATGGTGTTATCCGGACGGAGCACCATCAGGCGGTTCTTGCCGTCCACCAGCTTGTACATCGTTTCAGACGGGAAATAATGCACCTTGCCGTTAAACACCTCGTAGAACTCCAGACCCGGGGTTATCACCTCGGAATAACCATATGCTGTAAATATTTTTCTGAGCTTCTCCTGGATAGTGCGCTTGGCTATGCACTCGTCGAAAAGCTGGTCCCGGGTGCCCTCCGGGGTGAGAAGGTCGTATCTTTTCACTTTGAATTTCCTCCGCTTTAGTGTAGTAACGTGCTATCACGCTATCATATTACTCTAATATTATAACGCATTAAAGCGGAGTTGTCAAGAACATGCAGATTTTTTGGCAATTTGCATAAATCGGCTCAACAACTCCGCTGTATAAATCACATATCAAACAAGGACATCTGAGCAGAATTCGGAATATCCCCGAACACGCCCATCTCTTTCATCTTGTCGATGACCGTGCTGTTCAGACCGCTCTGCTGCTGGATATCGTCGATACACATGTAGTTCCCTGCGTCAACGACCTCCTTTAGCTTGAACGCCGCGTTGGAGCCGCATCCCGCAATTGACAGATACGGCATGCGCAGCTTGCCGTCTTCGATGTGGTAGGTAGCCGCTCCGGAGAGCTTTGCGTCCACCGGCAGCACGCCGATACCGCGGCACATCATCTCGTTGACGAGCAGCAGCGCGTCAAGCGTTCCCTTTTCCTTTACGCCGATGTTCGGCATTGCCTGGAGTTCGCGGATACGGTTCTTTACGGCTTCCTTACCGCGCAGGACAACGTCAAGCTCGATGTTTTCAGTGTGCTTCGTCAGCGTTGCCGCGTAGAACTCGCAGGGTCTGTTTATCTTGAACCAGCAGAGCTTTACCGCCGAGGTAACATACGCGGCCGCGTGCGCTTTCGGGAACATGTACTTTATCTTCTTACAGCTCTCGACGTACCAGTCGGGGACGTTGTTGTCCTTGAACGCCTGGTAGATCGTGTCGTCAAACAGCTTTGTCGCGTTGCCCTTTCGGGTTATCTCCATGATTTTGAACGCAAGGCTCGGCTCAACGCCCTTGTGGAGCAGGTAAACCATGATGTTGTCACGCGTACCGATGACCTCGGAAATCGTACAGGTCCCGTTCTTGATGAGGTCCTGCGCGTTGCCGAGCCATACGTCCGTACCATGCGACAGACCCGAAATCTGGAGCAGGTCGGAGAAGTTCTTCGGTCTCGCGTCCTGAAGCATCTGCATTGCGAACGGCGTGCCGAACTCCGGTATACCGTAGGTGCCGCAGGGTGCGAAAATGTCCTCCGGAGTTACGCCTAGCGGTTCGGTGGATACGAACAGGTCGTAGATAGCGCGGTCTGTGGTGGATACGTCTGCTATCTTCATTCCGGTCATGTCCTCGAGGTGCTTGTACAGGGTCGGGACATCGTGTCCCAGCTCGTCAAGCTTTAATATAGTATCGTGCAGCGCATGGAAGTCGAAGTGGGTGGTTATCATGTCGCTGTCGGTCTTGTCGGCGGGGTGCTGAACCGGAGTGAAGTCGTAGACCTCGTAATCATTCGGCACAACGACCATTCCGCCCGGGTGCTGCGACGTGGTGCGCTTTACTCCGGTGCAGCCTATGGAAAGGCGCTCCATCTCGGCATTATTGAACTCTATTCCGCGCTCTTCGCAGTACTTCTTAACGAATCCGTATGCGGTCTTGTCCTGGACTGCGGAGATAGTACCCGCCTTGAACACGTGATCCTTACCAAACAGTTCTTCAGTGTAGCGGTGGACCTTGCCCTGTACCTCGCCGGAGAAGTTAAGGTCGATATCAGGCGCCTTATCTCCCTTGAATCCCAGGAACGTTTCGAACGGGATATCGTGGCCGTCACGAATCATATCAATGCCGCAGTTCGGGCAGTTTTTCTGCGGGAGGTCGAAACCGGAGCCTACCGAACCGTCGGTCACGAACTCGTTATAGCGGCACTTCGGGCAGCGGTAATGCGGCGCGAGGGGGTTTACCTCGGAAATACCGGACATTATCGCAACGAACGACGAACCGACCGAACCTCTGGAGCCTACCAGATATCCGTTGTCCTCGGAGTATTTTACCAGCTTCTGCGCGATCATGTAGAGCACGGAGAATCCGTACTTGATGATGGCGTCAAGCTCCTTTTGCAGGCGCTTTGTAACTATTTCGGGTATTTTCCCCTCGTAGCCGTACCAGTTCATCGCCCTTGTCCAGCAGAGATCCTGGAGCTCCTGCTCCGCTCCCTCGATGGACGGCGTGTAAGTTCCCTTGGGGATAGGGCGGATATCGTCCACCATGTCGGCGATGGCGTTCGGGTTGGTTATTACGACTTCCTTTGCCTTTTCCGCGCCGAGGTAGCTGAATTCCTCAAGCATCTCGTCGGTGGTGCGCAGGTACAGCGGAGCCTGATTATCGGCGTCCTTGAAGCCCTGACCAGCCTGGAGTATCTTACGGAATATCCCGTCCTCCTTGTTCATGAAGTGGACGTCGCAGGTCGCTACGACCGGCTTGCCGAGCTTTTCTCCGAGCTTTACGATACGCATGTTGAGCTGGCGCAGACCCTCGTCGTCCGCGACTCTGCCCTCACGGACGAGGAACTCGTTATTCGCGATGGGCTGTATCTCGAGGTAGTCGTAAACAGACGCTATCTTCTCGATCTCCTCCTGGCTCTTTCCGTCGAGTATCGCGCGGAACAGCTCGCCCGCCTCGCAGGCGCTTCCGACTATCAGACCCTCGCGGTGCTTTTGCAGCTCGGACAGCGGAACGCGGGGCTTCCTGTAGAAGTAGTTCAGGTTGGAATAGGATACGAGCTTGTAGAGGTTCTTTAAGCCTGCCTGGTTCTTCGCCAGGATTATCATGTGATAGGTGTTGAGCTTCTTTACGTCAACGTTTCCGAGTATGGAATTGAAGTCGCCGAATTTCTCCAGGGGGTGTCCCTTGCAGGATACGGTCACAAGCGAGATGAATATCTTGGAGAGCATCTCCGCGTCGTCGATGGCGCGGTGATGGTTGAAGTCGCCGAGCTTGAACTCCTTGGCGACAGTGTCCAGCTTGAAATTCTTGAGGTGCGGGAGCGCTGCCCTTGCCAGTTTCAGCGTATCAGCGTAGCGTACATCATAGGTCAGCCCCTGACGTGCGCAGGCGATTTTTATAAAGGAGGTATCGAAATCCGCGTTATGCGCGACAAGCACGCCCTTTCCGGCGAATGCGATGAACTTCTCAAGCGCTTCTTTCTCCGAAGGAGCGTCCTCGACCATCTCGTCGGTTATTCCGGTGAGTTCAGTGATGTTCGCGGGGATGGGACGCTCGGGGTTCACAAAGGTCTGGAAGCGGTCAACGACCTGCATGTTGTTGAGCTTTACGGCGCCTATTTCGGTTATTCTGTCAAGGTCGCGGCTTAATCCGGTGGTTTCTATATCGAATACGATAACGTCGCCGTTTATCGGGCATTCGTTGCAGCCGGAAACGAGCGCGTCAGAGTCGTTGACAAAATACGCCTCCATGCCGTAGATTATCTTGAACTCGCCGCCGTCCTTGCGTATCTTTTCTACGGTGTTCATTGCTTCCGGGAAAGCCTGTACGTTGCCGTGGTCGGTAATGGCTATCGCCTTATGACCCCATGCGAACGCCTGCTTTACGAGGTCGCCGGCTGGTGTGATCGCATCCATATCGGACATGGTGGTATGCAGGTGGAGCTCAACTCGTTTTTCCTCAGCCTTATCCTTGCGCTTTTTGGTCTTGACTGACGCGATGGAGTACGGACGGATATTCAGGCACTTTGCGAATGTATCGAACTCGAACTTACCGGTGACGATGATCGCTTTTCCGGGCTTTATGTTGCTCTTTATCGTGTCAGCGTTTTCGACAGGGGTGATTATCTTGAGTATCTCAGAAGATGTCTTATCAGAGAAATATGCCGTGAAAATAAAGGTGTTCCCATCTCGGGAGGTCTTGTCCTCGGTCTTGAAAACCTCGCCCCAGAGCGTTACCTCGTCGCCCTCGCCGAACTGTTCAGCCATTCTGAGCGGAGCTTCGCTTATGCCCTTTCCGTAGAAAAGGGTCGCGGTGCTGTCAAGGTTTTCGGACTCGAACGGGAGTTTTATCTCTTTGGGTTCCTTGAGAACAGCCGCGCCACGTCTGCCGCCGCCTTTTCCGCCGCCCTGGAAACGCTTTTCTCCCTGCGGAACCGGAGCAGGCGCGTCAGTGAGGGTGATCTTAGGCAGAGGCGCGCTCTGTTCCTTTTCAAGATACTCTGCGATGTTCAATTCAGAATTTCCTGTAAAAACGACCTGTAGACGCTTCTTGAAAAATCCTGCTATCATACGCTGTATCGCGGTGTCTATACCCATTTTCATAAGGATATCCCTGCCGCCGGAATGGAGGGATATCTCGCAGGTCTCGCCGTCGTCGGTTATTTCTGCGCCGTCAAGGTACCCGTTTACAGAACCGTTTCTGTCCTTGAGAATGGCGATTATTTCATAGATGTAGTCCGTTGTGTAGAGCGATTCGTGGTAGCTCGGGAACAGTTGTATCTTAGCTCCGCCAGTCGCTGAGGAAAGCTGCTTTTCTGCGGTCAGCAGCTCCGCAGCCGGGCAGAGCTCGTCCATTGCGAGATTTATGAGAAGATCCTTGGTCTGCTGGTTGTGTATTATTTTAAGTACAGTGCCCTCCGCAACGGACTGCGGGAGAGTCAGCCCCTCGAAAAGCTCCTTTAGCTTTGCTGACATCTGATCCTTCCTTTCTGTTTATAGCAAATCTATTTCTTTCTTTAATTCTTCAAGAAGTTTGTCCTCGGGGACCTTGCGGAGTATCTTTCCCTTTTTGAAAAGTATGCCCTCGCCGTTTCCACCTGCGATACCGATGTCGGCTTCGCGCGCTTCGCCGGGTCCGTTTACAACGCAGCCCATTACCGCGACCTTTATCGGCTTATTTATCCCGGCGCAAAGCTTCTCGACCTGCTCAGCGAGCGGGATGAGCGCTATCTTTGTACGGCCGCAGGTCGGGCAGGCTACGATTTGAACTCCTGTTCCTATATCGCAGGCACGCAGGATGTCCTTTGCGGCGTATATCTCCTTAACCGGGTCGGCGGTCAGCGAAACGCGGATAGTGTCGCCGATACCGTCGCAGAGCAGCGAGCCGATGCCGACTGCGGATTTGATGATACCCATGCGCTCAGTTCCCGCCTCGGTAACGCCGAGGTGCAGCGGGTAATCCACCTGCTGCGCGAGCAGTCTGTAGGCGGCTATCATCAGCTTTACATCAGAGGATTTGATGCTGATAACGATGTCGTCGAAATCGCAGTCGTTGAGCAGCTTTACATGCCCGAGCGCGCTTTCTACCAGCGCTTCCGGAGTGGGGCTGCCGTATTTTTCGAGCAATCTGCGCTCAAGCGAACCGGAATTCACGCCGATACGTATCGGCACATTATGCAGCTTGCAAGCGTCAGCAACAGCCTTTACTCGGTCAACTCCGCCGATGTTGCCGGGATTTATCCGCACCTTGTCTACTCCAGCCTCGACTGCCGCTAAAGCGATTCTGTAGTCAAAATGAATATCAGCTACGACCGGGATATTTACCGCTTTTTTCAGCGCGGGTATCAGCCTTACATCATCGAGCGTTGGTATAGCTGCGCGGATTATTTCGCAGCCAGCTTCTTCCAGTTCGTGCGCCTGACGCACGCTACCCTCTACATCCTCGGCGGGAATGTTTAGCATGGATTGAATGTAGATTTTACCGTCGCCAAGCAGCAGACCGCCGACGTTTACTTTTTTCTTACTCAATTGAACCCTCCGCTGATAAGTTTAGATATATCTCCAAATGTTACCACAAGCATAAGCACCATAAGCAGCCCGAAACCTACAAGATGGACAACGCCCTCTATTTCAGGCTTGAGCGGCTTGCGGCGTATCGCCTCGATAAGCAGGAACAGGAACCGGCAGCCGTCCAGCGCCGGGATAGGCAGCAGATTGAAAACTCCGACGTTGATCGTTATGAACGCGAACAGATAGCAGAATGACGGAAGCCCGTAGCTTACACTCTGCGACACGACAGTTACAGTTCCTACCGGACCGGAAAGGTCTTTCAGCCCGTATTTTCCCTTGAACATGTCGGCGAGCGTGAAAAGAATCATTCTTCCGATGGACAGCGTTTCCCTGCCGCTGTACTCGATCACGGTCAGGAAGTTTCTTTCGAGCGGCTGAACATAGAAGCTGTAAATGACGTCGCTATTGCCGTTTTCGTCTGTTTCTACCTTGAACTGGACGTCGTTCAGCTTGATTATTTCATTGTTGCGTTTTACCTTGAAGTCAAGCAGCAGGTTGCCGTTTTCGTCAGTTCTGCCGCCGTTGTTCTGCATTTTGTACTGAATGTCGAACGTGGTCCAGACGCTGGTGTTTTCAACGGATAATATTTCATCGCCGACCATCAGCTGGCTGCTGATGCCGGGAATGTCGTTGACAACGCTGACCGTGGTCGTGCCCATATTCGAAATCGTGCAGACGTATACGAGCGCGACGAAGAAGCCGAGTATCAGGTTCATCACAGGTCCGGCCAGTATAACGATCATCCTTTGCCAGACGGGCTTGCGGTTGAACGCGCGGGGATTGTCGCTGGAATCCTGTTCGCCCTCCATCGAAACGGAACCTCCGATGGGCAGCAGGCGAATGACGTAATTCGTTTCCTTTCCCTTTTTCCGGAGTATCACCGGTCCCATTCCTATCGCAAATTCGTTGACCTGGATACCGCACAGCTTTGCTGCGGTGAAGTGCCCCAGTTCGTGAATAATTATTATAACGCAGAATGCGAGTATTGCAATTACGATCTGCATAAGACCTCCTGTCAGAGCGTGTCGAATTTTGCCGCCACATATTCCTCGGCGGCTGATTTTGTATCAAGAATGTCCTGAAGATCGGGTTCAGGAATGAACTTAACAGATTCCAGCGCACCGTTTACTGCTTCGCCTATGTCAAGGAATCCGATCTTCTTCGCCAGGAATAATGCGACGGCTGCTTCGTTGGCGGAGTTTACCGCGCAGGGCGCGTTTCCATCCATCGCTATCGCACGCTTTGCCGCCGCAAGGCAGGTGAACGTACTGTCGTCAGCTTTTCCGAATGTAAGCTGTCCCACATCGAAAAGCGACAGCTTTTTCGCCGGGGAAGGAAGCCGCTCCGGATAGGTCAGCGCGAGCTGTATCGGAATGCGCATATCCGCAGAACCAAGCTGCGCGATGACTGCGCCGTCCTCGAATTCGACCGCGGAATGAATTATGCTCTGGCGGTGGACTACGATCTCGACCTGTTCCGGTCTGACATCAAATAGCCGCACGGCTTCGATGAGTTCCAGACCTTTGTTCATCAGAGTAGCGCTGTCAATTGTGATTTTTGCGCCCATGCTCCAATTGGGATGCTTCAGAGCCTGCTCGACCGTCACATCTCGCAGCTGCTCCGTGGTCCAGCCGTAGAAAGGTCCTCCGGAGGCGGTGAGCAGTATCTTTTCCGGACGGTTTTTCCCGGCGCCCATCAGGCACTGAAAAATTGCGGAGTGCTCGCTGTCTATTGGCAGCAGCTTCACGCCGTGCTCACGCACGCAGTCGGTGACAAGCCTGCCGCCGGCAACCAATGTTTCCTTGTTGGCAAGGGCGATGTCATTACCTGCTTTCGCTGCCTCCAGCGTCGGGATAAGCCCTACCATTCCGACTACGGAGTTGACGACGATGTCGCATTCCAGCCTTGCGAGCTCGCATAGTCCTTCCATGCCGCAGAGGATTTTTATGTCGGTGTCGGCAAGGCGGTGTTTAATATCAGGGTACGCGCTCTCGCTGTAAACGCAGACGTATTCCGGTTTGAATTCCCTTGCCTGTTTTTCCAGGAGAGCAGTGTTCGTTGATGCTGAAAGTGCCTTTACGCCGAATCCGTGCATACGGCAGACATCAAGAGTCTGAGTTCCTATCGAGCCTGTTGAGCCGAGGATCACTATACTTTTCATTCTATTAATATACCCCGCAGTTCAGTAATATTCCCTTGAACAAAACCACCCATTCACGGCGGGTGAATGGGCAGACAGCATAAGAGCGTATTCGCTCAGTTAAACAAAAATGAAACGTCCCAGATATGAGAACGCAATATACAGGAACGGCGCAACGAAAATAACGCTGTCGAACCTGTCTAGGACACCCCCATGTCCCGGCATGATATTGCCGAAATCCTTTACATCGTATTCGCGCTTGATGACGGAAGCGGAAAGATCTCCGATAACTCCGACAAGCGACGCCACCATCGACATGGGGACCAGCACGAAGTAATTCAGCTGGCAGTCGTTAAGTACGAACGCGTTGTAGATAAATACGGTGATAACTGTAACTATCCCGACAGTCACAACGCCGCCTATAAGACCCTCGACAGTCTTTTTGGGGCTGACGAGCGGGCAAAGCTTGTGCTTGCCGAAGAATGTCCCTACGAAATACGCTCCGGAATCTCCGAACCATGCGCAGAACAGGACATACAGCACCATGAAGATACCCAGACCCTCGCCGTGCGCAGAGTATCTAAGCAGGATTATGCTGCTTAGCGCGACGGGAAGAAGCCCTCCGGCGGCACCACATGCAAGCACCTGCTCAAATCTGACTTCCTTATGGCATTTAAGCATGATCAGCGCCATAACAATGACGAAAACCATTGCCGCAGGCACCGCAAGGAACTTTATTTCCTTAATGGAAATTATGATTGGGAACACAGCGCCGAAAACAATGGAGGTCCATCGCAGGACCTTGAACTTCTCGCACCTGATCGCGCGAGTCAACTCCCAAACGGCGACAGCGGATAAAAATGCGATAGAAGCGCAGTAAACATATAAATTATCGAGCACAAGTATAGTTACGCCGATAACGATACCGACAGCAGCGGAAATCAGTCTTACACCCATAAGCAAACCCTTCCTCTGAAACTACACCCCGCCAAAGCGCCTGTCCCGGTCATTGTAGATCTTGATCGCGTATTCCAGATGTTTTTTTGTGAAATCCGGCCAGAGAACGTCCATAAAGACGAACTCGGCATATGCAGCCTGCCAGATAAGAAAATTCGACAGCCTTTGTTCGCCGCTCGGACGGATTATCATATCCAGCGGCGGCATTTCTGCGGTATATAGAAGATCCTCGATTGAACCCTCTGTGATGTCATTTGGGGAGAGCTCTCCGCTGACAGCCTGATTAGCAAGTATCCTCGCAGCACGGGTTATCTCATCCCTGCCGCCGTAGTTGAGTGCTACCCCGGCGATGAATCCGGTATTATCAATGGTTGACTGCTGTATGTCCAGCAGTTCGGCGGTGATATCCGGTGGGAGACGGGTTACGTCGCCGAGGAATATAAAGCGGATATCATCCCTGGCGGCTGCGCGTATATCCTTAATATACTGCCGCAGGAGATTCATTATTCCCTCGACCTCATCAGCCGGACGTTTCCAGTTTTCGGTAGAAAATGCGTAAAACGTCACACATTTTATTCCAAGCTCCCGGGCCCAGTTAATGGTTTTCTTGAATACTGCCGCGCCCTGTTTGTGACCCAGACTTCTCGGCAGACCGCGCTTTTTTGCCCATCTGCCGTTGCCGTCCATTATTATTCCTACATGTTGCGGAATGTTGACATCAGCCATCAGATAGACATGATCTCCTTGTCCTTGTCAGCGCCGACAGCATCGATAGTTTCAATGTACTTGTCGGTGATCTTCTGAACGTTCTTCTCTGCTTCCTTGAGGTCGTCCTCTGTGATCTCGCTGTTTTTCTTCTTGGCCTTGAGCTTATCGAGTGCGTCACGGCGTACATTGCGGACTGCGACCTTGCTTTCCTCGCAGATCTTGCTTACCTGCTTGCAGAGTTCCTTTCTGCGGTCCTCAGTGAGCTGCGGGAATGCAATGCGGAGCACTCTGCCGTCGTTTGTGGGGTTGATGCCGAGGTCGCTTGCCTGGATCGCCTTTTCGATGGATTTCAGCGTGGAAGCGTCGAACGGCTGTACAACAAGTATTCTTGCCTCGGAAACGGAAATGGAAGCCATCTGATTTACCGGAGTCGGGCAGCCGTAGTAATCTACGGTTATTCTGTCAAGCACGCTCGGGTTGGCTCTGCCTGCACGGATAGTTGCAAGCTCGCTTTCAAGTGCATTCACGCACTTGCCCATCTTTTCCTTGGTAAGATCAAGTATCTCTTTCATAGTGGAACCTCTTTCGTGATATTACTGGGGCTTGTGTTTAGTGACGAGCGTTCCGACAGTCTCGCCCATTACTGCGTCATAGATGTTGTCGGGACGGCTGAGATCAAATACGATTATCGGAATGTTGTTTTCAGTGCAGATGGCTGCCGCAGCGCTGTCCATTACCTGAAGCTTCTTTACGAGGATATCGTGATGTGTTATCACATCGTACTTCACTGCGTCATGGAACTTCTTGGGATCCTTGTCATAGATACCGTCTACCATGGTAGCCTTCAGCAGTATATCGGCGTTCAGCTCCGCAGCGCGCAGAGAAGCGGCGCTGTCCGTTGAGAAGAACGGATTACCTGTACCGCAGCCGAAAATAACGACCCTGCCCTTTTCAAGGTGGCGGATCGCCTTGCCGAGAATGAACGGCTCAGCTACCTGCTGCATTGTGATAGCAGTCTGCACTCTTACTGCGCAGCCCTGCTTTTCGAGCACGTCTGCTACGGCAAGCGCGTTCATTGCAGTTGCGAGCATGCCGATATGGTCTGCGCGGGCTCTGTCCATACCCTCGGAGCTGCGTCCGCGCCAGAAATTACCGCCGCCTACGACGATACCGATTTCCGCGCCTGCGTCCACGCATTTCTTTATGCTCTTGCAGATATTTTCGATAGTGGGGATATCAAGCCCGCTTCCCTTATCTCCTGAAAGCGCTTCGCCGCTGAGCTTCAGCAGTACCCGCTTATACTTAGGAGTTCCTGATTCCATATATTTTGCCTCCATATGTTGTATTATGCGCCGTTTGCTGAATCAATAATCCAGAACACGAATCCTTCCGAGAAGGTCAGCGCTGTCGGATACCTTTGCGATAGCGTCTGTGGTAGCCTTTTCGGACATAGTTCCGGTTACGAACGCGAGTTCGTTTTCAGGCTGGTTCTTTCTGGAGAGGTATGTTACGTCGCCGAAAAGCGCCTTTACGACAGCCTTTGTGACCTCCACGTTCTTGGAGGAAAGTCTGATGTAGCTTGCGCATGTGAAGTCGTTGAAATCCTTGATGAAATCCTGCGCGCTGTCAGCCCATGTGAGCGATCTGCTGGTGCCGGAATGCTTCACAGCGGAAACGATATCGGCAACAACTGCGCTAGCGGTCGGGAGCTTACCCGCGCCCTTTCCGTAGAATACAACATCTCCAGTAGCGTCGCCGCGTACCAGGATAGCATTGAACACGTCGTTTACGCCTGCAAGCTGGCTCTCGTCCTTGATGACAGCCGGGAAAACGCCGATGGAGATCTTGCCAGCTTCTTCGCGCTTAGCGCAGCCGATGAGCTTTATCTTGCAGTCAGCGCTGTCGCAGTACTCTACATCCTCAAGTGTGATCTTGGTGATACCCTCGGTATGTACGCTCTCGGGGTAAACATGCTTTCCGAATGCGAGAGATGCAAGAATGCATATCTTGCGGCATGCGTCGTGACCGTCAACGTCAGCAGAGGGATTGCGCTCAGCATAACCGAGCTCCTGTGCAATCTTGAGCGCCTTTTCGAAGTCCATGCCGTCGCGGATCATCTTGGTAAGGATGAAGTTGGTAGTTCCGTTCAGAATACCTGCGATCTCATCGATCTCGTTCGCGGAAAGGCATGCATGAAGCGGCTTGATGATGGGGATACCGCCGCCTACGCTCGCTTCAAAGAAGAAGTTCACATTCTTCTGCTTTGCAATTGCGAGGAGTTCCGCGCCCTTTGCCGCAACGAGCTCCTTGTTGGAGGTAACAACGCTCTTGCCTGCTTCGAGGGACGACTTAACGAAGTCGTAGGACGGTTTCAGACCGCCGATGACCTCGGCTACAACTGTGACCTCAGGGTCATTGAGGATAACATTGAAATCCTTGACGAATTTGTCCTTGTAAGGGCTGTCGTTGAAATCACGAACATCAAGAATGTACTTGATATCCATTTCCTGTCCAGCCTTCTTTTCAAGGCTTTCCTTGTTCTTATAGAAAACCTCGACTGTACCTGAGCCTACTACACCGTAGCCCAGAACCGCGATCTTAGCCATAATCTACTTCCTTTCAATATACGGCGTCAGCCGTATGAACATCTGCACCAGCGGAGCCAGCTCCCGCCGACTTTGACCGGGCGTGTTCAGGTATTATTTGCAGAATGCAGCATATCCGGATGGGTCTGTCAGTCCCTCGTGACCGTGGGGTGTGACCGCCGCCCGGGATTTTATGCATGTTCCGCTTATTATCCTGTATATTATATCACAATTCCGTGATATTTGCAAGTAGTTTTTTAAAGGCTTGTAATTTTTCTGTGAGATTATTCTGAAAGGACTGTCTCGATCGCCGTAAGTTCTTCCGGAGTGAAATCGAGTTTATAGACCGCTTCCACATTCTCCCTTATTTGTTCCGGACGTGAAGCTCCTACCAGTACGGTAGTCACCTTACCCTCCCTCAATACCCAGGAAAGCGCCATCTGTGAAAGCTTCTGCCCGCGGGAAGCGGCTATATCATTGAGCTTGCGGAGCTGTGAAAGCCGCTGCTCGGTAAGTTCGTTCTTTATCCAAGTCCTGCCTTTCCCGATGCGGGAATCAGCCGGGATACCGTTAAGGTAACGGTCAGTGAGCAGTCCCTGGCAAAGCGGAGAGAACACCGCAAGTCCTATTCCCTGTTCAGCGGCGAAATCGCGGAGTCCGTCGGATTCTATCCACCTGTTGAGCATGGAATAGCTTGGCTGATTCACGATAAACGGCGTTCTCAGTTCCTTGAATATCGACATTATTTCAGCGGTCTGAGCCTTATTGTAATTTGAAATACCGACATACAGCGCCTTGCCCTGCCTTACTGCATTATCCAGTGCAAGCGCGGTTTCCTCCAGAGGTGTGTTCGGGTCAAATATGTGATGATAGTATATGTCAACATAGTCCAGTTTCATTCGTTTCAGGGACTGGTCGAGCGAGGCAGTCAGGTATTTTCTGGAACCGTTTCTGTCGCCGTACGGACCGTCCCACATTTCGTAGCCAGCTTTCGTGGAAATAACGAGTTCGTCGCGGTACTGGCGCATTCCCCTGTCAAGAATCTTGCAAAGATTTTCCTCTGCTGAACCGTTATACGGATTTCCATAATTATTTGCCGCGTCGATGTGGGTTATTCCCAGGTCAAATGCAGTATGGACTATTTCCTCCATATTATCGAAGCTGTCGCGGTAGCCGAAATTCTGCCATATTCCCAGCGATACAGCCGGAAGCTTCAAGCCGCTTTTCCCGCATCTGTTGTATACCATCTTTTCATAGCGGTGTCCGTTCGGTGAGTACATTTTTACCTCCATTTAATGTCTTTTGAAAAAGCCTGTTTTTTTTGCGCCCGCAGAATCTTTTCTTTCTTCCTCAAGTTCTTTCAGAACTTCGCGCTTTATATTTTCCTTCAGGTTCTCATACAGATTTTCGTACAGATTATTATACAGCTCTGCCGCGAGCTTTTCCTTGTCAAAAACAGGCTCCGGAGTTATCTTCTTTTTGAGATTGCGCTGTATCTCTTCAAGCTCGAAATCAGTGAACGCGCTCGCGGTGGAGGTGTATTCCTCCTCGGGCTCGGGTTCAGCGGGCGTTACTGGCTGTGACGGCTCGTTATGTATTTCAGATGTAGAGCTCTCGGTCGTCTCATTTTCGGTTGGCTGTGAAGCTGAAAAATCCTCAAACTCAGGCTCGAAAGGCTGCATGTCTGCGTTTGCGTCGGACGCGTCGTTGGACATATCAGTAGTTTCTGCTTCGGAAGGCTCATTCTCCGGGAGACACTCGGGTACGGACTCGACGGGTGCTACCTCGGTGAGGTGGGGCTCAGGGACTTCCTCGGGTACGGGCGCTTCGCTGGGCTCGGGAGAGTATGTTGTCTCGGGCTCGGTCGGTGCTTCCTCGGTGAGGTGGGGCTCGGGGACTTCATTAGAAACCTCCGAAATTGTCATTGACGCCATGACCTCAGGCTTTTGTGTCTGACCTGTGGGCTGAATCTGCTGAGACTGAGACCCCGGGAATTGCTGAACGGCATCAGCCGCTGTTTCGATTGGGGCAGCTCCGGATATTTCCGGCATCTGTACAGCCTGTGCGGGAGCTGGCTGAGCTGCATTTACAATGGGCTGGTGATCGATCTTGTGGCCGCAATAAGGACAGAATTTAGCCTGTGGTCTGACAATGGTTTTACCACATTCTTCACAAAACATACGTTACCTCCGCGTAAAGAAAAATAGCATAAAGTGTCGATTCGTAAAATGCCTCCTAAATGTCCGGCACTCAGGAGGCATATTTTATTTAAGGGGGGATTTACATCTGTGCAAGCTCTGCAAAGCACTGCTTCATTGCGGGATAAAGCTTGCGGTACATTGCATACACCTTTTCATATTCTGCGGTGTTTTCTGCGATGGGTTCCTGTATCTTCTCAGGCTTTATTACCGCGCGGCACGCCTCGGGAACATCCTTATAGATACCTGCGCCCACAGCGGCGAGGAGTGCAACGCCAAGAGCAGGACCCTCCTTGTTCTGGGTCGTCTTGACCTGGCAGCCGTAGAGGTCTGCAAGCATCTGACGCCACAGCGGAGAAGTTCCGCCGCCGCCGCATGCCATCATATCGCTGACGTTGATGTCCATTTCACGCATGACCTCAACGCAGTCACGAAGCGAATAAGAGACGCCCTCCATTACGGCACGGAGCATTTCCTTTTTCTTATGCATGGTGGAAAGACCGAAGAACACACCGCGCGCATTAGGATCGAGGTGGGGAGTTCTTTCGCCGTTGAGATACGGCATGTAGATAAGACGGTTAGCTCCGATCGGAACGCTGCCTGCTTCCTTATCCATGAGGTAATAGGGGTCAACGCCCATGGAGAGAGCGGTCTCCATTTCAGACCATGCAAAATTGTCTCTGAACCACTTGAGGGAGAGACCTGCCGACTGAGTTACACCCATAACATGCCAGCAGCCAGGAACTGCACAGCAGAAAGTGTGAACTCTGCCTTTCTTATCTATAGATATATCAGATGTATGCGCAAATACAACGCCTGATGAACCTATAGTCGTGAACGCCTTGCCGTCCTCAACAACGCCCGTGCCTACTGCCGCGGCTGCATTATCGCCTGCACCGCCGACTACCGGGGTGCCGACTTTAAGGCCGGTCAGCTCAGCCGCTTTTGCGGTTATCGTACCGGTGATCTCAGGGGACTCATAGACCTTTGCAAGCAGCGCTTTGTCTATACCAAGCTTGCTCAGTACCTCGTCAGACCAGCAGCGGTTCGGGATGTCAAGAAGCTGCATTCCGCTCGCGTCGGAGACTTCAGTTGCAAACTCGCCTGTGAGCATGAAACGGATGTAATCCTTGGGCAGGAGAATGTGCTTGCACTTCTCGTAATTCTGTGGTTCGTTGTTCTTTACCCACATGATCTTTGCAGCTGTAAATCCGGTGATAGCCGGGTTTGCAGTGATCTCAATCATTCTGTCGGCGCCGACCTTGTTGGTGATCTCAACGACTTCCTTTGCAGTGCGCTGGTCGCACCAGATGATGGATTTGCGAATCGGCTGATTTTCAGCGTCCAGCATTACAAGACCATGCATCTGACCAGACAGACCTACGCCCTTGATGTCCTCGGCGCTGACGTTACTCTGCGCGATAACGTCCTTGATGCCGTTGACGGAAGCGTTCCACCAGTCCAGCGGCTCCTGTTCGGCATAGCCGTTCTGCGGTGTGTACAGTGGGTATTCATATGTCGCGGAAGCAACAGGAGTACCGTCTTCCGAAAACAGAACGGTCTTTGTTCCTGATGTACCGATGTCAACGCCTAAAATGTAAGCCATAATTTTATTCTCCTTGTTAAATAGGTATATGGTCAGGTGCAATACATCTGCCATAGTTCAAAACGTCAATGTAAACGTTTATTCTTATTCAATTTTAATATATATTGACGAATTTGTCAAGTGGTTTTACAGAGTTTTGGTGTGAAATTACAAAAAATCGGGGCGATTGTTCAATTCGCCCCGACCAGGTTATTTTATGTAATTGCTGATGACGCTCAGCAGCGTATCCGGCTTGAACGGCTTGCGGATATCCTCAACTCCAAGCTGCCTTGTACGCTCCAGGGTGCAGCTGTCTTCCGCTGCGGTAAGAAAAACGACCGGAACTGAATAGCCCTGTTTCCGTATGAGTTCGTAAGTATCAAAACCGTTCAGTCCCGGCATCATGACGTCCAGGAGAACAAGGTCAGCTCCGTCCGCCAGCGCCGTCAGGCACTCCTCGCCAGACGACGTCTTGACAACATCGTAGCCGTTCTTTTGAAGAATGAACTCTGTCATTCGAAGATTCATCGGTTCATCATCAGTGATAATTATTTTATGCATGGGATATCCTTTCGCTGGGTCATTATGCTGTTATTATATCACTATTTTTAATAGTTGTCAATGTAAAAAATTGTACGCTTATATCAAAATCATAGTAAGTGTTATTTAATAAAAACATAGATGATCACTTCTCAGACTGGAAAATCTGTTGACAAAAATACAAGTATGAGATATAATATACACATGTGAATAAATCAACAATATGCGCAGAAAGAGGTTACGACATGGCAATAATGACGAGGAATAATTCCGATAAAAGAGTTATACGGACCAAGAAGGCTATTCGCTCCGCTCTGTTCAAAATTATGGAAAGCAAGGATATCGCTTCTATCACGATAAGCGAGCTTACTACGCTAGCAAACGTGAACCGCCGTACTTTTTATACCCACTACAGCAATATAACGGACATCCTTGACGAGACAGAATCCGAAATAGTTGAATCGCTCAGCACGCTTATTTCACAGTTCGACAGCGCTAGTCTCGCGGAGAGCACCTACCGTATCTTCATCGAACTCAACAGGCTCATCACCGAGGAATACGGATTTTATTTCCATCTGATGAAAAGCGACTTCCGCGGAGTGCTGCTTTCGAGAATGAAAACAGTTCTCAAATCCTCCGCTGATATGATATTAGGAAGATTCACCATCCCTGCTGACGAAAAGTACATCATGTTGATGTCGTCGTTCATCAACGGAGGATTCCTGAATCTTTTCCAGGAGTGGAACAAATCCGGAAAGGATGTCTCCATTGAAAATGCGGCTAAGGTAGCCAGCGTGATGGTGGATTTCTGTGTTAAGAACGTTCCCGAAATAAGCAGGACGATCGACGAGATGCCCACTCCTACTGATAAATAACGATAATTTCCCTGCGACCTGTACAAATTGCGTTGCAGGGATTTTTGGTTTTTAGGGCATGAAAAAAGCCCTAGCATGACGCTAAGGCTTACATGGTCGGAGTGACAGGATTCGAACCTGCGGCCTCAACTTCCCAAAAGTCGCGCGCTACCAACTGCGCTACACCCCGATGACCTATATATTTTACCACATAATTCAGAGTTTGTCAAGTACAAAATTCTATAAAAATCACTTGACAATTTACATTTTTTGAGTTAAAATATATACACGATATCCAAAGGATCAAAGGACTTTCTGAACACGAAAGGAGTTTCTCATGGGTTTAATTAAGGCAGCAATAAACGCAGTTTCAGGCAATCTTGCCGACCAGTACAAGGAGTACATATACTGCGAATCTCTTTCTAACGATATTCTCGCCGCTAAGGGTCACAAGCGCGTTGGTTCGCGTGGGACCAATAAGGGCGACGATAATGTGATAACCGATGGTTCCGCTATCGCAGTAAACGAGGGGCAGTGCGCACTTATCGTTGTTGACGGCAAGGTATCTGAAGTTGCAGCTGAAGCTGGCGTTTTTGAGTTCAAGTCGACTGTTTCTCCGTCGGTTTTCTCCGGCAGTCTCGGCGACAGCATCATGAACACTTTAAAGGACATCGGCTCCCGTATATCCTACGGCGGTCAGGCGGGTCACGACCAGCGCGTTTACTATGTGAACATCAAGGAAGTCATGGGAAACCGCTACGGTACTGTTAACCCTATCCCGTTCCGCGTTGTTGACAACAATATCGGTCTCGATGTTGACGTTTCGCTGCGCTGCAACGGCGAATATTCCTACCGTATAACTAACCCGGTTCTGTTCTATACTAATGTATGCGGTAACTTCGGCGAAACCTTCAACCGTTCCAACATCGACAGCATGCTCAAGGCCGAAATACTCACCGCTCTTCAGCCCGCGCTCGGAAAGATATCCGAACAGGGAGTAAGACCCAGCATGCTCCCTAGCAAGGCAGTCGAAATTTCCGACGCGCTCAACGAGGCTCTCTCCGAAAAGTGGGGCAAGCTCCGCGGAATGGTCGTTGCTTCCTTTGCGATGAATCCTCCCACCCTCCCCAAGGAAGATCAGGAGATGATCACCAACCTCCAGCGCACTGCTGTAATGCGCAATCCCAATATGGCTGCGGCTACTCTCGTAGAGGCTCAGGCAAGCGCGATGAAAACCGCTGCCGGCAACCAGGGCGGAGCTATGATGGGATTCATGGGAATGAACATGGCTCAGCAGCAGGGCGGTTTTAACGCCCAGGCTCTGTATCAGATGGGCGCCCAGCAGCAGGCTCAGCAGCCCGCACAGCCTGCGCAGCCCTCTCCTGCTCCCCAGGCGGCAACTGCACAGGGCGCATGGACATGCGAATGCGGCACTTCCAATACCGGAAAATTCTGCGCTAACTGTGGCAAGCCCAAGCCCGCACAGGCTGACGGCTGGACCTGCTCCTGCGGGACCGTTAACAAGGGCAAGTTCTGCCAGAACTGTGGTAAACCCAGACCCTCCGGCGCGCCTGTTTACAGATGCGACAAGTGCGGCTGGCAGCCCGAGGACCCGGCTCATCCTCCCAAGTTCTGCCCGGAGTGCGGCGACCCGTTTGACGCTAACGACCTCGTTTAATTGACATCAAATGCACATCCTACCACTCGCAGTTCTCTGCGGGTGGTCTTTGTGCGTTATTCTATATTTTCGAAAGGCACATATAATATGTCACTAGCAGATATTTTCAAGAAACTGGAATCCGAGAGAGCTCCCGCCCCGCAGGGCGCAGTTGAATACATCATCTGCGGTCTGGGGAATCCCGGCACGCAGTATGAGGGTACGCGCCACAATATCGGTTTCATGACGATAGATACTCTTTGCGACAAGTACAAGCTGGACTGCAAAAAGCTTCGCTTCAAGTCGCTCACATGCGACGCGATGATCTCCGGGAAGCGCTGCCTCATCATGAAGCCTACGACCTTTATGAACAACAGCGGCGAGGCAGTGACCGAAGCGATGAGTTTCTACAAGATACCGCCGGAGCGTACTATCATTGTATTTGACGACATTTCGCTCGAACCCGGAAAGCTGCGTATCCGCAGAAAGGGCAGCGACGGTGGTCACAATGGTATCAAGAGCATAATCTACCTTTCTGGCTCGGATATGTTCCCGCGCATAAAGATGGGCGTCGGAGCCAAGCCGCACCCGGACTACAACCTTGCTGACTGGGTCCTGGGTCACTTCAAAAAGGAGCAGGCTGAGGTGCTTGAAACGGCAATGGACAACGCTGTTACTTGCATTGAACTGATGGTCGGTGACAAAATGAACGAAGCAATGAACAAGTTCAACTCCTGAGGATATAACGATGGATTTCTTTCTTAATGCGGCTCAACAGATACCTGAGTTCAAAAAACTCACAAAATATCTGGATGAAAAGAATACCCTGCCTGCCCTTGTGACAGGCGTTTCGCACATACACAAGGCTCACATTATCGGCGCACTTTTACAGAGGGAGGAAATGCTCCCTGTCCTTGTCGTAGCTGAAAGCGAGGCTGAATCGCAGCGCCTTGTGACTGACATCAACATGATGTACGGCGCAGGAACTTCGCTGCTCTACCCCGCCAAGGAGTTGCTGCTCGGCGACTTCGAAGCTGCCTCCAGGGAATACGAGCACAAGCGGATATTCGCGCTTTCTGCAATGCTCAACGGTACTTGCAAGGCGGTCATCTGCTCGCCGGAGGCTGCTGCGCAGTTCACTATCCCGCCTGAGGAACTCCGCAACCGCACTATCACCCTTACCAGCGACATGGATGTTTCCCAGGAGGAGCTGGTCGATAGGCTCCAGGCGGCGGGTTACTCCAGATGCGACCTTATCGAGGGCGCGGGGCAGTTCTCCGTCAGGGGCGGTATCGTGGATATTTTCCCGCCGAGCAGCTCCGCTCCCTGCCGTATAGAGCTCTGGGGCGATACCATCGACAGCATTTCGTACTTCGACCTGGATTCCCAGCGTCGTACCGAGCCGCTTGACGATATCCAGATATCTCCGGCAGGCGAGGTGCTTTTCGACTCCGCAGAGGAGCTTTGCAACCGTATCGAGGCACTCTCCAAAAAGATTCGCGGTAAAAATGCCGAGGAAGTCCGCAGCCGCCTTAACGCGGATGTTGTTAAGATGCGCAGCGGTATAAACCTCAGCGCGGTCGATAGGTACTTCCCGCTCTGCTACTCCGAGGAGGCTACCGTGTTCAGTTACGCGGGAGCGGTTTTCGTATGCGAAAATGTTTCCGCGAAGGAGAACTACCGCGCCGTTGCATTGCAGCACACGGAGGACCTGAAGATCCTCACCGAGGAAAAGAAGCTCTGCAAGGGTCTGGACCGCTATATGCTCACCAAAAACGAGCTGTATTCCGAGCTGGAGAGCCGCACCTCCGTGTATTTCGACACGTTCATCCGTGGCGGCGGAATGGAGCTTGGCATAATGCTCGATGTACAGAGCGCCGTCCAGACTTCCCCCTGGAGCGGCGAGCATTCCGTTCTCCGCTCCGAGCTTGATAATTACCTCGACATGAAGTTCGCCTGCCTGATATTCTCGGGAACCGAGAAGGGTGCCCGCACGCTTGCGGCTGACCTCTCCGACGACGGCTACAGGGTAGATTTCTCCATGCAGCCGGAAAAGCCGCTCCCGGGCAGGGTAATAGTCACTCCTGGCACGCTCAGCGCAGGTATCGAGTACCCGGTTACAAAGCTTGCAGTATTTACGCACACCGCAGTCCATGCGGACAGAAAACGCCCGCCCAAGAAGAAAAAGGGCGAGGAGATACGCTCTCTTGCCGATATTTCCATCGGCGACCTTGTGGTGCATTATTCCTACGGTATAGGCGTGTTTGACGGAGTTCACAAAATCGAAACCGACGGCGTTGCCAAGGATTACATCAAGATTCGTTACGCGGGTTCGGACGTTCTGCACATTCCGGTAACGCAGCTCGACCTTGTTTCCCGCTACATCGGCTCCGGCGACGCGGGCACGGTAAAGCTGAACAAGCTGAACTCCGACCAGTGGCAGAAATCCAAGGCAAAGGCGAAAGCGGCGGCCAAGGAGATGGCATCAGAGCTTATTGAGCTTTACTCCCGCCGCATGAAGAGCAAGGGGTATGAGTTCCCGCCGGACGATTCACTACAGGACGATTTCGAGGCTCACTTCAACTACATCGAAACCAGTTCCCAGCTGCGCTGCATAGATGAGATCAAGGCAGACATGATGAAGCCCGTCCCGATGGAGCGTCTGCTTTGCGGCGATGTCGGCTTCGGAAAGACTGAGGTAGCGCTCCGTGCCGCGTTCAAATGTGCCGAAAACGGCAAGCAGTGCGCTATACTTGTGCCGACTACTGTGCTTGCATGGCAGCATTTCCAGACCTGCTGCAACCGTATGGAGGGATTCCCGATAAACGTAGCGCTTCTCTCCCGCCACAAGACCCCCGCAGAGCAGCGGGAAATACTCCGCAGGCTGAAAGCAGGCAGCATTGATATCCTGATAGGCACTCACCGTATCATCCAGGACGACATCAAATTCAAGGATCTCGGGCTTGTTATCATTGACGAGGAGCAGCGTTTCGGCGTTGCCCACAAGGAGAAATTCAAGGAGATGTTCGCCGGAGTGGATGTGCTGACGCTTTCGGCTACGCCTATCCCCCGCACGCTCAACATGGCGATGAGCGGTATCCGCGACATGTCCGTTATCGACGAGCCTCCCCAGGACAGACAGCCTATAACCACTTACGTCATGGAGCATGACTGGGGTATCGTTATGCAGGCTATCCAGAAGGAACTGCGCCGCAGCGGTCAGGTATACTATATCCACAACCGTATTGACTCTATATATAGCTGCGCTGAGAAGATACGCACACTCATTCCGGAAGCGCGCGTCGGAGTTGCGCACGGCAAGATGTCTGAAGAACAAATGCTTGAGATATGGCGGCAGCTGCTGGACGGCGACCTTGATGTGCTGGTCTGCACCACTATTATTGAGACCGGCGTTGACGTGCCTAACGTAAATACGCTGATAATCGAGAACGCCGACTACATGGGACTGGCACAGCTCCATCAGCTTCGCGGACGCGTCGGCAGAACCAACAAGCGCGCGTATGCATATTTCACGTTCCAGCGCGGTAAGGTGCTTTCGGAGATATCGCAGAAGCGGCTCGACGCTATCCGCGAATTCACGCAGTTCGGCAGTGGATTCCGCATTGCAATGCGCGACCTTGAGATACGCGGCGCGGGCAGTATCCTGGGAGCAAGTCAGTCCGGGCACCTTGCAAATGTCGGATACGATATGTATTTGCAACTGCTTGACGAGGCAGTCCGTGAGGAGCGCGGCGAAAAGGACGTCCACAAGGAAGAATGTCTTGTGGATATCAAGATAGACGCGTTTATCCCGGAGGACTACATTTCCAACCAGGCGCAGCGCGTTGACTGCTACCGCAAGATAGCCAAAATACAGACCGACGAGGATAGCACAGACGTAACAGACGAGCTCATCGACCGCTACGGCGACCCGCCCAAATCGGTCATCGGACTTATCGAGGTCGCAAGACTGCGCAACATGGCGAGTGCCTGCAACATCACCGAGATAAGCCAGATGAAGAACGACCTGATTTTCTACCTTTCCAAATTCGATATGGAGAAAATCGCGGCGCTTTCTGATGTGTACTCCGACCGGCTCAGGCTGGAGCCTTCCGGTAAGGGACACATCCGCGTCACGCTGAACAAGGGCGAGAAGCCGCTCGACGCAATGCGGACTGTCATCACCACTATGAACAAGGCATAAAAAATAACACCTCCGGTCATTCCAACCGGAGGTGTTTGCTTTATTCTGCTCCAAACAGTTCGTATGGCGGCTCAACGCCCGTGTAATCCACCTTGCCGAATCCGCCGCCGGATAGCGCGCAGGTTATCAGCTTTTTCGTCAGGTCGGGGACGTCATCGCGGGTCAGCGCTTCATTTACGTCCATCCACAGCACTTCGCTGTTTTCGTCGCGGTCGGAATGCGGTTCGCCGGAAACGTAATCCGCACGAAACGCCGCGTACCAGTCCCGCAGGTTGAACCGCACTCCTATAAGCTCCCGGGGCTCTATCAGCACGCCAGTTTCCTCAAGATATTCGCGGATCAGTGCTTCCCTGGGCATTTCTCCGTGGTTAAGGTACCCTCCGGGGATTATCAGCCTGCCCTTTCCGGCGCCGTATGTATGCCGCGACAACAGCACTTTTCCGTTGTGGATCACAACCGCAGTGACCGACTGCGACCAGTTGGTGTTTCCTGTTTTCATTTTTCCTCCGTCAGCTCCTTACGCCGCAGTATTTGAACTCTCTGCGCATGAAACCGCTTTTCTCATAAAATCCCGTTAGTCTGTCCTCGCATATCGCCTGTAATGTACCGCCGACGGACGCGCACACTGAGCGTACCAGCCCGCTGGCGTACCCTTTGCATTCCTGCTCCGGCAGTACCGCGACCTGGGATATCAGCGTTTCGCCTTTGATAGAATGTTGTATCACCAGAGCAGCTTTGCCGTCCGAAACGCACTTCGAAACTCCGTGCCTTACCCTGTGGGAAATGTCAAGATACCACGGCTCGAATTCTATCGGGAACCTTGTCGAGATGATTTTCCACGCTTCCGACGGGGAGCATTCGGGGACTGCCTCAAGACTTCCCGGCGGCGCTGTCAGCTCCATAAGATTCACCCTGGTGAACTCCGCATTGCAGGTATTTTGCAGCTTCTCCCCCGCCCTTTCGGAGCAGAAAATATCCGTGAACCCGTGCATGTTGAGGAACTCCGCAAGCTCCTCCCAGTCAGTTCCCGCGCCGTCGGAAATAACAAACGAGCCGTCAAGTCCGGCAAGGTAGGTATCATCCTGCCGGAAGAATCTGCAAAAGTCGTAGCTCCCGCCGTAGGCATTGAAAAGCGCCCGGATTTTCAGCGCTTCAACCCCGTGCTCCGGAAGTCCGGAGAGCCGCTCCGCATTGTATACCCGCTCCGTCACAGCTCTGCAAACGCGCTCAGGACCGCTTCCGCCAGTCTGGCGGTCGCTTCGAAGTCGCTCTCCTTTATAACGCACGCCGGGGAATGCAAATACCTGCACGGTACGGACAGCGCGCAGGTGCGTACTCCGCCACGACTGACGTGGATAGCTCCGCTGTCGTTTCCGCCCGCGATGAGCGTCTTTGTCTGGTTAGCGATGCCGAGTCGGTCTGCGGTGCTCCTCGCAAGCTGATACAGTTCCCGGTCGTATATCGTTGCACGATCCATATAGGATACTACGCAGCCCTTTCCAAGCTCGCAGACGCGCTTGGCGCCGGAAGTATCCGCTATGTCGCAGGCTGTGGTCGTTTCAAGCACGACCGCAATATCCGGCTCAATTGTGAACGCAGCCGCCTTTGCGCCGCGCGTGCCGACCTCCTCCTGGACTGTGAACGCATACCATGCGTCGTATTCGGGGTCGCCGTTTATCATGTCGAGCATGATAAGGCAGCCCGCGCGGTCGTCAATCGCTTTGCTTTTCACGAAGCCGTTTCCGAACACGAATGCGTCTGAATCGAACACCGCGCAGTCGCCGCGGGAAACGCGCTTTTCAGCTTCCTCGGCATTTTCAGCGCCGATATCAATAAGCAGGCTGTCGAAATCCGGAGCTTTTTTCCGCTCATCGGCGCTCTGCTGGTGGACTGCCTTTGTGCCGATAACTCCCCGTGTACCGTTCTTGAAACGCACCGCGCGTCCAAGTACAACGCGAGGATCGATACCGCCGACTGCTCCGAATCTGAGAAATCCGTCGCTAGTGATATCGGTTATCATGAATCCGACCTCGTCCATGTGAGCCGCGAACATTATGCGGTTTTTCGGAGTTTTCCTGCCTTTTCTGTAAACCAGGAGATTCCCTAGGTTATCGGTCGTTATGCTGTCCGCTTTTTTTATGTGAGACAGGATATATTCGCGGACTGCGCCCTCGTCTCCGGAAGTCCCGTCCAGGGCTGAAATCTCAAGTAGTCTGTCGGTCATCTCGCGTCACCTCCGGCTGCATATTCGCATATGAGTTTTGACGTGCTTTCGATGTCGCACAGCTTTACAGTTTCGATCGGCGTGTGCATGTAACGTATCGGGATAGATAGCGTGCAGCATTTCACGCCTGATCTGCTTATCGCGATGCTGTCTGCGTTTGTTCCGGTGGAGGACGGCATTACTTCAATCGTATAAGGAATGCTGTTCTGTATCGCCGTTGATTTCAGCGCGTCTGACATCCCACGGTCAAGCGCCGCAGAATAGCCTATCATCACTCCGCTGCCGAGCGTAGCCGTTTCGTGCAGAACGCTGTCGGGAGTTCTGCCGAAGGATACGTCTACTGCGATAGCTTCATCCGGCTTCAGGCGGAATGCCGCTCCTTTTACGCCGCGCTCGCCGGTCTCCTCCTGAGCGGAAAAGCACACCGCGAGGTCATAGCGCAGCTTTCTGCCGCGCAGAAGCTCCAGCGCGTACAGAATAGCGCAGACGCCGCTGCGGTCGTCCACCGATGGCGCTGAAACAACGCCGTCTGAAAGTTCCCTGAATGCGGAATCCACCGTAACCCGGCTTCCGAGTGGGACGAGCTTTTCAGCATCTTCCCTGCTCAGCCCGATATCAATGGAGATATCGCCTACCTCCGGCGCTTTGGAATGGTCGCTGGAAACATGCGGCGGCAGTGTGGAAACTACGCCGCGTATATCGCGCACGCCGTGAACCGTGACGCTCTGCGCCAGCATTATGCGCATGTCCGGACCGCCGCATGCTCCGACCTTGAGGAATCCGTCCCCGTCAATATAGGACACGATGAACCCTATCTGGTCGATATGGGCGTCCAGCATAAGCGTAGGAGCCGACGGCTCGCCTGAGCTTATCACAGCCGTTACGTTGCCGAATGGATCGCACTCAGCGTCAGTAATATATTCCCGGAGAAGCTCCAGAGCGGTTTCGCACGCGCCGTTTTCCGCGCCGGAAACTCCGACAGAGCCAGTCAGCCGCTCTAATGTTTGTTTGATATCCAAAATTATCTTCCTTTCAGGGCATTTATTTCAGAAAATCGCTCGCTGTTTCGGTCAGGTTGAAATCATACCCTTTATAATTAAGAAGCTCCAGCTTGTACGCAAGTATCGGCGGAACTACCCCCAGCTCGAAAGCGGCGTCGTCCAGCGTCGTACAGTAATCCATCACGGAAAGCGTCTCCTTATCTGTAAGGAGTATCTCCGCTGCAAAGAGATTCGCCTCGCGCTCCGTCTTGTTGGAGGCAAGGAACAGCGTGCTTTCCCTTATCCCGCCTGCGGACAGCTCACGATGTAGCATATCATGACCGAATTCGTGAGCGCATACCGTCTGTTGTAACAGCTTGTCGAGCGATTTGTTGATTATAATGTAGCGCTTGTTGTTTTCGAACAGGTAAAAGCCTTTCAGCGAGCCGAGCTCCCTAAACCAGACCGTCGCGCCGGAATTTTCGGCGGTCTGGAAGATATTCCTGCCGCCATATTCGGTGCGCACCTGCTCTGCAAGGCTTATTATCCTGTCCATCATTCACCGGTATTCTTTCGGGAATCCTCATATATTTCCATGAGGCATTTCATCAGCTGCTCCTTATCTTCGGGCATAAGTCCATTCCCGGCGAACAACCCACGGGACTGCGCGAGGAACTGCGCCGCCTGCGCCTTGTCCGCTTCACTCGCGCTGATACGGCGAATGAACTGCTCCTCAAGGGTCAGCTCAAGTTCCTGGTCGTCGTCCCTGAGAAATTCTGGAGAAAGCTGAAGCTGGTCAGCCATTTTTTTCAATGTGTCGGGACGCGGGCTACGTGTACCATTAAGATAGTTTGCAAACGCACGGTAGGTTATCCCAACGCTGTGCGCAAAGTCTGTCTTTTTGATACGTTTCCTGCTGAGCATTATCTCAAGCTTCTCGCTCATTTTCATTGTGGTTTCCTCCTAATTTAAGCATATGATGTTCATATCAGGTGCGCGTTCATGATTATATTATAAACATGAACGCCGCTTTTGTCAAGTGTTTTTTCTGCGACATATTACGATAATAAATTTGTCTGATGTATAATATTCATTTGATATTCATTTGTGAAATATCAAAACGGCATGGTACCGTCGCTTGTTTATTTGGAATGCATAAAAATATTCGAATATTTATGAAATTTGTGCATATTATTCGTGACACGGTATTTTTCCACTTGACAAACGACGGAAAATGAGTATAATAAAGATTGTAAAAATTAATCAACCTTTTATGGGCTGAAATGTCGTAAAGGAGAATAAAAATCATGGCAAAGGAAATCAAAAAGATCGTTCTGGCATACTCCGGCGGTCTCGACACATCAATTATTATCCCCTGGCTGCACGAAACATATCCCGGCTGCGAGGTCATCTGCGTAGCAGGTAACGTAGGTCAGGATTCCGAGATCGTAGGTCTTGAGGAAAGAGCTAAGAAAACCGGCGCTTCCAAGCTGTACATCGAGGATATCCAGGATGAGTTCGTAAACGACTTCATCTTCCCGACCCTCAAGGCTGGCGCTAAGTACGAGGGCTATCTGCTCGGTACTTCTTTCGCACGTCCTCCTATCGCTAAGCGTATCGTTGAGATCGCTCGCAAGGAAGGCGCTGACGCTATCTGCCACGGCTGCACCGGTAAGGGCAACGACCAGGTTCGTTTCGAGCTGACCATCAAGGCGCTCGCTCCTGAAATGCAGATCATCGCTCCCTGGAGAATCTGGAACATCAAGTCCCGTGAGCAGGAGATCGAATATGCGGAGGCTCATAATGTCCCGATCAAGATCACCCGTGAGACCAACTACTCCAAGGATATGAACCTGTGGCACCTCTCCCACGAGGGTCTCGACCTCGAGGATCCCGCTAATGAGCCGCAGTACAACAAGCCTGGCTTCCTGGAACTCGGCGTATCCCCTGAGCAGGCTCCTGACAAGCCCACCTATGTTACCATCCACTTTGAAAAGGGTATCCCCACCGCTCTCAACGGCGAGAAGATGGACGGCGTTAAGCTCATCAAGACCCTGAACAAGCTCGGCGGCGAGAACGGTATCGGTCTGTACGACGTTGTTGAGAACCGTCTGGTCGGCATGAAGTCCAGAGGTGTTTATGAGACCCCTGGCGGAACTATCCTCTACCACGCACACGAAGTGCTGGAGACCATCACTCTCGACAAGGAAACTCAGCACTACAAGGCTGGCCTGGCTCAGAAGTACGCTGACATCGTATACAACGGTCAGTGGTACACTCCCCTGCGCGAAGCTATGGACGCATTCGTAAACAAGACCCAGGAGACCGTTAACGGCGACGTTAAGCTGAAGCTCTACAAGGGCAACATCATCAACGCAGGCGTTACATCCCCTGACACTCTGTACAGCAGAGATTTCGCTTCCTTCGACGAGGACGACGTTTACGACCAGAAGGATTCCGCAGGCTTCATCAACCTGTTCGGTCTGCCTATCCATGTAAAGGCACTCCTGGACGCTGAGAGAAACAAGAAGTAATTTTACGGCTGATGTTAAGAGCGGGAAGTTCAGCCTTTCCGCTCTTAAAGTCTTTTATCAGGAAAATAAAAACGAGGTAGTTTTATGGCAGAAATGATGTGGGCTGGGCGTTCCTCACAGGGCGTGGACAGCAGAGTTAACGCGTTCAATTCTTCTATCGCTTTCGACGGAAGAATGTACAAACAGGATATCGAGGGCAGCATTGCCCACGCGACCATGCTCGGCGAACAGGGCATAATCAGCATGAGCGACAGCCTGGAGCTTATCGGCGGACTTAAAGAGATACTCGCGGACATCGAAAGCGGCAAGCTCCAGTTCGACATGACGGCGGAGGACATCCACATGTTCATCGAGGCGGAGCTTACAAAGCGCCTTGGCGACGTGGGAAAGCGCCTGCACACCTCACGTTCGAGAAACGACCAGGTCGCGCTTGACATCCGTCTGTATCTCCGAGACGCTATAAAGGAGCTTCGCGAGCTTGTCGTATCGCTCGTTAAGGTGCTCTGCAACATCGCTGATGAGAACACAGAAACGATCATGCCTGGTTACACGCACCTCCAGCGCGCACAGCCCATCACGTTCGGTCATCACATGATGGCGTATGCACAGATGCTCCTGCGCGACATCGAGAGATTTGACGACACCCTGCGCCGCATGAACGTTTCACCGCTGGGAAGCTGCGCTCTAGCTGGAACTACCTACCACATCAACCGCGACCGCACCGCTGAGCTTCTCGGCATGGAAGCTCCGATGGTGAACTCCCTCGACGGCGTTTCCGACCGCGATTTCTGCATTGAACTTGCAAGCGCTATCTCCATTTGCATGATGCACCTCTCCCGCTTCTCCGAGGAGATCATCATGTGGTGCAGCTGGGAATTCAAGTTTATAGAGCTTTCCGACCGCTTCTCCACCGGCTCCAGCATTATGCCGCAGAAGAAGAACCCGGACGTTACCGAGCTTATCCGCGGCAAGACTGCCCGCGTTATCGGCGACAACATGACCCTCCTTGCCATGATGAAGGGTCTGCCCCTCGCCTACAACAAGGATATGCAGGAAGATAAGGAAGCTATTTTTGACGCAGTAGACAATCTCAAGCTCTGCCTGACTACGTTCATCCCTATGCTTGAGACAATGACGCTCTACAAGGACAACATGCGAAAAGCCGCCGCAAAGGGCTTCATCAACGCGACCGACTGCGCTGACTACCTCGTTAAAAAGGGCATGCCGTTCCGTACCGCGTATAAAATCACCGGCGGTCTCGTTGCTCACTGTATCGAGCTCGGAACAACCCTCGAGGAGCTTCCGCTCGCCGATTATCAGAAGCAGAGCGATCTCTTCACCGACGACGTTTACGAAGCTATCAGCCTTGACACCTGCGTCCGTGAGAGAAAGTCCTTCGGAGGCCCCGCTCCGGAGAGCGTAAAGAAGCAGATCGAGCTTACCAGAAAGAAACTGGAGGAACTTTGCAATGGTTAAGGTATACATCGACGGTCAGGAAGGCACGACCGGTCTTAAAATACTTGAGCGATTCAAGAACCGCTCCGATATAGAGCTGCTCCGTATCGACGAGGACAAGCGCAAGGACGCGGACGAGCGCCGCAAACTCATCCACAGCGCGGATTTCACGTTCCTCTGCCTGCCGGACGCCGCAGCCCGCGAAGCTGTAGCTCTCGCAGAGGGCAGCAATACCCGCATTATCGACGCTTCCACCGCGCACAGAACTAATCCCGACTGGGCTTACGGCTTCCCGGAGCTTGGGAAGGACTTCCGCGAGAAGATCGCGAACTCCGCAAGGACTGCGGTTCCCGGCTGCTACGCGAGTGGGTTCATTTCAATGGTTTACCCGCTGGTAAAGCTCGGCATCATGCCGGCTGACTACCCCGTTAGCGTTCACGCGGTCTCAGGTTACAGCGGCGCTGGCAAGAAAGCTATCGCAGTCTACGAGAGCGATGACCGCCCCGTTGGCTTCGACAGTCCCCGTCAGTACGCGCTGACCCAGCAGCACAAGCACCTCCCCGAAATGCAGAAGATATGCGGTCTGGAGTACGCTCCGGCGTTCAACCCGCTGGTCTGCGACTATTTCAGTGGCATGGTGGTTTCTCTTCCGCTGCACACCAGATTACTTACGAAGAAGTATTCTGCTGACGATGTTCGAAAGTCTCTTGCGGAGTACTACGCAGGTGCGAATTTCGTAAAGGTAATGCCCGAGGGCGCTCCGGAGGATGGATTCCTCAGCGCGAACGATCTCAGCGGCACAAATATGATGCAGCTTTTCGTCAACGGAAATGACGACCGGCTGATACTCTGCTCAAGACTTGACAATCTAGGAAAGGGAGCAAGCGGCGCGGCGGTACAGTGCCTCAACATTATGATGGGCATTGACGAGACCACCGGTCTGCTGTAAGGTACATAAAAATGGTTAAATTTGAAGGCTACGAATTTGTTGACGGCGGCGTTTGTGCTGCCGAGGGTTTCACCGCAGCAGGCGTCATCGCCGGAATAAAGGCTGGCAATACAACCAAGCGCGACCTCGCGATGATCTACTGCGCAGAGCGCTGCAAGGCTGCGGCTCTTTACACCACTAACAAGGTAAAGGGCGCTCCGATCTACGTTACAAAGAAGCACCTCCAGGACGGCTACGCACAGGCGGTCATCGTGAACTCCGGCAACGCGAACACCTGCAACGAAAACGGTATTGAGATCGCCGAGCAGATGTGCGAACTGACTGCGGAAGCTCTGGACATCGACGCAAACGATGTACTTGTAGGCTCCACCGGAGTTATCGGTCAGCCGCTTTCCATCAAGCCGATAAAGGCACGCATTCCTACCCTCGCAAAGGAGCTTTCCTCCAAAAAGAGCAGCGAGGCTTGCGAGGCTATCATGACCACCGACACCCGCAAGAAAGAGATCGCCGTTGAATTCGAGATAGAGGGCAGGAAGTGCCATGTCGGCGGTATCTCCAAGGGCAGCGGAATGATCGCTCCGAACATGGCTACCATGCTCGGATTCATCACCACTGACGTTGCTATCTGCCGCGAGCTGCTCGAAAAGGCGCTCCGCAAGGTGAATTCCCTCACCTACAGCATGGTGAGCGTGGACGGCGACACATCCACTAACGATACGCTCATCCTCATGAGCAGCGGTCTCGCGAAGAATCCCGAGATCATCGCCGAGGACACCAACTACGAGAAGTTCGAAAACGCGCTGTACGCCGTAATGATGAACCTCGCAAGGGAAACCGCACGGGACGGCGAGGGCGCTACCAAGCTGCTCGAGTGCATCGTTAAGGGCGCCCCCGACGAGAATACCGCGAAGATCGTTGCAAAGTCCGTTATCTCCTCCAGCCTTGTAAAGGCGGCTATGTTCGCTGCTGACGCCAACTGGGGACGTATCCTCTGCGCTATAGGCTACGCTAAGGCTGATTTCGACATCGCCAAAGTCTCTGTTGAGCTCGCGAGCGCAAAGGGCAAAGTAACAGTCTGCACCAACGGCGCAGGCGTAAGTTTCTCCGAGGAGGCTGCTTCCGAAATACTCTCCGAGGAGGAAATAAAGGTCCTTGTTGACCTGCACTGCGGCGAGGGCGAAGCAATCGCGTGGGGCTGCGACCTTACCTTTGAGTATGTAAAGATAAACGCGGAATACCGCACATAAGGAGCAGAAGGAGCAAAAGAAATGCAGATAGATTACGATATACGGGCTAACGCGCTGGTCGAGGCGCTCCCCTATCTTCAGGAATACAACGACAAGGTGGTTGTTGTGAAATACGGCGGCAACGCCATGACTAACGAGACCCTCAAGCAGGCAGTTATGCAGGATATCGTCCTGCTTTCGCTGGTCGGTATCAAGGTAGTGCTGGTTCACGGCGGCGGTCCTGAGATCAACGCAATGCTCAAGAAGATCAACAAGCAGAGCGAGTTCGTCAACGGACTGCGTTACACCGATGAGGAGACCATCGACATCGTTCAGATGGTGCTCGCGGGCAAGGTCAACAAAGACCTCGTGCAGCTGCTCCAGCGGGCGGGCGGCAAGGCTATGGGGCTGTGCGGTCTGGACGGCGACCTTATCAGGGCAAAGCAGCTGAATCCCGACCTCGGTTACGTCGGTGATATCACCTCGATCAATCCCGATCCCATCATGACTGCGCTCAACAACGGTTATATCCCGGTCGTATCGACTGTTGCCACCGGAAAGAACGGCGAGGTTTTCAATATCAACGCTGATACAGCAGCGGCACGTATCGCGGCTGAAATGGGCGCGGCAAACCTTATCCTCCTGACCGATATCAAGGGTCTGCTCGAGGACAAGGACGACGACAGCACCCTCATCAGGGTCGTCGGCGTAAGCGAGGTCCCCTACCTCAAGAATCAGGGCATCATCTCCGGCGGCATGATCCCGAAGATAGACTGCTGCGTTGAGGCGGTACGCCGCGGCGTAAAGAAAACAAACATCATCGACGGACGTATTCCGCACTCCATACTCATCGAGCTTCTCACCGATATAGGTGCAGGCACGATGATAATTCCGTAAGAGGTCAATATGAGTACTATAGAACAATTCAACAAATATGTAATGCCGAGCTACGGCAGGTACGACCTGGTTCTTGACAGCGGCTCCGGCAGAGAAGCTGTCGATGAGAACGGCAAGCAGTACATAGATTTCGGCAGCGGTATCGGAACAAACTCCCTCGGCTACTGCAACGAAAACTGGGTAAAGGCTATCTGCGACCAGGCTCACAAGATACAGCACACCTCAAATTACTACTACACAAAGGTCCAGGCAGATTTCGCAAAGTCTCTGTGTGAAACTGCCGGCTATACAGATATGTTCTTCGGCAACTCCGGCGCGGAAGCTAACGAATGCGCTATCAAAATCGCGCGTAAGTACAGCTTCGACAAGTACGGCAAGGGCAGAAGCAACATCATCACCCTGGTCAACAGTTTCCACGGAAGAACGCTCTGCACACTTTCCGCGACCGGTCAGGACGTGTTCCACAATTACTTCTTCCCGTTCGTTGAGGGCTTTATCAACGTTGAAGCGAACAACATCGAGGATCTCCGTGCAAAGCTCGACAACACCGTTTGCGCCGTAATGTTCGAGTACATCCAGGGCGAGGGCGGCGTTATGGCGCTCCAGCAGGATTTCGTTGATGAGATCTTCAGGCTCTGCGCTGAAAAGGACGTCCTCACCATCGCTGACGAGGTCCAGACCGGCGTCGGCAGAACCGGCAAGTTCCTCGCCGGCGACAATTTCGGGAAGAAAGCTGACCTGACTACCCTGGCAAAGGGACTTGCGGGCGGTGTTCCGATAGGCGTCTGCCTTTCCGGCGAGAAGTGCGCAAAGGTGCTGACCGCTGGTACGCACGGCTCCACCTTCGGCGGGAATCCGATTTCCTGCGCGGGCGGTCTTGCTGTCCTCGAAACCGTGAATAAGCCCGGTTTCCTCGATGAGGTCGCAGCAAAGGGCAAGTATATCCGCGAAAAGCTGCTCACCTCCCCCGAGGTAGCTTCCGTTTCCGGAATGGGTCTGATGATCGGCATCGAGCTGAAGAACAAGAAAGCCGGAGATGTTGTCAGGGCTGCGCTCGATAAGGGGCTGCTGCTACTGACTGCAAAGACGAAGATTCGTCTGCTGCCGCCGCTTACCATCACCTATGATGAGATCGACAAGGGTCTGGAGATCCTGCTCGGTCTGCTGAACGCATAATGAAAGGAATCAACTATGAAGCATTTATTAAAGCTGCTTGATCTCAGCACTGAGGAGATCATCGACATCCTCAACCTTGCCGACCAGCTCAAGTACGAACTGAAGCACGGCATTCCCCATAACTACCTCAAGGGTCAGACCCTCGGCATGATATTCCAGAAGTCCTCCACCAGAACTCGTGTTTCCTTTGAAACCGGTATGTACCAGCTCGGCGGTCAGGCTCTGTTCCTGTCCTCCCGCGACCTCCAGATAGGACGCGGCGAGCCCGTTCAGGATACCGCGCGCGTTCTCTCACGCTACCTCAGCGGTATCATGATCCGTACTTTCGCTCAGAAGGAAGTCGAGGACCTCGCCGAATTCGGCTCCATTCCGATAATCAACGGTCTTACTGATTACTGCCACCCCTGCCAGGTGCTGGCTGACCTCCAGACTGTACGCGAGCACAAGAACAAGCTCGACGGTCTGAAGTTCTGCTACATCGGCGATGGCAACAACATGGCTAACTCCCTGACCGTAGGCGCACTCAAAGTCGGCATGAGCGTATCTCTCGGCTGCCCGGAGGGTTATTATCCCGATCAGACCATCATTGATTTCGCTAAGCAGTACCCCGGAAAGTTCCAGATTGTGAACGATCCCGTTGAGGCTGCCGCTGACGCTGATGTTGTCTACACTGACGTCTGGGCTTCCATGGGTCAGGAGGAAGAGGCCGCAAAGCGCCGCCAGATTTTCAAGGGCTACCAGATCAACGACACCGTTATGGCGTCCGCAAAGTCCGACGCGATGGTAATGCACTGCCTGCCTGCCCACCGCGAGGAGGAGATCACTGCAAAGGTTTTCGAGCAGCATGCTAACGAGATCTTTGACGAGGCCGAGAACAGACTCCACGCACAGAAGGCGGTAATGGTACGCCTGATGGCTCCCGAAGCTTGATATTACAATACACTCCTGTGAAAACACAGGAGTGTATTTCAAACTATATCCTTACATATTCTCACAGCTTTCACAGCCGATGTATAAAAAAGCATATGAAGTAACTGTATAAATATCCTGAACCGTTTGAATAATTACGCAAGCAGCAACATATTATTTACAGAAAAAAATCTATCTGGAGGTACAAAATGACAGAGTATCTGCCTGAAGGCTGCCTTATCGGCACCGCTGACAACAGGAGTTCCCTGCTGTCTTACTACACCCTCAGCGATTGCATGACTTCCGGTAAAATCCTGGAAGCCCCCTGCATTGTATGCGACAGTCACCACAACCTTATCCTCGACCTCGGCTGTATGAAAGGCTTTATCCCCCGTGAGGAGGGCGCCCTCGGTATCGCCGAGGGAACAACCAAGGATATCGCGCTTATCTCCCGGGTCAACAAGCCGGTGTCCTTTGTTATCACTGGTTTCAGTGAAAACGAGAACGGCGAGACCTACGCGGTCCTTTCAAGGAGGATGGCACAGGAAAGGTGCATGAACGAGTACCTTTCCACGCTTGAACCAGGTGATATCATCCCCGCGCGTGTAACTCATCTGGAACCGTTCGGCTGCTTTGTCGATGTTGGGTGCGGCATCCCATCGCTTATCCCTATCGACATGATATCCGTTTCAAGGATAACTCACCCTAAGGACAGATTCTCTCTAGGGCAGAATATCCACGTTGTCGTTAAATCCATTGAAAACGGCAGGATATGTCTTTCCCATAAGGAACTTCTTGGTACCTGGCAGGAAAACGCATCCATGTTTGAGCCCGGAGAAACTGTGACCGGAATCGTGCGTTCCATTGAGGAATACGGTGTCTTTGTGGAGCTCACGCCTAACCTTGCGGGTCTTGCAGAGCTTCGAGAGGGCGTTCACGTCAACGACTGCGCGAGCGTCTACATAAAGGCTATAAATCCCGAGAAGATGAAAATAAAGCTCATCATCGTTAATACGTCAACCGAAACGTATCGCGACAATGAGCTGAGGTATTTTCTTTCTTCCGGGCACATCGACCGCTGGAAGTATTCCAGCGAGGAATCGCCGAAGCTTATCGAAACTATTTTTTGATCCTGCTCCAGTATTCCTTGGCGGCAGTTTCCAGCTTATTTTCCCCGTACTCGTAGTAGACGCGGTCTTTCAGCGGGTCGGGGAGATACTGCTGCTTTACCCAATGGTTGGGGTAATCGTGCGGGTACAGATAGTGCTGACCCTTGACCGCAGCTCCCTCGCCATCGCAATGAACATTCTGCAACTGACGCGGAAAATCGTAGGACTGCCCGTTCCGGACGTCCGCGAGAGCCGCGTCTATCGCTTTTTCTGCGCTGTTTGACTTCGGTGACGTAGCGAGCATTATAACCGCCTGTGCAAGCGGTATCCGCGCTTCTGGCAGACCGAGCTGCATCGCGTTATCCACGCACGCTTTGGTTATCATCGCTGCCTGCGGGTAGGCAAGTCCGATATCCTCGCTCGCGATAACAAGCAGCCGCCGCGAAAGAGAAATAATGTCTCCCGCCTCGATGAGCCGTGCAGCATAATGCAGCGCGGCGTTTTCATCCGAGCCGCGAATGGATTTTTGCAGCGCGGACAGCAGGTCGTAATGCTGGTCGCCGTCGCGGTCGTAGCGCATGTTGCTTCGCTGGGTCAGCTCCTGTGCGAGGTCAAGCGTTATTTTGCCATCAGTGCAGGTCAGCGCGCACAGCTCCACCGTATTCAACGATTTGCGCACGTCCCCCCCGCAGCCGCGGCTGATGTAACGTACCGCGTCATCATTGAGATGGTATTCAACGCCTGTTTCCTCCGTCATCAGGGCAAATCCACGGCGGATAGCTTTTTCAAGCTCAGTTGGCTGAACCGGCTTGAATTCGAACACCGTGCTCCGGGACAGTATCGCGTTGTAGACGTAGAAATACGGATTCTCGGTGGTGGACGCTATCAGCGTAATGCTGCCGTCCTCGATGTATTCCAGCAGGCTCTGCTGCTGCTTCTTGTTCAGGTACTGAATCTCGTCAAGGTAGAGCAATATCCCGTTGCAGCCGAGGAATGTGTCGACTTCAGACACGATGCTCTTGATGTCGGCGGTGGAAGCGTTAGTTCCGTTCAGCTTGTGCAGGCGCATGTTCGCGGAATCCGCGATTATCCTTGCAACGGTGGTCTTACCGACGCCGGAGGGTCCGTAGAATATCATGTTGGGAATACGTCCGCTCTCGATTATTTTCGTGAGCGGGCGGTTTTTTCCTATCAGATGGGATTGCCCCACCACATCGGACAATGTGGCGGGGCGTATTCTGTCTGCTAAGGGCATATTAAAGACCTCTGTGCTCTCTCAGTAGCGCCTTTATCTTCTCGTGCGGGTCGATAACGTTGCTGATGGAGGTGTCATGGTTGATGGACGCGATGAAGTACGCGAGGTACTTGGAAACATCGACCTCCTTGAACCACGGGCGCTTGAGCAGCTCCGGCGTGCGGTAAGTCAGGTTGGTGCCGAATACGCCGTGGATGAGACCCTTTTCGTATGCTTCGTCGAACTTTTCAAGACCCTTTGTGAATATCGGATAGGTCGCGTATGCGAACATTCTCTTAGCCTTGCGTGCCTTGAGCTCCTTTGCGATGTCCAGCATGGATTCGCCGGAGGAGATGATGTCGTCGGCAACGAACACATCCTTGCCCTCAACAGAGGTTCCGAGGTACTCGTGGGCAACGATGGGGTTTCTGCCGTCAACGATAACGGAGTAGTCGCGGCGCTTGTAGAACATGCCCATGTCAACGCCCATTACGGAAGCGTAGAACATGTTTCTCTGGAGCGCGCCCTCGTCCGGGCTGACAACCATGAAATGATCCTTGTCAACGACAAGGTCGGGGAAATCTGCGAACATCGCCTTGAGCACCTGATAGGACGGCATTACGTTATCAAAGCCCATCAGCGGAACTGCGTTGCAAACTCTCGGGTCGTGAGCGTCAACAGTGACAACGTTGGAAACGCCCATTCTCTGGAGCTCCTGGAGTGCAACTGCGCAGTCGAGGGACTCGCGGTAGCTTCTTCTGTGCTGACGTCCGCCATAAAGAAGCGGCATGATGACGTTGATACGGTGGGGCTTACCGCTTGCTGCCTGGATAATTCTCATGAGATCCATGTAGTGATCGTCGGGGGACATGCTGTTCTCCTGGTCGAAGAGCTTGTACTTGCAGCTGTAGTTTCCTACGTCTACGAGGATAAACAGATCCTTACCGCGGACGGTGCTCTTGATAAGTCCCTTGGCGTCGCCGGACTGGAAACGCGGGCACTGGCACTCGATCATGTAATCGTCGTGCGGCATGCCGTTTCTGTCAGCCCATCTCTCGAGGTAGCTGTTGATCTTCGCGCCGAGTTCCTGGGTGCCGTTCATGCAGATAAGACCAAGCGGAGCAACGGAATTGTAGTTCTGATATAAAACTTCTGTATTCTTAACAGTTGTCATTTGTATTTTCCCTCATCATTCAGTTTGTTGATAGCCCATGCTAACCGTAGTTCCATTATTCCTCCCCTGCCCTGCGGCAAGGGAGGATATGTTCAATTACTCGTAGAGCGGGTACTTTGCGCAGAGTTCATTTACCATGTCGCGTACCTTCTCCTTGTTGCTCTCGAAATCCTTTGCAACGAGGTAGATGCACTCGCCTATGACGCGCATGTCGTCCTCCTTCAGACCTCTTGTGGTGACTGCCGGAGTGCCGATACGAACGCCGGAAGTCAGCGCAGGCTTCTGCGGGTCGTTCGGGATAGCGTTCTTATTAACGGTGATGTAGCACTCGTCAAGGTTGTTCTGGAGGTCCTTGCCGGTGATGTCAAACGGACGGAGGTCTACCAGCATGAGGTGGTTGTCAGTGCCGCCGGATACAAGCTTGAAGCCCTTTTCGAGAAGCGTGTCAGCAAGTACCTTTGCGTTCTTTACTATCTGCTCGCCGTAAGCCTTGAATTCAGGCTTGAGCGCCTCGCCGAAGCAAACTGCCTTACCTGCGATAACGTGCATGAGCGGACCGCCCTGAACGCCCGGGAAGATAGCAGAGTTTATCTTCTTTGCGATATACTCGTTGTTGGTGAGGATAAGACCGCCTCTCGGACCTCTAAGGGTCTTGTGGGTGGTAGTTGTAACGACATCAGCGTAAGGAACCGGGCTGATATGCTGACCAGCAGCTACCAGACCTGCAATGTGAGCCATATCGACCATCAGGTAAGCGCCTACTGCTCTCGCGATGGAAGCAAGCTTCGGGAAATCGATAACTCTCGGGTAAGCGGAAGCGCCTGCAACGATGAGCTTCGGCTTGCATTTGTTAGCCTGCTTGTAAAGCTCCTCGTAGTCGATGAAGCCATCGTCGTTGGTGCCGTAGGATACGAAGTTGTAGAACTTACCGGAGATGTTGACGGGAGAACCATGGGTCAGATGACCGCCGTGTGCAAGGCTCATGCCCATTACGGTATCGCCGGGCTGGAGCAGAGCAACGTAAACCGCAGTGTTAGCCTGCGCGCCGGAGTGCGCCTGGACATTCGCGAACTTTGCGCCGAACAGCTTCTTCGCACGCTCGATAGCGATGTTCTCAACGATATCGACATCCTCGCAGCCTCCGTAGTAACGCTTTCCGGGATAGCCCTCCGCGTACTTGTTGGTGAGAACGCTGCCCATAGCAGCCATAACTGCCGGAGAAACGATGTTCTCGCTGGCGATGAGCTCAAGGTTTCTCTTTTGGCGCTTGAGCTCCAGGTTCATAGCGTCGGCAACTTCGCTGTCATACTTGCCAACGAAACCGATGGTATCTACAATGTCACTGTACATTTCGAAAAATGCTCCTTTCAAAAACCGTTATCTTAATTATAACCTAAATTTAATACAAATGCAACCGTTTTGCGTTATTTCAATGTAATCACCATGAAAACCCCTCCATGTGGAAAGATTTTCGGCGAAAAGCCCAAAAGCCGTGCAAAAACACGGCTCAGGTCATTCATCAGATGTACTCTGCAATCTTGCTGCCCATTTCAGTGCAGGAAAGCAGCTTCATGCCGTCGGACATGATATCGCCGGTGCGGTAGCCGTCCTTGATTGTCTGGCGTACTGCGTTCTCAACTGCGTCAGCCTCGTCGTTCATGTCGAATGAATAGCGCAGCATCATCGCAGCGGAAAGTATAGTTGCGATCGGGTTTGCCTTATTCTGACCCGCGATGTCAGGCGCGGAGCCGCCGGACGGTTCGTAAAGACCGAACTTCGTCTCGTTCATGCTCGCGGAAGGAAGCATGCCGATGGAACCTGTTATCATGGAAGCTTCGTCGGAGAGGATATCGCCGAACATGTTCTCAGTTACCATTACGTCGAACTGTGCAGGATCCTTTACAAGCTGCATTGCGGAGTTATCGACCAGCATATGTTCAAGCTTGACCTCGGGATAATCCTTGGCTACTTCCTCAACTACCTTTCTCCAAAGTCTGGAGCTGTCGAGCACGTTCGCCTTGTCAACGCTCGTCACCTTCTTGCGGCGCTTCATCGCTACGTCGAATGCCTTTATCGCGATACGGCGGATCTCCTTTTCATTGTAGCTCAGAGTGTCCACTGCTGTCATAACGCCGTCCACTTCGCTGGTGCGGCGCTCACCAAAGTACAGACCTCCGGTCAGCTCACGCATGATGAGCATGTCAAATCCCTTTTCGCTTATCTCAGTCTTGAGCGGGCATGCGGAAGCAAGCTCGCTGAACAGCAGGCAAGGGCGCAGGTTTGCAAACAGTCCCAGGGACTTGCGTATCTTCAGCAGACCAGCCTCCGGTCGCAGATTTGCAGGAAGCTTGTACCACGGAGACTTGGTGGTGTCGCCCCCGATGCTTCCCATCAGCACGGCGTCGGACGCTTTGCAGCGCTCTATCGTTTCGTCGGTGAGCGGAACGCCGTTCGCGTCGATGGAACAGCCGCCCATAAGGAGCTGCTCGTAATTAAACTTGTGGCCGAACTTGGTTGCTACCTTGTCCAGCACTTTCATCGCCTCGGTGACGATCTCGGGGCCGATACCGTCGCCCTTTATAACCGCGATATTCTTTTCCATAGAAAAACCTCTCTAATAAATGTCGATTTTAAGGCGCGATCTTCCGCCGTGCCGCTTTCCATCCGGCTGGAATCCGAAAGCGGTCAGAAACTCGATCGCTTCGCTGTTGCGGTCGTCCACCCAGATAAAGGCAGTCCTGATACGCAGCGATCGCATGTTCCTCAGCGAATGCGCCAGCAGCTTTTTTCCGAGCCCTTTATGGCGGAAATCATCCTCGATGACGATGGAGTCCACCTCGCAGCTGTCTGGTATCAGCGAGCGCTTGCACACGCAGACTCCGCGGACTGTTTTGTCACAAGTGACTACGGCAGTCAGCAGCGCCTGTTTCATGCAGTCGCGGTAATAGTATACGTCAAGCTGCGCGGTATAGCCGCTCGTTGCGGAGATCCCGGCGAGGACATCGGGCGAAAGCTGTGATGTCCGCAGAACGTTCTGAATATTTATTATCACAGAACCGCCCCCAGTCGATTTCAGCCCTTGAGCGAGTTAAGAAGTCCGCCCTTGTTGATTATTTCCTTGATGAACTCAGGGAAAGGCTGCGCCTGATATGTGTGACCCTTTGTCACGTTCGTAATAACGCCTGTATCGAAATCAATGTCAACCTCGTTGCCTGCGTCGATGTCCTTTGCGGCCTCATCGCATTCCAATATCGGCAGACCGATGTTGATGGAATTGCGATAGAAGATCCTTGCAAAAGTGGAAGCGATAACGCAAGCGATACCGCTCTCCTTGATAGCGATGGGAGCGTGCTCACGGGAGCTTCCGCAGCCGAAGTTGAGGTTTGCGACCATGATGTCGCCGGGCTTAACCTTATTTACGAAATCCTTGTCGATATCCTCCATGCAGTGGGACGCGAGCTCCTTGTGGTCTGCGGTGTTGAGGTAACGAGCCGGGATGATTACGTCTGTATCTACGTTATCGCCGTATTTATGTACGATTCCGTGTGCTTTCATTGTGTGACCTCCTTATTCCTGTACGTCAGAGATGTAGCCTGTCAGGGCGCTTGCCGCAGCTATCGCCGGGCTTGCAAGGTATACCTCGGAGGTAACGTCGCCCATTCTGCCGACAAAGTTTCTGTTGGTGGTGGAAACAGCTCTCTCACCCGGGGCAAGGATACCCATGTGGCCGCCAAGGCAGGGACCGCAGGTAGGCGCGGAAACGACCATGCCAGCTTCGACGAATGTCTCAAGCAGTCCGTTTTTCAGAGCGTCGAGGTATATCTTCTGAGTGGCCGGGATAACGATAGCGCGAACGCCCTTTGCAACGTGCTTGCCCTTAACTACCGCAGCGGCAGCCTCAAGGTCGGAGTACCTGCCGTTGGTACATGAGCCGATTACTACCTGGTCGATCTTTATCTTGTCCATCTTGCCGATCTCGTCGATGGTCTTTGTGTTTTCGGGGAGGTGCGGGAATGCAACCGTCGGGCGAATGGTGGACATGTCGATGTCGATAACACGGTTGTAATGCGCATCCGGGTCAGCCTTGAACACCTCGAACTTGCGGTCGGTCCTGCCCTTAACGTACTCAAGGGTAACGTCGTCTACCTCGAAAATACCGTTCTTTGCGCCTGCTTCGATAGCCATGTTTGCCATGCAGAGACGGTCGTCCATGGAGAGGTTCTTCAGACCCTCGCCGGTGAACTCCATCGACTGGTAGAGCGCGCCGTCAACACCTATCATGCCGATGATGTGCAGGATAACATCCTTGCCGGATACCCACTTGCCGAGCTTGCCGGTCAGGTTGAACTTGATAGCGGAGGGTACCTTGAACCAAGCTTCACCGGTTGCCATTCCGGCAGCCATATCTGTAGAGCCTACGCCGGTGGAGAATGCACCGAGCGCTCCGTATGTACATGTGTGGCTGTCCGCGCCGATAACGCAGTCGGACGGAACTACAAGTCCTTTTTCCGGAAGGAGCGCGTGCTCTATGCCCACGTTTCCTACATCGTAGTAGTTCACGATATCGTATTTATCTGCAAAGTTGCGGCACTGCTGGCACTGCTTCGCAGCCTTGATGTCCTTGTTGGGGGTGAAGTGATCCATTACAAGGGATATTTTCGTGCGGTCGAACACACTGTCGAAACCGTTCTTCTGAAATTCGTTGATAGCGACCGGGCTGGTTATATCGTTGCCGAGCACCATGTCCAGCTTAGCCCTTATGAGCTGGCCTTCAACAACACTGTCAAGTCCTGCGTGCTTTGCGAGGATCTTCTGTGTCATCGTCATACCCATAATTGTATTCCTCCTGAAATTTAATGCGCCGATCAAGGCTTTACGATTTATTATATCACTTTTTTCGCGCCGTGTAAAGTGCTTTTTTGAAAAAGCGATTATAATATCCGCTCGCAAAAAAACACCGGACATTTTTCAAAAAGACAAAATAACCGCTTGAAAAACATCGCGGTTCATGATATAATCATCTTTGTAAACGTTTATTTTCAAGGAGGAAACCAATGAATAATGATATTTCTTTTGTAAAGACTCCCCCAATGGGCTGGAACAGCTGGGACTGCTACGGTGCAGCGGTCAACGAAGCTACCGTCCGCTCTAACGCCGACTTCATGGCAAAGCACCTCAAGCAGTACGGCTGGCAGTACGTCGTTGTTGACATCCAGTGGAGCAATCCTATCGCGAAGAACCATGAGTACCAGCCGTTCACTGAGCTGTGCATGGACGAATATTCCAGGCTCGTCCCCGCTGTTGAGCGCTTCCCGTCCGCAGAGGGCGGAAAGGGATTCGCGCCCCTCGCGGAATACGTTCATTCCCTGGGACTTAAATTCGGCATCCATATCATGCGCGGTATCCCCCGCCAGGCTGTTCACAGAAACACGGCAATAAAGGGAACCACTAAAACTGCCCGTGAGATCGCCAAGACATCCAGTATCTGCCAGTGGAACACCGACATGTACGGTGTTGACCCTGACAAGGAAGGCGCACGCGAATATTATGACAGCCTGTTCGAGCTTTACAAGAGCTGGGGCGTTGATTTCATCAAAGTAGACGATATCTGCCGCGAGCTACCGCATGAGGAATCCGAGCTTGTCATGCTGAGCGAATCGCTGCACTCCTGCGGCCGCGACATGGTTCTCAGCCTGTCCCCCGGCGCTGCGCTCCCCGAGAAAGCCGAGCTCTACAAGCAGGTAAGCAACATGTGGCGTATCACCGACGATTTCTGGGATAACTGGCCGCAGCTACTCGATATGTTCAGCCGTGCGCAGACCTGGTGCATGCATGCAGGCGCAGGGCACTTCCCTGACGCGGACATGCTCCCCATCGGCGCGATTCTCCAGGACTACGGTCCGGACGGCTGGACGAAGTTCACAAAAGACGAGCAGATAACGATGATGTCTCTCTGGAGCGTTATGCGTTCTCCACTGATGATAGGCGGCGAAATGACCAAGTTCGACGATTTCACGATGAGCCTGCTGACAAACGCCGATCTCATCGACTGTCTGAACAACACACATTCCGCTCATCCTCTGTTCCGCAAGACTGTTGACGGAAACGAGCAGATAGCCTGGTTCACGACCCATACCGACGGGAAGACATTCTACGCAACGCTGTTCAACTGCGGCGAGACCGAGTGCACGATAACCGCTGAACTGCCTGTTGAATGCGCCATGACCGCGCGCGAGATATGGACGGACGCTGAGTCCAGCGTCAGCGGCGCTGTTTCCGCTTCTGTAAAGCCGCACGGCGCTGCAATGTTCAAGCTGACCCGCGTATGAAATTCGGCAAGGTTTCGATACGCGAGATACTCGCCGGGCTAAGATCCCGCGACGGCAGGCGTGAACTCTACGCTAAGTACCGTGAGATAATAATGTACATCGTGTTCGGCGTGCTGACCACCATCATCAGCTTTGCGAGCTACTACGCCGCACGGTGGATATTTCCGGACGCGCAGTCCGTTCCCGGCTGGCTGAGGTGGATCTTCAATATCACCTCGGTTTTCGGAACGGACAGCGCGACCGCGCTACCGGTCATTATTTCCTGGATACTGTCGGTAACGTTCGCGTTCGTCACCAACCGCACTGTTGTTTTCCGCAGCTCTGAAAAACGAGCGGCGGGAGTGTTCCGCGAAGCGGTATCGTTTTACGTTGCAAGGCTCGCTACGCTGTTTGTTGACCTGATAATAATGTTCCTGCTGGTTGACCTGACGGGGATACAGAACAGCTGGTACGAACTCGGGTGTAAACTGTTTTCTAATGTCATCATTCTGGTACTGAACTACATTCTTAGCAAACTGCTCGTTTTCCGAAAGAAAAAGGGGCGATGAAAGGACAAAGGATTGAGTAACCTGACCTATGAGTATATCCGCAGAAACAAGGATATACAGACCTATATAAACTACGCCGACGCCGCACTGAGCACCATCGGCTACACCGAACACTCGAACGCACACGTTGAACGCGCCGCAGCATCTGCGTACATGATACTCACTACGCTCGGCTACGAACAGCGCACCTGTGAATTGGCTGAGATCGCCGCCTACATGCACGATATCGGCAACGTTGTGAACCGCGTTGACCACGCGCAGAGCGGCGCTATAATGGCGTTCCGACTGCTGGATAATCTCGGCATGCCTGCAAACGAGATCTCACTGATAATTTCCGCGATAGGCAACCACGACGAGGGCACCGCCGCGCCAGTAACGCCAATTGCGGCTGCGCTCATCATTGCGGATAAATCCGATGTGCGCCGTTCAAGAGTACGCTCGGCTGACGGCCCCTTCGTGCCAAGTTCCGAGAATCTTGCAAAGGATATCCACGACCGCGTGAATTACGCAGTTGAGAAGTCCTCGCTGTATTTTTCCGACGACAAAAAGGAGCTCATCCTCGACCTTACCATCGACCAGTCCATCTCGTCGATAATGGAGTATTTCGAGATATTCCTCGACAGAATGAAGCTTTGCAGACGAGCCGCCGAATTTCTCAGAGTTGTTTTTCGGCTGCGTATCAACGACGCGGTGCTGCTTTGATGGGTTTTACTGATATATTGCCGGATTTTTGGCACAATTGTGCAGCTTTTTGATAAATTTTGTTGAATTTTTAAAAAAGCACTTGAAATTCCGGCAATTATATAGTAAAATATATGTATAGTTTATTTCGGCTTACAAATCGCCGGTAAACTGGTAGTAAGCTGTAAAGGGAGAACAAATAATGAGATGTCAGTTATCATTTCATACCTGCTGTGGCGGAGTTACGGTTTCTTTTTACAGAATAAGTGCAACCATAAGACAATTGTAACTTTTTAGCTGTATTCCGCATACAGCTATTTTTATTTTGAAACAAAGGAAAGGAAGATATTATGTCAGAGAAAAAAGTCGGCATAGTTATGGGCAGCGACAGCGATTTCCCCGTTGTCCGCAAGGCCGCCGAGGCTCTCAAGGAATTTGGTATCCCGTTCGAAATGAGAGTGCTTTCGGCTCACCGCTCCCCTAAGGAGGTCGCTGAATTTGCGCAGAACGCCCGTGAAAACGGCTTCGGCGTGATAATCGCGGCAGCCGGAATGGCGGCTCATCTTGCAGGCGCTATCGCAGGCAACACTACCCTGCCTGTCATAGCTATCCCGGTAAAGGCTAAGGCACTCGAGGGCGTTGACGCGCTGCTTAGCTCCGTCATGATGCCCCCCGGAGTTCCCGTTGCTACGGTAGGTATCGATGCCGCCGCCAACGCCGGCTATCTTGCAGCCGAGATCCTTTCAGTGAGCGACGATTCCATTGCGGAAAAGCTGCTTGCTTTCAAGAAAAAGCAGAACGAGAAGAACCTCGCGGCTGACGCAAAAATTCAGGAGACTGCAAAAGAGATCTAAGTCTATACCCTGCCCCGGCAGGAAAATATACAGAATATCAAAGGAGATATAACAATGAGCTACACAAAGGCAGAACAGCTTTACGAAGGCAAGGCTAAGAAGGTTTTCGCTATCAAGGAGAACCCTGATTACGTTATGGTATCCTATAAGGACGACGCTACCGCTTTCAACGGTCTGAAAAAGGGTCAGATTCACGGCAAGGGCGTCATCAACAACAAGATGACAAACTACATGTTCGGTCTGCTTGAGAAGGAGGGCATCCCTACCCACCTCGTTGAGGAGATAAACGACCGTGAGACCGTTGTTAAGAAGGTCGAGATCGTTCCGCTGGAAGTTATCGTAAGAAACGTTGCAGCAGGCAGCTTCTCCAAGAAGCTCGGCATCGAGGAGGGTACTCCCCTCAAGACTCCTACTCTGGAGTTCAGCTACAAGAACGACGACCTCGGCGATCCGTTCATCAACAGCTACTATGCGCTCGGTCTGGGTCTTGCTACCCAGGAGGAGATCGACACCATCTCCAAGTACGCTTTCGCTGTAAATAAGTTCATGCTCGGCTTCTTCAAGAAGCTCAACATCGACCTCATCGACTTCAAAATCGAGTTCGGTCGTTATCACGGTCAGATCATCCTCGCTGACGAGATCTCCCCGGATACCTGCCGCTTCTGGGATTCCACCACTCACGAGAAGCTCGACAAGGATCGCTTCCGCAGAGACATGGGCGGCGTAGAGGACGCTTACCAGGAGATCATGCACCGTATCTTCGGCGACAACAAGTAATCAATTCAGGGATCGGGATATTACGCTGACTATCCGGAGCAGGAAAAGTCCTGCCCCGGTTTAGTTAGTACAGACAGAAAAGGCGGTATAACTTTATATGGGCGGTTTTTTTGGAGCAGCTGCTGAACACAACTGTATCAGCGATGTATTTTTCGGCACCGACTACCATTCTCACCTCGGCACACGCAGGGGCGGTATGACTGCATATTCCCCCGAAAAGGGATTCCAGCGGAGCATTCACAGCATTGAAAACTCACCTTTCCGCACAAAGTTCGAGCACGACGTTGACGGAATGGAGGGCAACCTCTGCATAGGCAGTATAAGCGACACTGACCCGCAGCCTATACTTCTCAAGTCCAGGCTCGGCACATACGCAATCTGCAACATCGGTATCATCAACAACGACGAGGAGCTCTGCAACGAACTGCTGAGCAGCTCCAGCGCAAGCTTTGAGTCAATGAGCAGCGGAAAGGTCAACTCCTCTACGCTCATCGGCGGTCTTATCGCACAGCGCGACAACATCGTTGACGGCATTAAGTACGCGCAGGAAAAGATAAACGGCACAATGTCCCTGCTGATGCTGACCGAGGACGGCATTATCGCTGCCCGCGACAAGAACGGCAGACTGCCTATTATAATAGGTAGGCGCGACGACGGTTACTGCGTATCCTTTGAAAGCTTCGCTTTCCAGAAGCTCGGCTATGAGATCTACCGTGAAATGCTCCCCGGCGAGATCGTGAAGATAACCTCCAAGCGCGCAGAAGTGCTTAGCGAGGGTCACATCGACGACCTCAAGATCTGCACGTTCCTCTGGACCTACTACGGCTACCCCAACTCCGTATACGAGGGCGTGACCGTTGAAACAATGCGCACCAGAAACGGCGAGATCATGGCGGAGCACGATATCAACAGCGGCACACTGCCTGATGTTGACTTCATCTGCGGAGTTCCGGATTCCGGCGTTCCCCATGCCATCGGCTATGCCAACAGAAGCGGCATTCCGTTCGCACGTCCCTTTATAAAGTACACCCCCACCTGGCCGCGCAGCTTCATGCCGCAGAGCCAGTCCATGAGAAACAAGGTTGCAAAGATGAAGCTTATCCCCGTTCACGAACTTATTGAGGGGAAAAAGCTCCTGTTTGTTGACGACAGTATCGTTAGAGGAACCCAGCTCCGCGAAACTGTTGAGTTCCTGTATGCCAACGGCGCAAAGGAAGTGCACATGCGTTCAGCATGTCCTCCCATTATGTACGGCTGCAAGTACCTCAACTTCTCGCGCAGCACATCTGAGTTCGACCTTATCGCTCGCCGGATCATCCACGAATTTGAGGGCGAAGAAGGTGTTAGGTACATCAACGAATACAGCGACACCAACACCGAACGCGGCAAGCGCCTGAGAGCCGAAATATGCAAGCGCCTCAAGCTGACTTCGCTCGAATTCCAGTCGCTGGAGGGCACTAACAAGGCTGTCGGACTTCCTGAATGCAGGCTTTGCAGCTACTGCTGGAACGGAAAGGAATGATCCCCAATGTCAGGTAATATCCACGAGGAATGCGGCGTTTTCGGTATTTACTCCAATACGCCGTCCGATGTGGCGCACTCCGCTTATTTCGGACTGTATGCGCTTCAGCACAGAGGTCAGGAAAGCTGCGGTATCGTTGTGAACGACCGCGGCGTGTTCAAGGCTCATAAAGGTCTTGGACTGGTAAACGAAGTGTTCAACGAGCGAGTACTTTCGGAATTCGGTCAGGGCAAGATAGCAGTTGGTCACGTGCGCTACTCAACAACAGGCAACGTCAACACTGCGAACTGCCAGCCTATGACCGTTCGCCATGTCAAGGGCGCTCTCGCCATCGCGCACAACGGAAATCTCATAAACGCACTGGAATTAAGACGGCAGTACGAGCTGAAAGGCGCTATCTTCCACAGCACCAGTGATACAGAGGTCATTTCCTACGCAGTTACCGAGGCAAGGCTTGAAACCGGCTCCATTCAGGAAGCCGTTGAGAAAGCAATGTATAAAATCAAAGGCGCGTACTCCCTTGTAGTCATGTCGCCGAAAAAGCTGATCGCGGCGCGCGACCCTCAGGGATTCCGCCCGCTGTGTATCGGTAAGCTCCCGGAGGACGCAGGCTATGTGTTCGCCTCCGAAAGCTGCGCCCTCGACAGTATCGGCGCGGAGTTCATCAGAGATGTTGAGCCCGGCGAGATAGTTGTCGTGGACGAGAATGGTATACAGTCCATCAGAACGCACTGCGGTCAGAAAAGCTCAATGTGCGTTTTCGAGTTCATTTATTTCGCGCGTCCCGATTCAGTCATCGAGGGTTCAAGCGTACATCGTGCCAGACTGCGCGCCGGGCATTACCTTGCGCTTGAGCACCCCGTCCAGGCTGACGTGGTCATAGGCTGCCCGGACAGCGGTCTTGACGCCGCCCTCGGATTCGCCCAGCAGAGCGGTATCCCCTACGGCGTCGGCTTCATCAAGAACCGCTACATAGGCAGAACGTTCATTCAGCCGACCCAGGGCATGCGCGAAAATTCCGTCAAGATAAAGCTCAACGCCATTTCTGAAACGGTAAAGGGAAAGCGCGTGGTCCTCATCGACGACAGTATCGTCCGCGGAACTACCTCGGCAAAGGTAGTGAAGCTGCTCCGTCATGCCGGAGCGACAGAGATCCACATGCGTATCTCTTCCCCGCCGTTCGTAAGCGAGTGCTTCTTCGGAACTGACATCGACAGCAAGGAGAACCTCATCGCGAACAAGCATTCCGTTGAGGAGATCGCGAAGATAATCGGCGTTGATTCCCTCGGATTTCTTAGCACTGACAGCGTTGTAAAGATCGCCGAGAATGCGGGTTGTGGTTTCTGCACAGGCTGCTTTACCGGACAATACCCCGTTGATGTCCCCAAGGAGATCCCGAAAGACAAGTTTGAAATGAAGTTCGACGAGTAAATATCGAACTAATATTATATGAAATTAAGGTGCTCCGTATCCTGCGGCGCTTCCTTAGAGAAAGGGCAGTAAAATGAAAAGTTTCAGCGAAAGCTATAAGGCAGCAGGCGTAGACGTTACCGCCGGATACGAGTCAGTAAGACTGATGAAGGAGCATGTTGCCCGCACCAATACCCCCGGCTGCATTTCTGGCATAGGCGGTTTCGGTGGCCTGTTCCTCCCTGACCTGACCGGAATGAAAGAACCCGTTCTGGTAAGCGGCACCGACGGCGTAGGAACCAAGCTCAAGCTTGCTATGCTCATGAACAAGCACGACACTATCGGTATCGATGCAGTTGCAATGTGCGTCAACGACATCATCTGCTGCGGCGCAAAGCCGCTGTTCTTCCTGGACTACATCGCTATCGGCAAGGTAGTTCCGGAGAAGGTCGCTGCTATCGTAAAGGGCGTGGCTGACGGCTGCGTAATGGCAGGCTGCGCTCTTGTAGGCGGCGAGACCGCCGAACACCCCGGCATGATGGCAGAGGATGAGTACGATATCGCAGGCTACAGCACCGGCATCGTTGACAAGTCCAAGATACTGGACCCCTCCACCGTTAAGCCCGGCGACGCTATCGTTGGTATCGCCTCCAGCGGCGTACACTCCAACGGTTTCTCCCTGGTAAGAAAGGTGTTCAACGTAAACGAGCAGAACCTCAAGACATTCTATCCCGAGCTGGGCACTTCCCTCGGCGACGCTCTCCTTGCTCCTACCAGAATATACGTTAAGCCCGTGCTTGATGTTATTTCCAAGATCAACGTCAAGTCCATCAGCCACATCACCGGCGGCGGATTCTACGAGAATATCCCGCGTGCGCTCCCGGACGGCGTTGCAGCAAAGATCAGCAAGAACAGCTACGAAGTTCCTGCTATCTTCAAGCTCCTCCAGAAAACCGGAAACATCTCCGAGCACGATATGTACAACACCTTCAACATGGGTATCGGCATGATGCTGGTAGTAGACAAGGCTGACGCAGCAAAGGCTGTCGAGATACTCAAGGCAAACGGCGAGAATGCTTTCGTCATCGGCGAAACCGTTGCAAGCGACGAGGGCGTTATAATCGAATAATGTTCGGATTATTCAGGAAAAAGAACGCTGCTCCCTTCACTGGGGAGCAGTGCGTGGTCGATATCTCAAGGGACGGTCTGGTCATAAACGGCACAAAGCTCGACGTGCTCGTACACCTCGACGCCGCTGAAAAGCTGCTCGGAACGCCGCGCGGCAAGAAATACCGCACTTCTGCGGAGGACTGCGAGTTCCTCGAGGAGACCCACGGCGAGGGAATGGTTTCCAACCGTGTTAACTACACATGGGACGACCTCGGGATATACTGCTACACCATGAACGGAAAGGTCATCAGCAGTTTCGGGTTCATGTTCAACAACGAAATGGAGCTAAAGCACTCCCCGAAGAAAATGTTCAGCGGAACACTGACGATAAATGGCGAGCCCTGGCAGAAAGCTGTCCTGAACGGAACAGACTGCGAGTTTTTCCGGGAGCTGGTGCTTGGCGGTTACACTGTCATCGCCGAATATACCGATCCCTTTTCCGGAGAAACGCCGGACGAGGGCGGATACAATTGCGTTGAGATCTCCCTCACCGGAGAATAGCGGAGGTATATCATGAAAAATATCGTTGTGCTGGTTTCCGGCGGCGGAACCAATCTACAGGCGCTCATCGACGCAGAGAAGCGCGGCGAAATAAAGGGCGGAAAAATAACCTGCGTTATCGCCAGCAAGGCTGACGCCTACGCTCTGACCCGTGCCGCTGATAATGGGATAAAGACCCGAATATTGGTGCGCAGGGACTTCCCTGATGTTAAAACCTACAGCAAGGCAATGCGTGACGCACTTGTGGAGGAAAAGGCTGACCTGGTGGTCTACGCCGGGTTCATGACTATTCTTGACGAGCAGGTGTGCGACGCATTTCCAAACAAGATGATAAATATACACCCGGCGCTTATCCCGAGCTTCTGCGGCAAGGGATTCTACGGGCTGCATGTTCACGAGGCCGCTCTGGCAAAGGGCGTGAAGGTCTCCGGTGCTACTGTGCATTTCGTCACGGCAGACTGCGACGCTGGTCCGATAATCCTCCAGAAAGCCGTCGAGGTAAAGACCGGCGATACTCCTGAAGTGCTCCAGAAACGCATTATGGAAGAAGCCGAGTGGAAGATACTCCCGCAGGCAGTTTCTCTTTTCTGCGAGGACAGGATAACCGTTAAGAACGGTGTTACTGAAATAAGATGAGCAGGGCCGTTATCACCGGGGAAAGCAAGGATTATTTCAACACCATCGAGGGCGTACTATATTTGCCGCGCACAGGCGCAGAGGTAAAGCTGTACGGTAAGAACGTCGGCGAGGAGTATCTCACCAGGTGCGCCGGGTATTTTGAAAACCTGCCGGAAGTTATTTCAGAGAAGCTGCTCCAAGCGACTGCGGATTATCTGAACGATATGCTCGAGGAACACGCTGACGAATTTGCTTTTGACGCCTTGGAATTCAACGCGCGGAACGTGCCTGCTTTTATCGTTCCGATAGAGCTGCACACGCAGCTAAACAGGCTGCTTTCCGAGGAGGATTCCCCTGCGGCGTTCAGCGTGAAATTTGCGTTCTCACCCGTTGCCGACCAGTACATTGAATGGACGGTACGCGGCGACCAGGCGGTCTATGTCGGAGAGTATATCGGCGTTTCTCCGTGGGACGAGAAGATACTCCGCAAGTCCTGGAACTATATCGGGGAGGGCTGACATGAACGAAGAAAAATTCACCGGTAAAGCTGAAATCTACGCGAAATACCGCCCCTCCTACCCTACCGCGGTCGTGGACAGGCTATACGAGCTGACCCACGCTTCCAGCGTGGCTGACATCGGAGCGGGAACTGGCAAGTTCACCGAAAAGCTGCTGCTCAAACCCTGGAGCGTTACCGCCGTTGAGCCTAACACCGACATGTGCCGGGAACTTCTCAAATGCGTAGGCGGCAGAGTCGAGATAGTGATGGCGTCGGCGGAAAGCACTGGACTTCCAGAACACTCTTTCGGGCTCATCACGACTGCGCAGGCGTTCCACTGGTTCGACGCGGATAAATTCCGCGAGGAATGCAAGCGGCTGCTAAAGCCGGATGGACGGCTTGCGATAGTTTTCAACAGCCGAATGAACGGCGACATTACCAAAAAGCGCGATGAAATTTTTATGAAATACTGCCCCGCTTTTTCCGAGCGCTCCGGACATGTCGGGAAAAGTTCCGCCGAGGAAGTCGATAAGTTCCTGAGGAACGAATACTTCTCATCTGTGGACGTTTTCAAGATGGAAACTCCGGTCGTGATGACGCGGGAGCATTTCCTCGGCGACGCGCTCTCGAGGTCGTACGCGCCAAAAGAGGGCGACGAGATCTACAGGGCGTTCATTGGTGAACTGCTGTCGCTTTTCAACAGGTCGCATACATACGGAAAGGTAGCCGTAAGCTACACGACAACATGCTACACAGGAAAATTCTGAAAGGATACACGATATGAACTACATTGAGCTTGACAAGGAACTGAATTCCCTTGCCTACCACGGCAGAGGAATAATCATCGGCAAGTCCCCTGACGGCAAGAAAGCAGTCACCGCTTACTTCATCATGGGCAGAAGCGAGAACAGCCGTAACCGCGTTTTCGTAGAGGACGGCGAGGGTATCCGCACCCAGGCGTTCGACCCCTCTAAGATGGTAGACCCACACCTCATCATTTACGCTCCGGTGCGCGTTCTCGGCAACAAGACCATCGTCACCAACGGCGACCAGACCGACACCATCTACGAACTGATGGACAAGCAGATGACATTCGAGCAGTCACTGCGTACCCGTGAATTTGAGGACGACAAGCCCAATTACACACCGCGTATCTCTGGTATAATCCACCTTGAGAACGGCGCGATGAACTATGCTATGTCTATCCTGAAATCCGCAGAGGGTGACGGAAGCTCCTGCCGCAGATACACCTACGCCTACAGCAATCCCCTGTCCGGAAAGGGCAGCTTTATCCACACCTACGCAGGCGACGAGGTGGAGCAGGACGGCGTTCGCAGACTTCCCAGCTTTGAGGGCGAGCCGAAGAATGTTATAATTCCCGATATGGACATCGACAAGCTGACAGACTTCCTGTGGACAAACCTCAATAAGGACAACAAGGTTTCCCTGTTCGTAAGATACATCGACCTTGATACCGGCAAGTATGAGAGCAGAATAGTAAATAAGAACGTATAAAAAGGAGATACTATGAAGGAATTCGAATTAAAGTACGGCTGCAACCCCAATCAGAAGCCCGCAAGAATTTACATGGCAAACGGAGCAGATCTTCCTATCGAGGTTCTCAACGGACGTCCCGGCTACATCAACTTCCTGGACGCATTCAACGGCTGGCAGCTCGTTAAGGAGCTCAAGGCTGCGACTGGCTACCCCGCTGCCACCAGCTTCAAGCATGTTTCCCCGGCTGGCGCCGCTATCGGTCTGCCGCTCACTGAAACCCTCGCTAAAATTTACTGGGTGGATGACCTCGGCGAGCTCTCCCCTCTCGCTTGCGCTTACGCAAGAGCAAGAGGCGCTGACAGAATGAGCAGCTACGGCGACTTCATCGCGCTGTCCGACGTCTGCGACGTTTCCACTGCAAGGATAATCCACCGTGAGGTTTCCGACGGCGTTATCGCTCCCGGGTACGAGCCGGAAGCACTTGAGATACTCAAGAGCAAGAAGAAGGGCAACTACAACATAATCAAGATCGACCCGGACTACGTTCCCGAGCAGATCGAGCGCAAGCAGGTCTACGGCATTACTTTTGAGCAGGGACGCAACGAGCTGGTCATCAACGACGAGCTGTTTGCGAACATTCCTACCGAGGCTAAGGACCTCCCGGAGAGTGCAAAGCACGACCTCGCGATCGCGCTTATCACGCTGAAATACACACAGTCCAACTCCGTTGCCTACGCATGCGGCGGTCAGGCTATCGGTATCGGCGCTGGTCAGCAGTCCCGTATCCACTGCACACGTCTTGCCGGAACAAAGGCTGACAACTGGTATCTCCGTCAGTCCCCGCAGGTAATGGGTCTCCAGTTCGTTGACGGCATCCGCCGCGCTGACCGCGACAACACCATCGACCTTTACATCGGCGACGACTACATGGACGTACTCGCTGAGGGCGAGTGGCAGAAGTTCTTCAAGGTTAAGCCTGACGTGTTCACCCGCGAGGAAAAGCGCGCATGGCTCGACACGATGAAGGGTGTTTCGCTTGGTTCCGACGCGTTCTTCCCGTTCGGCGACAACATCGAAAGAGCGCACAAGAGCGGCGTTCAGTACATTGCACAGCCCGGCGGTTCTATCCGTGACGATAATGTTATCGAAGTGTGCAACAAGTACGGCATTACAATGGCATTCACAGGCATTCGTCTGTTCCATCACTGATATTCGGAGGTAATCATGTCCCACGAGTTAGTTCTCGTTCTCGATTTCGGCGGTCAGTACAATCAGCTTATCGCCCGCCGCGTAAGAGA
>CAKSEO010000008.1 GCA_934446565.1 uncultured Oscillospiraceae bacterium | reverse complement strand
ATATACGGGAAAACCTATGCCGAGGTCAAGGGCAAATTATCGGAGAAACGTTCTAAAACCGATGTTTCGTCTATTCCAAAGAACCTGACGGTTAACAATCTTTTTTCGTTGTGGTTTGCGGATATTCGGCTAAAAGTAAAAGAATCAACTTATATGAACTATCAGATGAAATATGAAAAACACATCAGCTCATCGCTCGGAAAAACACTTTATGAAAAGCTGACGGTCGAAAAACTTAATGACTTCGTGCATTCAAAGCTGGCAAGCGGACTTTCTCCCAAATATACCGCTGATATTGCAGCAGTAATCAAATCAGCGTGCCGCTTTGCCAGGAAACGTTTTGGTTATGAGGATAAATCAACATTTATGGCAACTCCCAAAGGCAAGGCAAAAGAAAAAGAGCTGCTCGATAAAACAGAGCAGACTCGGCTTAACAATTATCTTATTTCTAACCCGACATCATCAAATGTCGGTATTTTACTATCTGCGGCAACTGGTATCCGTATAGGTGAGCTTTGTGCGCTGAAATGGGAAAACATCAACCTTGAAAAAAGAATTCTGACCGTCAGGAACACGGTTCAGAGAATTAAGAATATTGACGGAAATACAGCCACGAAACTGGTAGTGACTTCGCCTAAGAGCAGCTCGTCTGTTCGGGAAATCCCGCTGCCGGAGTTCATTATACCTTATTTGAGTAATCATAGAACAGGTAACAGCTGTTATCTTCTTTCGGGAACGCAAGGAATTGTCGAGCCAAGAGTAATGCAGTATCGCTTTAAGCGGATCCTTGCTGAACTTCACCTGTCGGACGTATCTTTTCATTCGTTGCGTCACCTGTTCGCCACGAACTGCATAGCAATAGGAGTTGACGTAAAGTCGCTGTCTGAAATATTAGGACACAGCAACGTACAAATCACGCTTAATCGCTATGTTCATTCGTCAATGGAGCGAAAAGCCGAGTATATGAAGTCGGTTTCAGAGCTGTTCTCGGTGGCTTAAAAGATTATTTGCCGTCATTTTTCTCGTCAGGAAAACAAAAAATTCCGCTTGATTATGCGGAATACGGTCTTATTATCGCAAAAGGGAATAATTTGCGAAAGGGCTGTGTATATAGCATTCTCATGCTTGCAGGCGATTATTCTCTTTATTTGAGAGGGACATAGCCATTTACCATACCGTCGATGACGGCTTTCCCATCAGGCGGAAGATTTCTGTACAGATCCAGCAGCTTTTGTTCAGAAATGTGAAGATTAACGCCGGAGCCGCCGACTGTCCTGTCCGAAAAGCGCAGTATGTAATCAATGGATACGCTATAAAAGTTGGCAAATACCCTCAACACATCGCAGGGAATATTCTCGCCGTTCTCATAGGCTGATATCCTCGAAAGAGAAAGGTTAAGCCTATAAGCTACCGCTGTCTGCGTCAGGTTGCGGCTCTTACGCAATTCATAAAGCCTGTTAGCCCTCTCTTTCAAAACATCACCCCCTATGGTTATATTATAACAGGGTTTAACAGGCTAAGTTCCCGTTTTTAGGGAAAAGGATTTTCGTTATTCGGGAATTTAATATAAGAAAAATGCGGCAGCTGAAGAACTGCCGCATTGGGAAATTAAAACGATTGTTCTTTGCCAAAAGGGTCCACACTGTTATCCCTGAAGGTCTATATATTCAACCTTCCAACCATCGTCTGTTAGTCGGAGACCTAAATCCAGATACATTATCATTTCGGTTCCCTCAATAACATATTCATAGGTAGCAGGATAAACATCATTACTGTTAGATGTGACATTGAAAGAGGAAGGAATCTTCAAAACCATGTAATCAAGATTGTTTATAAGATTAGTTCCATCTTCCGATAAACCTGTTTCGCAATTTGGATCAACCATATACTGTGACAATTTCTCTTTGTCATTGCGCAAGTATGCAATCGCAGCTTTATTTGCAACCTTCTGGAAATCCAATCCCTCTTCCGAAACAAGAAATTCTGCAATAGAAACATCAGTTGAAGAAGTAGTTTCTTTTTCAGGCAATACATCTTCTACTGGTGAGGGAGCATTTGATGTTAAACTCTCCGTACCAGAATATGAAGTGTTATCATTAACACTGCTTGAAGGGTTGGCGTTTAAGTTTTCTACATTGCCACAAGCGGTAAGAGATAACACTGCCCACATTGATACCAGCGCAAAAGTTCTTTTGATTGATTTCAAGGAATGCACCTCCAAAAAGAATTAATAATTATATTGCTCACGACATTTTACTTTTTACGCTCTTGCCTATGTTAGCCGCAATATTCACCATGTTATCGATAATCCAATTGGCATCATCTAAATTATCGTGAAATGCAACTTCAACATATGCACCATAAGCAGGTGATATTAAGCTTGATCTTATTTCTTTAAAATCATACCCATCCGTATTTGCAGCTATAGGTCTCATAGTTGCATTAGGAAATGTCTTTTTATACAAAGCATGAAGGTTTGTCTGTATCGTAGAAGCAAGGTTCTTACTGTTAGTATTTCCACTTGTATAAACTGTAAACGGTCTTTGAGCTGTGCCATCAAAGCCATTTGAATGCAACGGCAGATAAATGGTTGCGCCTAACTTCTTAGATTCTGCAATACGGTCATCAAGCGATTTAGTAAGGGTTGCAATTTTTGCGTTTACACCGTTGCCTTTGAACCAGCATAAAAGACTTGTCGCTAACTGCTCCATTCTTTCTTTTTCAGTTCCATACTTTCCTGCTCCTACATTTTCACCCTGATTTGACGGTGAAATGTAAACAAGACCGCTCACTGTTGCGCGGTTTCCAGAATAAGCATAGTATGTTAAATCGTGACGCTGATCAATCATATCCGCAGTTTTTACGATATCTGAATTGTTAATAGTGGAAGAGTTGATTTCATCCGGTGCAAGAATATATATCGTATTGTCATTTATTGCGATAGCCGGAATACCGTTATTAGCAAATTCCTTTGCTTCATCAAACGAGCAGTGCTCCCACGCTTCAAAGGTGTTCTCAGGAAAGAGCTGCAAGGATTCCCTGGCATTCTCCATAGGGGAATGCTACATCGCACTTCGTGAATATGGCCTTTATGGCAGAGATACGGTCATTCCCAGGATTAATCCCATTAAGAGCAGTATTTATTGCGTTTATAAAATCGTGTGCATTCATTATTACATCCTCCTGTAAAAAAACGTTGTTGTTAATAGATAGGTTCTATCATTTGTCGTATTAGTATGCTATGTACGCCCCTTGGATGCTGGTATATTTTCAAACCATTTGACTAACTTTAAGCAGGTGCTTTTTTTATTTGTCATGATTAGAGAATTTACGCATACAAAAGGATATGATAATTCTTATCAAGATACACTGAAATCAGTTTTCAAGTTCTGATAAAGATACTTATCTCTTCGTACTGCTAATTTTTGTCGAAGATCCTCATCAATAAAATCCAAAAGCCCAAGCATACCTCCGCAGGTCGGACAGCTATCTGTCATGTCTCTAAGCAAAGGTGGAGACATATTCAAAATATTGTCTTTGTCCTGTCCCCAATTAGCGTAGCAATATCCTTGAACACCAGACGAACCTACAATAGTCCAATGCTTAAAAAAAGTATTTATTTGGGTTTCATCGTTCATAGGACCATCTTCAAATGTCGGATCACCAAACCGCTTGTATGGGATACACTTGTATGGAATGTTATTTCTATAGCAATATTCGGCTTTGGCTTGCCAGCAATCATCAGGATTTTGAGTGATTAACATGACATCACAGTACTTAGGTGGATTCGCTATACTTGTCTGCTTATGCCATCCTGCAAGTCGTGTAAATCTGAGTTCCTTCGCTATTGGTAATGTTCCATTTGTCCTAATTATGCCATAGTATCCCATTGAGCTTAGTTCATGAATCAATTCATTTATGCCCCTATACAGTCCAGGTTCGCCCCCACTTATCTCTAAAAACCATTCATAAGGATTAATGTATTTATTTAACCACTTGAAAATGATTTCGTTGTTTAAGCGGTTTCGCTCATCGTCAATCGGATATGTCCATTCCTTATTTGGGCAATGTTCGCACTTTAAGTTGCATGAGGCGATTGGATTAAGTGTTAATAGATTCATTTTTTGTCACCATTTTTTGAATGAGCTTTTTAAGATAAGTTAAAAATTGATACTATACCATTCCTCCTTTTCAAGCCAGAACACAGCTTTCCTTTTAACGAATCACATTTTCTTCGCTATAGATGGTAATGGTTTCCGTTTCGCCGTTTGAAGTTTTCAGAGTAAATACTGATTTCAAACGGTAGGTTCCGCTAGATAGTCCACGTTTAGTATTTACCACAGAAATATAACTTCCATTTTCTGTTGTGGGCCATTTTGCACCATCAACATCATTCCACACCCACAAACCCCAGAATTTCTGCAATGTTTGTTCAACTGTAATCTGAATGACGTTGTTAGCTCCTGTGCATTTACTTGTGCATTCAGCTGTACCCGAAAAAATATCCAATATGCTTTTAGCGTCATCTACATATTCATATAAAAGCGCTATACCATCGTCTGAATAATACGAAGTAGACTGAGCTGAAGCAGATACGCTAATACCTGAAGTCACCATAAATGCTACTATAATCAGAGCAAACAGTTTTTTTATCTGCATTAATTTATCCCCCCTTTCGTGTGTATTTGAAGTTTTTATCCTTCTACTTAATACGTTCCGAAAAGGGGGGATTTTAGGACATAAAATAGCAAATAATTTTTAAAAACCAATAAATTCGTTACAATTTGCTAATTCTAATAGCTCATCTTTGGTAAAAGTGCCATGGAGTTGTAAAATATATTCATCATTATTCCAGATAATTAATGATTCAGTATATGGTTCTCTTCTATATTCTACACATACAGCATCATATCCATTAACGATGTTTTCTTGCAATGTATACCCCTCTGTATTCACATGAGAAACATACTTGCATTTAACCGTTTGTTCAAACGTTAAAGATTGATTATCTGCATTTCTATATTCGGTAGATATGCTTGTTTGAGCTTTTACAACTCTATATAGTTCATATCCCTCCGGTAAAATTGACAGTGTATATTGTCTTTCAATAATTTTTGGAGAACGTTCCTCATTAAAAGCAAACAAATGAGTATTATCGCTATAAACTGTACCTCTAAAGCTATTAGTCACAAATGCAATAACACATCCTGTAGCAACAGCCAAGAAAACAACTATCATAACAGCTATTAAGATTCTTTTCCGAATATTCAACGGTCTTTGAATTTTTGATGATGAGCAGGCATTACAATACATAGCTCTATTTCTATCAAAGACTTGAAATATCTTATTCATTTTTCTTTTATGCTTGCCAGAGAAATCCGGAAGTTCAATATCATCTGTTTCGGAAAATTCTTTTTCATAATACATTGAAAATAAGTCGCTGATAGTGTAGCTATTATTCATCTCTCAAATCCTCCATGTATCGCTTTATTTGGTTTATTGCTCTTGCTATCCTTTTCCTTGTCGCTTCCTCGGATATACCAAGAGTGTTCGCTATATCACTATTCGCTAATCCGAGATCCAGTTTGAGATATACTGCTGCTCTGACGCCTTCCGGCATTGTTCCAATGAACTTCAATATTTGGTTACAGGAAAAATCGCTTAGCACTTTTTCCTCATTTGAAATCTGCTCATCCAGAATACTTTCATCGAGTTCGATTTCATTTTCAGCAATTTTATGTTTTTTATTCCATATTTTAATTGCAGAGTTTCTTATTACAACATTTATATATGACACGCGCTTATCGGCAGAAACGCTAAAAAACGGCTTGGGGTTTTTGGCTATTGCTAAAAAGGCGTCCTGTATAGCATCCTCTGTATCCTGCTGATTGTGTAATTTTGAAAACGCAATAGAATAAAATATTTTTATATTGTGCTCATAAATTTGCGATAACTCACTGCGTTCTTCCTCGGTTTCAAGAATCGCTAAAGCAGCAGAAATCATTTCTTACCCTCATTTCTTGTAAATATTTGTTTCAAGTATAACACTAATGCTCAAAAAAATCAAGATAAGAATGTATTTTATATTTACTGGAAATACTACACCTGCTATTATAACGCAATATCTGTGTTTTGTCAACGCTTTTATTGTCTTAATTTTTGCGTTGATTTATACTATAATAAATATAGTTTGAAAGGGGTGGGCTTTTTGGATATTTCAAAGAGATTAAAAGAAATAAGAAAGGCAAAAAATATAAGCGTCTATAAGCTCTCCCAGCTTTCCGGAGTATCTGAAACTCATATCAGAGATCTGGAGCGTGGCGACAGAAACCCGTCTATTGATACATTGTCCAGATTGTCCGTTCCGCTTGGTATAACGCTTCCGGAACTTCTCAATGAATCAGATAACATTTCTTATCTCAGCGTTAAGGAACAGGAACTCATTAAGTGTTTTCGTAATTTGACAGATGATAAAGCCGACGCCTTGCTTGCGTTTTTGAAAACCCTATAAACAATACGGTGAGCCGAAGCCCACCGTATTTATTTTTTTCTGGGATTTTTCAGTTCAGCTTCTTTTTGTTCCTTAACCAGCTTGTCAATATAGTTCCCCTCAATCATACTCTCATAAACGTCCGCAAGACGATTGACCCTTTTCAGCCTTGCCTGTTCCTCTGCGAGTTCGTTCTGGACTGTCTGAATATAGGTCGGAAGTAATTTCAGCCTTTCCTCCATCTCCGCAATTTCGCTCACGGAACGAATACCATGTTTGTCAACGATTTCTTTCGCCGCAGCTAGTTTGATCTGTCCCATAAAATCCAGCCTGCGCCTGTTCTGGACATTTTCAAAGTAGAACCGGATCTGTGCAATTTCAGATTTCAGAGTGGGAGCTTCATTCGACAGCGCCTTTAATTCTTCGGTTTTCTCTTCAACGCTATTTTTCAGTTCCTCGGCTTTTGCGTAAATTCCGTCACGGGACGCAATTCCGAACTCACCAATCGTAGAAAGCTGCTCGACGAGCAGGTTCAGGCTCTCATCGTTACTGAATGTGTAAATTTTCTGTGGCTTTGTCTTTTTCGGAATAATTCTGAACTGCTGAATAGCGACTGTTGTATCAAGAATGACGGAGCAGATTTTCTTCTCCATTTCGCTGCTGCGGCTCATGCGTTCTCTGACCTTTCTCGCATAGGTGCCGTTGAGAGAAATCCGCCGTTTAAGCATTTTCGGCAGATACTCATCTCCGATGGAATTCAGCCGCACATACCTTTCCGCAAATGGAGCTTTCACAGCGATATACTTTCCGTGTTTGATTTCGTATCCATGCTCTATCAACTTGCTCAACAGATTTTCCACAGATGTAGAGGAGTAAACCAGCCGGTCTATGTCGAGGGCAATTCTGTCACGGATCGTCCACATATTCGCAGACTGATAATGAGCAGCTATTACGTTGGCAGTCTTTACTGCATAATCGGGAACGTAGAGCATATGGCTTTCTTCGATGAACGGAATTTTTGCACGGGTCAGTCCGTCTGCAACGTATTGCAATTTATCGTCCGAGTAAATCTCATATGGAACGAAAGCGGCGTTGACCTGCCTGCTCAGCGCCGCTATTTTCTCGTCACGCTTTGTGATTTCACTGCGCATATAATCATTCTGATTTTTGATAGCGGCGATTTCCGCGGAAGTGTAGGAATCATCGCTTTTCTTTTTCAGAGCGTTTATGTGGTCGTTCATAGAACGTATCTCCTGCGCCGCCTGCTTTTTCCGCTTGTACTCATCAACCGACCAATGCTCCCGATGAACGTTTTTATCGTCACGGTACAAACCATACTCACGGAGTATTTTCTCCATGACTGCACGTTCGCTGTCAGACCATGCGACCCATTCCGTCAGAAACTTGTTTTCCGGAGCAAAGCCCATTTCACGCAGAGCGCCACTCATGGACACTCTTGTAGATAGCCCACGACTGCCAGTATGCGTTATCGGAACAAAATCTATATGCAGGTGTGGTGTCGCCTCGTCAAGGTGCATAACGGCGTTGAACACTTTGAGGTTCGGGTTGCGTGCTTCAAATCCACGCATATACTGGTCTAGCATTTGCTTGGCAAGTTCGCCGTTTTCGGATCCGACGGCACAGTCGTTAATATCGCCGAACTGCACGATGATTTCCTCAAATGTTTTCTCCTGCTTTCCTTTTCTGATATGTTCGTAGTAGTCGGGAATGATCCTGTCACGCCTTTTCATTTTGGAATTGTATTCGGCGAGAGCTTCTCCGAACAGCTCGGAATAAAATTCACGTATATTCTGCTTTTTGTAGGTTATATTATCCGGTATCCGTTCATGAACTACATTCTTCGCAATGAAACTGCGGTTATTGTGTTCAATGATACCATCGTCAATTCTGAAAGATACGGATAAGCCGTTGTTCTGCTGTTCATTCATATTTGTAAAACCTCCGATTTCCTGTGAAGATGTGATTTCAGCATTTTTCAAAATCATTTTCGTATGCCGTCACCAATTTTGCCTTCGCTGTAACAAGTACAATACTCAATTGTACTTTTGGCAAACTTCGTTCTCCAAAAGTACATTTTCGTTAGGGGACGTTGACCCCTAAAACCCCCGATTTTTTCAAAATTGAAAAAATGAGCTTTCAGCTGTTTTGGCGAAAATCGCAAAATCTGAAAAAATCGTTGAATACGAAATCTACGAAAATCGCATTTTTGAAAAAAAAGCTCTTTAAGTCATTCACTCAGATTTGAAAAATCAATGCCGGTCATGTTTTCGGTTGAGCGGACGTTTTTCAGTTTTCTGTTGGAGCTTTGTGATTTTTACAAGCAGCTCGTTGAAATCTTTCACGCCGAATTCCTTTAGGATATGGTTGCGCTGCGTGAGATTATTGCTGCTGATAAACTTCCCGCCGGCTTCGTCATTGTCAACGCAGGCGAATAATTGCAGACCTTTATCGGAGAGCGTTTTCAGAGAATTTGGTTTCAGACCAGCCATTGATACAAGCACGCTGTTCTGAATTTTCTGCTGATTTGCAAGCTGCCGAAAGGAAAGCAAATCTATTGCGCTCTCAAAAATGTACGCCTTTGTTGGTGTGCCCAGCGTCACGGAAAACAAGCTGTCGCTCGTTCCGGGAGCTACTCCCTTGTAACGTTTTTCGCTGTTGGTGCCTTGTATTTCAGCACCGATAGAATTACCGTTCTCGTCCTTATGGAGAAACACGGCATTCCCTCGCTTGTCCTGATACAGCAGACCGTTATGCGCCAGTTCGGAAACAAGTTTGCTGTCAAGCCGCCGCGTCTGACAGAGGTAAGCAAACACCTTCCGCATATTGTCCGCACGCTCCGGCAGAATCGGTTTTTTCACTTGCGACAGCTTTGGAACGGCTTTGCGGTAGTCCATGTACGTCATGTTCGCGCCGGACAGAGCTTCAACTGCGGATTTGAAATCCATTCCAATAATGTCGGTCAGGCAGTTAATTGCGTTCCTGCCGCCGTGTTTTTCTGCCTGCGAGAAACAGTACCACTCATTGGTTTCGGTGTTTACATATAAACCGCCGTAGCCCTTAACGTGCAACTCGTTCCTTATGCGCTCGGTTTCAAATCCGTTCTGGGTAAAAAAAACAGCAAGACTGGCTTGCCTTGCTTTCTCGATGAGGTCGGTGTTCTGTTGTGAGTATGACATTGCATCCTCCTTTGGGTTTGAATATGCGGATATAGCAAAACCGCCCGAAGGAGATTTGGCTCTCCTTTGGGCAGTTATCATAGCAGTCCTGTTTTCGCTTACCTAACGGGAAATTAGCTAAATGTGCATTATATGAGCAAAAATGTTTTCTTCAAAGGCTGGAGAATATTAAACTCAACCCGCCATTCAATATCGTCCGATACTGGTTCAAAGTGTAGGGCAGAGCAAGCAACATGGAGATTTTCTTGCTTGCTGTCACCACACAGGATTGCGGTTGGCCCATCCGCACCGCCGATAATGCCGACACAAACAATATCATTATGCGCTTCCGGCGCAAAGTGATTTGTTATAGGAGCGATTTCTAAAGGCTTATCGCCATCGGCACAATCACGGATTAAAATATCATCGTCTGGTTTAGGCGAAAGCGTATAGCTCATAGCAGTAAAATGCGTCGGATAAAACCAACGGTCAGAGCCAATGCGCTTTTGAGAAATTGTCTGCTGCTCCAATTTCTGTACTGTCATTGTATATTTTGTTCCGCTGACCGGATGGGAGAAAGAAAACGAATCGCCGGTAGCGTGTGTCTTGAAATGTGGTCCTGGGACACGGTGCGACTGCTGCTCCATCGTAAGGGAGAGTGATTTTATCTCAGGTCGGCGTTTGCTTGTCCATGGAAAAGCTGCCCTAAAAATCATCCATCCATATGATATATCCAAGTTATAGTGTTCCAACGCCCACTTTGCTTCCAATTCATTGATCATCCCATCTGGCAAACATGGATTAAAGACCACCGAGCAACCGTGGGAAGTCTGCATTATTTTCCCGTTCAATTCCAAACAAGGAATAAAGTCAAGGCAAAGCGGATTGTCTAAATCTATTTGCATTTGGTGCTCCTGCGTGAAGTATTCGCAGGAGTCATTTTCGGGGTGTAAATTCCACTTTTTCATAAACTTGCGAATGTCATTTGCGGGGGTACGCATACAGAAATCCATGACAAGTCCCTTGCTGCAAGAATACGCCGCAGGAATAACCCAATGATGTCCAGCCCATTCAAATTGCTTATTCAACCGGATTTCTGTTCCGGCACGGTCTTTCCCCGAATGTCCCCAAAAGTTCCCCTCAAAGTAGACTTTCCACTCCGGGATGGTCGGTTCTGCATCAGGGTTCATATCAGTATCATAATAATCTTCGGTATACTTGATTTTGCTATAATCAAAAGATGTTTGCAGTTCTTTGATATATTCCCATGGCTGCTCCATAGACTTCAATTTCATTTTCTCGACAAGCTCCGAAAGTGTCCTTTGCTGTTCCTTCGGTGGAGGATTGTCCTGCAAAAAGGCTTCAAATTGCGCTTCGTCCCACATCCACGCTTGCTCCAAAGCTGCCACATCGCCGCAAGCAAGGAGCAATCTTAAAAAGTCTGCAAAATTCCTTGCCAGCGGGTGAACAAAATTAGGCGCAGAGTTCATAGGGCTAATGGCAAAAACCATACTTCCAAAGCCCCGAATAAAGCAAAAATGGATACCGTCCACACCTGCCCAACCAAATATAGATGCTCCTTTGGGCGTACAAAAGTATGGCGCATTATCTTCACGGAACTCTACGCCCACGGAGGAAAGGTCAATTTTACTCTGCAAAAACTTCTGAAATGTTCTGTCCATAATAATCTCCATAAATACTGCTGGTTTGAAAATGGCGGCAACGGCTTCCTAGTCGCCCTCGCTTGCCTTAACGATCGTTTCATAGGGAAGTCGCTGGCTCATAGGACAACCCCTCCAACTCTGCTCGTAGCTGCCGCAGAATCATCTGAATACGTCGCCCGGTTGTGTTGCCTGCCGTCCGTATCTCCGTCCAATCTCCCTATGAATCAATCGTTGGAAGTAGTATAGGAAAATGATTTCCTGTTCCATCCGTGATAGCGCAGACAGGGCTGCGGCAAGCTCTATACTTTCCAAAAGCGCAATTTTACCGCAGACGAAAAGCGGATGGAAAATCCCCCTTTCTGAATAATGGCAGAGGGCGGCAGCATTTTGTGCTGTCGCCCTCTTGATTACCGAACAGCAAAGACGGGCGGGGCTGTCAACGGCGGCGCGTCTGCACCGTTCATCTTGACCGTTGACAGGCTCGGCTGGGTTTGCTATCTGCTTTATTGGTTTTAGCACGCAAAATCGTCTTTGAAAGGCGGTTTCATGCGTTCGGATTAATCAATGCGTTCATAAATAGAATATTCTTCATTATCTAACGAAGATAACTTGATATAAATTCTCTCTGGAATTTCGTCATCACAGTATATCTCACTTCCGGTCGGACAATTATTGGAATAAAAATTTTCTTCCGGCAGGGGGTCACTTTGAGAAACCGTGTTTGTTATAGTTCCTATTGAATTAACATTGGCGGGAAGTTCAGAGATTGTTTTGCCAGAGTCCCCGTAGAACGCATCATTTACAAACACCATAGGGCGATAATCTGATAAAGTATCATTTTGAGAAATGCTTTCTGATCCCGGCAGCTCACTTTCATTGACGGGAGTTGCTTCAAGTTCCGTATTCAAATTGTTCCAATAAGAGCCAATATCCGCACTTGTGAAATACTTAAAACCGCCTGCTTCTGACTTCAATTCGCCGTTTTTAACTCCATAGCAGGCGTAAATCAAATCGTAGCTTGTTCCATCTGAGAGGTTAAATCTAAAGCTGGTCACATCTGCTCCGGCAGTTTCCTCAGCCGTTTTGTCTTTTAGGGATAAGCCCTTGAACTTATCATACAGGGTCTTTATATCACTTTCAGCAACGACTACTTTCTTTTCTGCTGACGCAGGCACTCCGTCGTAGTGGTACATTTCAACGCTTTCGACATCTTCAGCCTCAAACGGGAAGTCGATTTTGACAGGCTCAAAATCAATTTTTATAGGTAACAGAAAGACAGCTGTAAAAATTGCAATGATACAAAGGGCGATGGAAATGAGAACAGCAATAGTTATCTTTTTCCTGTCCCTCTGCTTTTCTTTTGCCTCATGGCGCATAATAACGCTTTCGCTTTCTTCGTGAAGAACATCTTCGTTCGTGTGAGAAAGCAATTTCTGATAAATTGCGTTACAGTCAGCACAGGCGGTCAAGTGTTCTTTTACCATCTCTGCGCTTGCTTCACTGCAAGCACCGTCAACATACAGCGGAAGAATATCTCGAACAATATCGCATTGTTTACTCATGCTTTTAATCCATCCTTTCTTGAATTTTTAGCTTTGAACGATGATAAGTAACTCTCGCCCATGATTCTGTTTTTCCAAAAATTGCGGCGATTTGTGCAAAAGAGAGTTCACCGAATACGCGAAGCTGAAAGACTTCTTTGTATGGTTCCTCTAAACGGTGAAGAACGAGATGTATGCGGAACACCATATCAGAATCTGTAACTGAGTTCTCAACATTTTCATTTGATGGCAAGTCATTGATTTCACTCACATCAGCTATTCGCTGACGACTTCTCATTTCATCATAGTAGAGATTCTTTGCTATGGAGCAGAGCCATGTCAATTCATTTGACTTACCTTTGAATTGTGACGTTGTAGAAACAGCCTTATAGAATGTGTCCTGCGTGATTTCCTCTGCTATCTCACGATTTTTAGCAAGAGAAATAGTATACGAGTATACCTGCAAATAGTAGGCTTTATAAAGCTTTTCATAGTCCATATTTATCATCGCCTCCTTCAGCTTCATAGGTTAGACGGAGAAATCGGAATTTCGTTACAAAGAAATTTAAATATTTTTACCTTTACGCTACTCTTGCTTCCCGTGGACTATTGGTAAACGCACACTAGCGGCAGGCAAAAAGATTGCTGTGTCAGCTTGATATGTTCAAATGCTAATTAAGTATAGCATACAGCTATGAATTTTTCTATTTCGTTCCCCTGACTTCGGAATAGTGGCAGGGCTGGCTATCCATGTCTTGTCTTATGCTTCTCCACCGTATATGAGCATTTTACATGGGAATTCATTGCACTCTCCACAAAAATCAACGCCATGGATCTTTCGACGCTGTACAACCATTATGTTCTGTGCTGCGGCAGCCTGAACAAGGAGCGCCCCCATATATGCTAAGTACTCCCTCAGAGTTGTTATAGGCTTCTACGGCATCGGGCATATGTACCTCATAAAATTTCTTTCATGCCATCTAAAAATTTTAATAATGTTATAGCCGACACACAAATTAAACCATCATTATATGCCGAACAAGTGTGGCACGTTAAAGAACATGGTGCAATCTTTCTAATAATTTCACTTTTTAATATTTTTGTACTCCTCCACTAAATCACGATTTATCGAGAAGCTTCACCCGATATATTTTCATATGTATTATATCATAACTAAACGAATTTTTCAATAAAAAAAGCAAAGCCACCATATTATCATACAGCGGCTTTGCAAATGTCTAATTTTTGGGGAAAATCACCGTTTCTGTTTTGGAGCAGATTTAGTGATTTCCTCGATTTGGGCAGGAGAATCGTGTTCCTGCTCATCGTCGTTCATAATGACGTCCTCTGCCTTGCCGACCTCCAGTTCACGGTTGAGCTGCTCCAGCCTTGCGGACTTTTCGGCAAGCTCGGCAGCGTGTTCAAACGGCTTGCCTTTAGCGGCGACGGCTTCGGTAAGGTCAGTCTGCATACGGGCGAGCTTATCCGACATACTATTGAGCTTTCGTTCTAACCCCTTACTGAACAGATTTTCAAGGCGAGTGACATTTCCAATATCGCCCGAAATATCCATATCAGCGTTATATGTCAGTTCCTTGCGGAGAGAAATCCCTGCGCTGACGTTAAATCCGTTGTGAAACTTCTCGATCGCCAGCTCAAACCCGCAGAACATCCCGATAGGCTTGTGCGAGGTCTGGCTTGCTTCAGCCATGAACTTTATTGCGGCTTTCTGTAATGCTTCACCCGCAGGCTTGCGCTCAGTAAATACCTTGCCGCCAATTTCAACTCTGAAATTATCTTCGCTCGGCTGGTGCGCCGCTGCAAATTCAATGTCGCGCTTGGCAGATTCAATGTTCACAGAATAGTTCTCGAACTGTTCGTAGGACATGATAACTGCATCGTAGTCGCCGGTGCAGCACCGACCGATAAATTTCTGCCTATGGTCTTTGTCGAAATCCTTTTCGCTTGCGGTCAGGATTTTTGCCTGCGGATATAGCCGCAGCCATTCATTCGCCATCTGACCCACAAGGTGTTTCGGCACGACAACGCAAGCCTTATTTATCAGACCGAGCCGCTTTTTCTCCATAGTCGCAGCCACCATCTCAAAGGATTTACCAGCGCCGACGCAGTGGGCAAGCAGAGTATTGCCGCCGAATTTCGCCCGCATTACAGCGTCCAGCTGATGAGGTTTCAGCCTTATGGACGGCGACATTCCGGGGAACGTCTGATGAGAACCGTCAAACTTTCTGCCGACAATGCTGTTGAACAGATTGTTGTAGCGCTCAACATATTTCTCGCGGCGTTCCGGCTTCTCCCACAGCCAGCGCTTAAAAGCGTCTTTCATTTTCAGAGCCTTATCCTGCGCCAAATCGGTCTGCTTTTTGTTTATTTCATAATGCTCCTTTCCGTCAACATCGGTTATCTTATCCTTGACGACGATATCCCGATTGTTGAGCAGATTTTCAAATATCGCCTTTGCAGGCATTCTGGCTGTGCCGTAAATCTGCGTTGCGGCGGCAGAGGTATCCCAATTCTTGTTTTCGATTTTGTATTCGCCGGTGACTGTTCTGCGCATAGGCTCGTAAAATCTTGCCTTTGCGTAATCCTCAAGGAAATGCTGATAGTCCTCAACATCTACCCATGACACGCCGATACGCGCGGTAATATCTCCGGCTTCCAGCTTTTTCGGGAGGACTTCCGTCAGAGCCGTTACGTTGCGCTGAAAATCGGGATAGTCCTTTGCGTAAAGCTCGGCGGTGCGCAGCTTTTCACGGACATTGCCGGAGAGATATTCGGAAGATTCCTCCCAGCCGACAAAAGGGTCGTTCTCGTCAGATTTCAGCGGATTAAGATATATCAGGTTGCGTCCTCGCGGAATTCCCGCTGAGAATATTCGTTTATCCTGGCTTTGGCTTCATTCAGAAAATATTCTCTGTCAAGCTGTTCGTGACGGTCGAACTCCTGCTTTGCCGCAATAATCAGCGCATTTCCGAGGGTCTCCCAAGTGTAGGAAACCTCAAAACCGCCATTCGTGCGGAAAATCATGCCGGAATCGGTTTTCTCTGATGAAATCTCAACTCTGCTGATACCGTCGGCGGGAGGGTACTCAAAATTGAGATACCGCATATTCGCGTATATTCTTTTTGCAAGCTCAGCGCTTATGTCCTCGCCATTGTGAAAACGGGTGGTCAGATCCTCAAATTCGTCGGCGCTCAGACTTGCGCCCATTGTCCAGTTGGTTATGCCGCTGTATACCGGAGCATGGTCGTAATTGAACAGCTTATCGCCCAAATCGTCCATTTCATCGCTTGCAAGCTGCTTTTCAGCCAGCAGACTTATGTTGTCCGTCAGCGTTCTGCGGGCTTTGCGTTCCTCGCGGGAAAGCGTGAAATCCGGCACCACGGTAAAGCCAAAGCTGTCAACGAAGTACGCCCTTATTGTGCCGTTTTTCTTCACGGCGACAATATCTCCGACCGAAAGGGAATGCCCGCGGAAATCCTGCGGGTGGTCAACATTGAAACGCTTATAGATATCATCGAGCGTTTCGTTCTCCTGCAATCTGCCGCGATAAACACGGTCGTAATTCTCACGGTCGATATACATTCCATGATTTTTCAGATATTCGCTGTTGGTAAAGTGGTAGTCACGCAGCTTTTCATCATCTTTGAGCTGATAAATCGCATACCTCGGCTCGGTAAGCGCAAACAGCTTGCTCAGGCAGTCGCTTTCATGGCTTGAAATATCCTCGCTGTCGGTCATGAATTCTTCTGCAACGCCGTCAAAGCCCTCTGCGCCACGGTCGAGAAGTTCCTGCCCGCAATGCTCGGTCAGGTATTCCAGCGGGTCGTTCTGCTCCATAGCGTCAAAAATATCGTCGAAGGACATATAGGTGCAGACGAACTGCCCACCTGCGGTGCTGTCAGGATCGTAGCGGATCCATGTGACATTTTCCATTTCGGAATTGACGTAGAATTTATCCACGTCGTCCGGTATTTCGTCCTGCGGTTTATTCTCGATTTCGGATATTGCCGCCTTTATTTTGCCGAGAATATTTGCGGACGCAATGGACTGCTTTTCATCGATGATTTCGCCGATACTGTGATATGAGGCGTACAATTCCACGTCGTATGTTGAGGATTCCGTGCGGCTTGCGTAAACGGAAACAGAAACGCTGTGCAGGCTGTCGAGGTACTTTTCATCGTTGTTCCAAATCTCGTTTGCCAGATTGAGCGCTACGTTGAATTCCTCCACAGAATAGGGATAATTGACCTTGAACCCAACTTCCTCCGGCGAGAAATTTCTGTTGTGGCTGCCGTTGACGTAAACGCAGGGGTACTTGATGTTCCTCTGCTGAATTTCCGAGCGAATATCGTTGTACAGACCGTCCGAAACCAGATCCGCAACAGATTTGAGATATTCGGGATTTTCCCGCATTTCCGTCAATGCTTCATTGTGGGAATTGCGGACGGCTTCGGCGGCACGGTCGGCAAAGTATGTGCGGAACTCATCGGCGCCGTATGACGCAGCAGCCATTTCCAGCTCATCGGAATAATCGAGCATAAAGTCATGCAGATTACTTGCGTCAGCGACCTTACGGCTGTCTGCAATGCTCATGCTGCCGTCGTAGGCGTATGGATCGTCTTTCTCGGAATCGTATGGACGGTCTGAAAATGGGATACCAAGTTCCGCAGAGGTGGGCTTGTGGATTTTCCGGTAAACCCTCTTGGTGATTTTAGCGCCGTTCTTTGCTGTTTTCACTCCGGCATTTGCAGCGGTTTTAACTCCGCTGACGCCGTGGTCGTATATCTGAACGCCGAGTTTTGCGGCTTTAACGCCGTTATCGTCGGATTTTTCAGCCTGAGCCACAAAGCCCTTTTTCAGCACCTCCGCAGGCTTTGCTGCAATGTTAGCGGCAGTTTTCACTGCGGAGGAAAGTCTGCGGTACTTTGTAATATTCACCTTTGCCGGAGCAACGCCGCCCATGGCAATGGAAATAAGCTCGGCTTTTTTGCGGAAAATCTTTTTCTGCTGTCTGTTAAAGGATTTGAGCAGCTTCAGATGGGATTTATCAATCTTTTTCCGCTTTATTTTCCGCAGCTTTTTGTTCTGCTGCTGGCTGTAAATCACACGCTCTTTCCGCTTGGTAAGCGTTCCGTTAGCAACCGTGCCGTTTTTCAAGACTTTATATTTCTTGTTTTTCGGCTGGTGAGGTGACAGTTTATACTGCTTCGGCGGTCGGAACGGAATGGGTGTTATTTTCTCAGAAGAACCGGAGGTTTTAATTTCGGTTCTTGGAACGCCAACTGATGTTGCAGATTTTGAAAGCGGGATTTTACGGTCAGCAGCTTTGCCGCTGGCGTGTTCCTTGCGTTCGACAAACTGCCGCTGTTCGGTTGACGCCGATCCACGGTCGTGCGGCACAGGCTCATCTTTTTCAGAACGGCGTACTGTTCTTTCAGTTTTGCCCGAAAACTCTTTTTCGTTCTTCTTGGAAAGTTCCGTTTTCTGAGATATGCTGTGTTCAATAGAACGGTCGTTCACGGAACGAGCTTTTACGCTGCCTTTTTCGGTAATGACTTTCAAATATATCACCCCTATACTATCTGAGCATTACTCGCCGAATTTCGTAGTCATAAGCTTATACAGCTTTGGAGCTTACGACATCTTCCCCCTTGTTGTATTCCTCAAGCGAGATTTCAAGCGGGTTAAGGTGCGTGTCGCTGCTTTCGGATATGTAGAGAAGTTCGCCGCCGAGCGCCTTGACGAGGTTCGTGTATTCACGTTCCGGATCCACGATGATTATTTCATCGTCGGTCGCGAGGAACACATTCACCATTTCCCGCTTTGCGCTGAACGACTTGCCGGAGCCGGGGCAGCCGAGAATAAATCCGTTGGCGTTTATAAGACTTGCACGGTTGAAGATGATCAGATTGTTGGTGGTCTGATTCAATCCGTAGTAAACGCCGCCTTTCTGCGACAGCTCCTTTGAATTAAACGGCATGAATACGCAGGCGCTTTCCGTTGTGAGAGTGCGGCGCACCTTTAAGCGGCAGTTTCCCAGCGGCAGACAGCTTGCCATTGCGTCCTCCTGCTGAAAGTTGGCTCTTGAGGTAGTGCAGACGTGCTTACGGAACACGGCTTCGATTTTATCCGTGTTGTTATCCAGTTCGTCAAAGCTGGTTCCCGTCACCATTACCACCAGATTAAGCAGGAACATCTTCTGATTTTTGCTCTGCAAATCGTTCAGCAGTTCCTCTGCTTCGGCAAGGGACTGTTTCAGGTCGTCCGAAATCACGTCAGAGTAAACGCCGTGCTGCGACGCCTTTTTCTCTTTCTGCATTTTGTTGGAGCGCATTGCCGTGAGCTGCCGCTTAACTACCTTTGATGATTTGCGACGCCTGCGAAGAAGATACGAAATACTGGGCTGCGACCTGCCAGTCGTTTGTGTCGATGAAAGAATACTGCGTTATTGTGCCGCTGATTTCATTCACAAAGCTGTTAAAGCCATTGTAAATCACCGTCGTAAAGAACTCGGAATTATCCACGCAGACCTTTGCAACGACCATTTTCAAAAACAGCATCATGACGTTTTCCCATGTCACCCACTGAAAATGCAGCGTTTTCGTGAAGCTCGTTTGCGAGGTTGATAGCCGTTGTGGTCTTTCCTACGCCGCCCTTGTGATTATAGATTGCAATTGCTTTCATAAAATGTCCTTTCCGTGCTTTTAGCACCCTCATTTACTGCCGTACATATCGTGATTGACCATTGCTGAATAAAAGCTGTCGATCGTCAGCGGGGCGTTATACAGAGCCGTTATGAGATACGCCCTGATGTTGCGTACATCGCTTGTGTTCTTGTCGAGCGCCGTAATCACATACTCAATATGGGTGCTGTCCAGTTTGAGGAACTGTGATTTTACAACGCTCTGCGGAAAGTCCTCGCCGTTCACACGGATATACTTTTTGGTGGAGCATACCACGTCAAGCATTATCCCGACGATTTCGTTTATCCTGCCTTTCTGTGACGGGCTGTTTTCAAGAAGATAATCATAACCGATGTTCTCCCGGATAATATCCGTGTAGTCCGTCCGTTCATCGGAGGAAACCGTATTCGGTATTGAAGAATCGATCCTATCCATCAAATCAGCGCCGTCCGTTGGATTGATTGATAGAGGATTATTTTCTTTTGATTTATTATCTTTAGATTTATATAATGAGGGGAGGACGGATTTTTCAGAGCTTGCTCCGAAGTTTCTCGGGAGCAGGGACGGAAGTTCCTCGTCAGGCTGCTCCGCAGTTTCTTCGGAGCAAGCTCCAAAGTCGTTAATGGTGGTGCTTTTCTCCTGCTCCGTAGTTTCTGCGGAGCAAGGCGGTTGTGCGTCAATCCTGTTCTTACGTTTCTTTTCGTAGGACTGCACAGCAGCCGGTTTTATGGACAACTGCTTTTTCTCTCCCTGTGAAATGAGGTTTGAGATAAGTTCTATATCCTCGATGATACGAAAACAGCGCTTGGCGGGAAGTCCACGGTTCTTGCTTTCGATAAGCCCGGCGTCCACCAGATTCTTTATGCAGCGTTTCTGCTGATACTCAGAAAGAGCGGTGCTTGCTTCAAGGTCGGGAACGGTTGAGTAGAACCAGCCGCTGTCGTCCAGCATACCGTTGCGTTCGTAGTAGCTGCATTTCGATATTAGGGCGGCGTAAACCACTGCTTCTGACAGACCTATTGCATGAGCCAGCAGGCGGTTGACAGTCAGCGTATTGCTCGGATTTAGCATCTGGAATATTGCGTTCATAAAAAATCATCGCCTTTCTGAAAGATAGAAATTTCTGCGGATTTATTTCTTCTGAGCTGCTTTCCACTTTTCAACCCTATCCTTGCAGCGTAAATCTTCCGCTGCTTTCGCTTCCTTATCTTTGAAGAACGGGCAGCCGCCCTTAAAGCTGCTGCTAACCAAAGCCGAGCATTTTCCGTCCCAATATGCAAAGCACTTACTGGAATTGCAGCGGGGCGACTTGGTGTTATAGAGAATGTTCAACATAATAGTCTCCTTTTTGGATTGTTTTGGTATATTGTGGAGCAAACAAATTCGGCTATTATGCCAAAGATTTTGTCTGCGTTTTGTGCGTGGCGATGAAATTTTTGTTATTTATTAACAAACGCTTATGTTAAAGATTGAGCAACAGGCAGAATTAATAACTAAAAAGGAGAGCTTGTAAAAACTCTCCCTTTTTGTTCTTCGATTTCTGGTTTGCCGAATGTCTATACTATATTTATATATAGAAAAAGGACGCCTTTCAGTGAAAAGCGTCCTTATTATTGGTTGGGGTATGGTCTGCGTAAGTTATGCGGCACTACAATTCCTTTTGTAATGCGGGGTTATGACTATATCCCTTTGATGTCCCCCGTAAGGGGAGGGAATTATCAGATCAGCAATTAAACCAGCTCAATGATTGCCATCTCTGCTGCGTCACCGCGGCGCGGACCGATCTTATAGATTCTGGTGTAACCACCATTCTTGTCTGCGTACTTGGGAGCGATCTCGTCGAATACCTTCTTAGCGACATCTTCCTTAGTAACGTATGCAAGAACCTGGCGCTTAGTGTGAAGTGTGTTCACCTTGCCAAGTGTGATCATCTTTTCTGCCTCTGCGCGAACTTCCTTCGCACGAGTAACGGTGGTCTCGATCTTACCGTTCTCCAGCAGGAATGTAACCATGCCTCTGAGCATTGCCTTTCTGTGGTCGCTGGGTCTGCCCAGCTTTCTTGTTCCCGGCATATTTCCATTCTCCTTTCAGTAGGAATGTAGTTATCAGCGGTTAGACCGCCGTTATCAGTTGTTTTCTTCAGAAGGTGCGAGGTCAAATCCGAGAGACTGGAGCTTAGCCTTTACCTCATCGAACGACTTCTTACCCAGGTTTCTGACCTTCATCATGTCCTCCGGGGACTTGTTGATCAGGTCATCTACTGTATTAATACCAGCGCGCTTGAGGCAGTTGAAAGAACGAACGGACAGCTCGAGTTCCTCGATAGTCATCTCGAGGAGCTTATCCTTGCGGTTCTCTTCCTTCTCAACCATCAGCTCAGGCTGCTCGGAATCATCAGAGAGATCAGCAAACAGCTTGAGGCGCTCTATGAGTATCTTAGCCGCATAAGAAACGGCTTCCTTTGCGGAGATAGTGCCATCGGTCCAGATCTCGATGATGAGCTTCTCGAAATCGGTCCTCTGACCCACACGGGTATTTTCAACAGTATAGTTGCACTTCAGGACAGGAGTATAGATACTGTCAATCGGGATTACTCCAATAACAGGCTGGAGCTGCTCTTTGTTAAGTTCAGCAGAAACGTAGCCTCTGCCTCTGTCCAGCGTGATATCCATGAACAGCTTGGCGCCAGCACTAAGTGTAGCGATGTGCATACCGGGATCGAGGATCTCAACCTCGGAATCGGTCTTGATATCGCCGGCTGTTACCTCGCCCTCGCCCTCTGCCTCGATGTAGATGGTCTTGGGGGCTTCGCCGTACATTTTAGCTCTGAGTCCCTTGATGTTGAGGATCAGCTCAGTAACATCCTCTTTAACGCCAGGAACAGTAGAAAGCTCGTGCTGAACGCCGTCGATCTTCACGGATGTAGCAGCAACGCCGGGCAGCGAGGAGAGGAGCACTCTTCTCAGGCTGTTACCGAGAGTGTTGCCGTAGCCGCTCTGAAGGGGTTCGAGAACAAACATTCCATAAGTTCCGTCTGAGCGTAATTTTGAGGTTTCGATATTGAGCTTTTCGATTTTTTCAAGCATTTGGTACCCTCCACAAGTTCTCGTCTGTTAATTATCCTGTGCTTATTGCCATATTCGCTGTTAATTTTAAATCACATTCTGCCCGTGCCGCAGCTTTAAACGGGAAAACCTGGTTTTCAGCATATCCCTAGCATTGGCACAGTTTACGGTCTTAATCAACCGATACAGACTATGAATTAAAAATAACTGCACTAAATATCTGTATGCTTCTATGCTATTATTTAGAATACAGCTCGATAATTAAGTGTTCAGCGATATCGTAGTCAAGCTCCTCACGCTGGAAAGCACGGAGTACCTTAGCTGTGCCTGCCTCCTTGTTAACTTCGAGCCAGAGGGGAGTAACTCTGCCGCCAGCAACTTCGGCGATCTGCTCGAACTTCTTGCTCTTCTTGCTGTTCTCGTGCAGGGAGATAACGTCGCCAACCTTAACTCTGTAAGAGGGGATATCAACTCTCTTGCCGTTCACACAGAAATGACCGTGAGAAACCAGCTGACGAGCCTCGCGTCTTGTGCAAGCCATGCCCATTCTGAAAACAACGTTGTCGAGTCTGGACTCGAGGAGCTTGAGGAGGTTCTCACCGGCGATACCTTCTTCCTTGGTAGCCAGCTCATAGTAGTGATAGAACTGCTTCTCGAGAACGCCGTAGATGAACTTGAGCTTCTGCTTCTCCTTGAGCTGGGAAGCGTACTCAGATTCCTTCTTTCTCTTGTTGCCGTTGGGGTTTCTGTTGGACTTCTTGTCGTAGCCCAGAACTGCGGGGCTAAGATCAAGTGCTCTGCATCTCTTTAAAATCGGATCGCGATTAACTGCCATTGTAATTTTCCTCCGTTATTCAATAGTAATATCGGCTTTGCAGGGGGATCCTGCTATGCCGACGCCGAGTAAACGAACAGCTCGGTTCTGTTCAGTGATCAAACACGTCTTCTCTTGGGGGGACGGCATCCGTTGTGGGGGATCGGAGTTACGTCCTTGATGAGCTTAACCTCAAGACCTGCTGCCTGGAGAGCTCTGATAGCTGCCTCACGACCTGCGCCGGGGCCCTTAACGAAAACCTCAACAGTCTTGAGACCGTGCTCCATAGCTGCCTTAGCTGCAACATCTGCTGCTGTCTGAGCTGCGAACGGTGTGGACTTTCTGGAGCCTCTGAAGCCCAGTCCGCCTGCGCTTGCCCATGAAAGAGCGTTGCCCTGAAGGTCGGTAATAGTAACGATTGTGTTGTTGAATGTAGACTGGATATGAGCTGCACCGTTCTCGATGTTCTTACGCTCACGACGTCTGCGTACAACCTGCTGCTTGCCCTTGGTTGCTGCCATTATTATACCACCTTTCTGTGATTACTTCTTCTTGTTAGCAATAGTCTTCTTCGGACCCTTGCGAGTTCTAGCGTTGGTCTTGGTTCTCTGACCGCGGCAGGGAAGACCCTTGCGATGACGGGTTCCGCGGAAGCAGTTGATCTCAACAAGACGCTTGATGTTGAGCGCAACAGTTCTTCTGAGGTCACCCTCTACGAGATAACCGTGATCGATAACTTCACGGATCTTGGCTTCTTCCTCATCGGTAAGATCCTTGACGCGGGTGTCAGGATTTACGCCGGCCTTAGCCAGGATATCATTTGCAGACTTTCTGCCGATGCCGTAAACATAGGTAAGACCGATCTCTACGCGCTTTTCCTTGGGCAGGTCTACGCCAGCAATTCTTGCCATACTTTTTCCTCCTCTTGAATGGAATTCAGAACTTATCAGCCCTGTCTCTGCTTGTGCTTAGGTTCAACACAGATAACCATAACTTTACCCTTGCGCTTGATAACCTTGCACTTATCGCAAATAGGCTTTACTGAAGGTCTAACTTTCATTGAAATACCCTCCTTTAGGATAGTTTACTCTGCCTGGATCACTTGGCACGCCATGTGATCCTGCCTTTGGTCAGGTCGTAAGGCGACATTTCAACGGTCACTTTGTCACCGGGCAGGATTCGAATGAAGTTCATTCTCAGCTTGCCGCTGATGTGTGCTAAGATCTTATGACCGTTTGAAAGCTCTACTTTGAACTGTGCGTTGGGCAGTGCTTCCAGAATAACGCCCTCAACTTCTAATACATCTTCTTTAGACAAGCTATTCACTCTCCTCGGCGATGCTCCGGCTCAGTCCGCGGAGTGCGGTCCTAAGCCTTTTATCCGTCATACCGTCCGCTTGGAGCGAATGACCGGTGAAACGGATATGTTTCAGGTTCTTTTTCTTCGGGGCGGAGAGCTTTCGCTCCTTGCCGTCGGCGAGGTATGCATACCTGCCGTCAACGCCCGTGACCAGGAACCACTGTCCCTTGTCATGCCCCGCGGCGCTGATTATTACTATTCCAGCTGTTATCTCCATCAGGTTCAGTGCTCCGGCTGCGTGAGTATGATCGGCGCGCCGTCCGTGATGGCAACAGTATTTTCGAAGTGAGCTGAGAGGCTGCCGTCGGTAGTTACTACCGTCCAGCCGTCCTTGAGAGTGATGTTGTCAGGCGAATTCGTGTTCACCATCGGCTCGATGGCGATCGTCATTCCCTGGCACAGCCTCGGACCTCTACCGGCGCGTCCGAAATTCGGAACCTCCGGGTCCTCGTGCATCTCACGTCCTATCCCGTGACCTATATACTTACGGCAAACCGCATACCCGTTTGATTCAACGTGAGTCTGGATCGCGTTGGAGATATCGCCTATCCTGTTTCCAGCCACCGCCTGTTCAATGCCCTTGAACATTGCTTCCTCGGTAACTTTCAGCAGTCTTTCGGCCTCGTCTGAAACCTTTCCGACTCTGAAGGTCTTGGTGTTGTCGCCCATGAAACCGTTGAGTTCAGCAACGATATCACAGGAAATTATATCGCCCTCGTGAAGGATCACCTTCTTGGAGGGGATACCGTGGATCAGCTGCTCGTTTATAGAGAAGCAGTTATGCCCCGGAAATCCGCAATAGCCCTTGCACGGCGATGAGCCGCCATGAGATACAACGTAATCGTTGACGATCCTGTCCAGTTCCCATGTTGAGATGCCTGGAACAGCGTTCCTGCCTGCAAGTTCGAGCGCCTGTGCGGCGAGCTCACCGGCTTTGAGCATAGCTTTAAGCTCTGTTGGATTTTTAATTGTTATCATTTATAGTCACGCTTTTCTTTAATAAAGATCAGCCCTTTATTGCAGCCAGAGTCAGCTTGGAGGTCTCGGAGATCTCGTCCTGACCCTCGACGGTCACGAGCTTGCCCTTCGCAGCGTAGAAATCCTTGAGGGGAGCAGTTTTCTCGTGGTAGGTCTTAAGACGGCTGATAACGGTTTCGGGCTTGTCGTCAACTCTCTGAACAACCTTTGCGCCGCAAGCGTCGCAGATGCCCTCTACCTTTGTGGGCTTGTACTGAATGTGATAAGAATTTCCGCAGCCCTCGCAAACGCGTCTGCCGGACATTCTTGCTGTGATAGCCTCATCGGGAACGTGTATCTCGACAACCTTGTCGATGTTCACGCCCATCTTCTCGAGTGCCTCAGCCTGTGCAACAGTTCTGGGGAAGCCGTCGAGAATGAAGCCGTTCTTTGCGTCGTCCTCTGCTATCCTGTCCTTGAGGATACCGATAACGACTTCGTCAGGAACGAGGTCGCCTCTGTCCATATATGCCTTGGCAGCAAGACCAGCAGCGGTGCCGTTCTTTACAGCCTCGCGGAGCATATTGCCAGTGGAGATAGCCGGGATATTCAGCTCTTTGCAGACTACCTCAGCCTGGGTACCCTTACCTGCGCCCGGAGCGCCTAAAAAAATCAGATTCATGGTGTTCTCCTATTCGCAACGTGTCGTCTGGAAGAAACCCCTCAGCCCGCCGGAAGTCCGGCAGGCACAGGGACTTTTTTAATCAAGGAAGCCGGGGTGATGACGCATCATGATCTGGCTCTCGAGAGATCTTACGGTCTCAAGTGCAACGCCGACAACGATCAGGATCGTTGTACCGCCGATGCTGATACCCTGAAGTGAGGGTACGCAAAGCGCCAGAATGATCGGGAATATTGCGACGATTCCGAGGAATATCGCACCGATCAGCGTTATCTTGTTGAGAGAGTTGTAGATGAAGTCAGAAGTGGGCTTGCCCGGTCTGTAACCAGGAATAGCGCCGTTGTTCTTCTTCAGGTTATTTGCGATCTCAACAGGATTATACTGAATGGAAACATAGAAATAGTTGAATGCGATGATGAGCAGGAAGTAGATAACTGCATACAGCGGGCTGCTCTGGCTGAACAGTCTTACGAAGCCGTCCCAGAACGTATCGCCGGTTCCGTTGATCCCGAAGAAGAACAGAATCGTCTGCGGAAGGCTCATCAGCGACATTGCAAAGATGATAGGCATAACGCCGGACATCGCAACCTTTATCGGGATGTGAGTGGACTGGCCGCCGTACATCTTTCTGCCGACTACGCGCTTAGCGTACTGCACCGGTATTCTGCGCTCTGCATTGGTCATCATGATGACGAACCATACCATTGCGATGAAAATCACAATTGCAAGCAGAACGAAGCCGATGTTTGCGAGGTTCTCCTTGCAGAGCGATACGAAGTATGTCACTGCATTGGGAAGACCCGAGATGATACCTGCAAAGAGTATCATGGAGATACCGTTGCCGATACCCTTTTCATTGATGCGGTCGCCCAGCCAGATGATCATCGACGCACCTGCAACGAAGCAGGAAACGATAACGATCGCGGAAAGAACGACTGCGAACATGTCAGGGTTTGCTTCGCGGATATCGCCGTACTTAAGAATCGCAGTGTGAACTCCGTTGGAATCGGTGTAACCGTTTCTAAGCGTGAAGTAGAACGCGATGGCCTGAAGCACTGCAAGCGCGAGCGATGTGATCTTAGTGATCGTATTGAGTTTCTTTCTGCCTTCCTCTCCCTCTTTCTGGAGCTTTTCCAGAGGAGGGATAGCGACAGCAAGAAGCTGGATGATGATCGACGCATTGATGTAAGGCGAGATCGACATTGCCAGCAGAGTACCCTTTCCGAGAGAGCCGCCGGTCATTACATCGAGGTAATTGAGTAGCGACGCGCCGGACATCATTGTGCTGATGGCGGAGTTGTCAAGGAAAGGAACGAAAATGTTGGAGCCTAAACGGAACAGGACGATGATGAACAGTGTGTACAAAATCTTTTTACGCAGCTGCGTGTCCATCCACGCATTACGAAAGACCTGAAACATTAGATCACCTCAGCCTTTCCGCCTGCCTTTTCAATTTTTTCCTGAGCACCAGCGGTGAACTTAGCAGCCTTTACAGTAAGGCTCTTGGTGAGTTCGCCGTTGCCGAGGATCTTGATACCGTCCTTGGCGTTCTTGATTGCACCGCTCTCAACAAGAGCAGCAGCGTCAACAACAGCACCGTTTTCAAAACGTGCCTCCAGGTCGGATACGTTTACAGTTGCATATTCAACCGCAAAGATGTTGTGGAAACCTCTCTTAGGGATTCTTCTCTGGAGAGGCATCTGACCGCCTTCAAAGCCAGGTCTGATAGAACCGCCGGAACGAGCCTTCTGACCCTTGTGTCCCTTGCCGGCTGTCTTGCCGTTGCCGGAACCATGACCACGGCCGATACGCTTAACGTCCTTTACAGAGCCTTCAGCGGGCTGTAATTCGTAAAGCTTCATAACTTTGCACCCCCTAGTAAATGTGGATTAAGTGTAATTAGAATTTGTGGGAACCTCCCGGCGCGAGCCGGGCGCATCCCGTTGAAATCAAACCTCTTCAACCTTTACAAGGTGAGCGATAGTCTTGATTTTACCCTTTGTAGCCGCGTTGTCGGGCTGGGTAGTCTCAGAATTCATCTTGCGCAGTCCAAGGGAATACGCAGTGGCGATCTGATTCTTCTTGCAGCTGTTTAAAGAGCGTACAAGTGTGATTTTAAGAGCCATGTTATTCTTCCTTTCGTACTGCTTAGCCTACAATTTCCTTAACGGTCTTGCCTCTGAGAGCAGCAACTTCCTCTGCGGTTCTGAGCGAAGTCAGACCCTCCATTGTTGCGCGAACAACGTTGCAGGGGTTGTTGGAACGCAGGGACTTTGTACGGATGTTCTTGATGCCAGCCATCTCGATGACTGCACGAACAGGACCGCCTGCGATAACGCCGGTACCCTCGGGAGCCGGACGCATCAGAACTGCGCCTGCACCGAACTTACCAGTAACCTCGTGGGGAATCGTTGTTCCCTTGAGGGCGATCTTGTGAAGATTCTTCTTAGCGTCCTCAAGACCCTTGCGGATAGCGTCCGGAACTTCGTTGGATTTGCCCATGCCGAAGCCTACAACGCCGTTGCCGTCGCCGACAACTACCAGAGCGGAGAACTTCATGATACGTCCGCCCTTAACGGTCTTGGAAACGCGGTTTATAGCAACAACTTTCTCGTTGAGCTCGTAATTGTTTGCGTCTAAAAGTGCCAAGTCTGTGTCCCTCCTTATTAGAAATTAAGTCCGCCTTCTCTTGCGCCTTCAGCGAGAGCGGCAACTCTGCCGTGGTATACATAACCGCCTCTGTCGAAAACGACATCGGTGATACCAGCAGCCTTAGCCTTCTCGGCGATCATCTGGCCAACCTTCTTAGCAGCCTCAACATTGCCGCCGAAGCCCTCGAAGCCCTTCTCGGTGGAAGAAGCAGCTGCAAGTGTAACGCCCTTTACGTCGTCAATGACCTGAGCGTAAATGTGCTGAGAAGAACGGAAAACGTTAAGACGCGGGCACTCTGCGGTACCGGTGATCTTAGAACGAACACGCTTGTGACGGCGGATTCTGCTCTTGTTCTTGTCGATAATTTTAACCATTTATTTTCAGTCCTTTCGTTGTGGGAATTACTTCTTACCCTTACCTGCTTTACCTTCCTTGCGGCGGATAACTTCGTTTGCATACTTGATGCCCTTGCCCTTGTAAGGCTCAGGAGGACGCTTGCCTCTGATCTCAGAAGCGATCTGACCAACCTTCTGCTTGTCGATACCCTTTACGATGATGGTGTTGGGATCCGGAACATCGAGAGTGATATCTTCGGAGTCAGAAACTGTAACGGGGTGAGAGAAACCGAGGGTCAGATTAACGGTCTTGCCGCTCTTCTGGCATCTGTAACCTACACCGTTGATCTTCAGTTCCTTGGAGAAACCGTTTGTAACACCTTCAACCATGTTGTGGATGAGTGTTCTTGTCAGACCGTGGAGGGACTTGCTGAGGTTCTCGTCATCAGGACGCTCTACGATAACTTCGTCGCCCTGCTTGGAGATCTTCATAAGGTGATTGAATTCCTTGGTGAGGGTGCCCTTGGGACCCTTTACTGTAACTACGGAGCCGTCGATATTTACTTCCACACCTGCGGGAATAGCAACGGGCTTCTTACCAATTCTTGACATATTACTATTCCTCCTTACCAGATGAATGCAAGGACTTCGCCGCCGACATTGAGCTCGCGAGCCTTCTTGTCAGTCATGATGCCCTTGGAAGTGGACACGATAGCGATACCGAGGCCCTTCATTACCTTAGGCATATCCTTGCAGTTAGAGTAGATTCTCAGACCAGGCTTGGAAACACGGCGGAGGCCGGTGATAACCTGAGCTCTTGTGTCTGTGTACTTGAGATTGACTCTGATGATGCCCTGCTTGTTATCGTCGATAACCTTGAAGCTCTTGATGTAGCCCTCATCCAGAAGGATCTGAGCTATCTGCTTCTTGAGGTTAGACGCGGGGATATCAACAGAGGCGTGCTTCGCGGAGTTTGCGTTACGGATTCTCGTAAGCATATCTGCGATGGTATCAGTGATCTGCATTCGTTTACCTCCTATACGAAAGCCGTTACGGAACCGAATTGTCCGTCGTACTTACATGATTGCTCCTTATCGGAGCTGATATTTAAGCCGGACTTTTATTGAAACAAAACCCGTCCGGCGAGGGAACAAATTGTGATGGAACTGATTTGATCGACGTTCCTGTGGTTATTACCAGCTTGCCTTCTTCACGCCAGGGATCTGACCCTTGTAAGCAAGCTCTCTGAAGCAGATTCTGCAGATGCCGAACTTGCGCATATAAGAATGGGGTCTGCCGCAGATCTTGCATCTGTTGTAGGCGCGAGTGGAAAATTTCGGCGCTCTCTGCTGCTTAGCTATCATTGACTTCTTAGCCATAAGTTTTCCTTCGTCCTTTCTTACTTCTCAAAAGGAGCGCCCATCAGGGTGAGCAGCTCTCTTGCTTCCTCATCAGTCTTTGCAGTGGTTACAAAGTTGATGTCCATGCCGCGTGTAGCCTCGATCTTGTCGAAGTCGATCTCCGGGAAGATGATCTGCTCCTTCAGACCGAAAGAGTAGTTACCTCTGCCGTCGAAGGAATTAGCGTTGATACCTCTGAAGTCGCGTACACGGGGGAGAGCAACGTTAAACAGTCTGTCGAGGAACTCGTACATGATCTCGCCTCTCAGTGTTACCTTAACACCGATGACCTGACCCTCTCTGAGCTTGAAGTTAGCGACTGCCTTCTTGGAACGGCACTCAACCGGCTTCTGACCAGTGATCTGAGCGAGCTCAGACATAACGTTCTCGATGATCTTGTGATTTTCCTTTGCCTCGCCGCAAGCAACGTTTACAACGATCTTGTCAAGCTTCGGGATCTGCATAACAGACTTGTAGCCGAACTTCTTGAAGAGCGCGGGGGCAACGGTTTCCTTGTAGAAATCCTTCATTCTTGCCATATCAATACTCCTATCTGACAGCCGGATTTTAATGCTCCGCTCCGCGGAGGGAGCATTCCTTGTATCCGACCGATCTCAGGCAATATCAGTACTTGAGCTCTGCGCCGCAGTGCTTGCAAACTCTGATCTTCTTGCCATCCTCAATCTTGTGAGCGACTCTTGTAAGCTTGTCGCACTTGGGGCAAACGAGCTGAACCTTGGAAGCGTAAAGCGCACCCTCAGCCTGAACTCTGCCGCCGAGCTGACCAGCCTGCTTGGGCTTAACGTGCTTTGTTACCATGTTAACGCCTTCGACGATAACCTTGTTCTCCTTAGCGGAAACGGTAACGATCTTACCCTGCTTGCCCTTATCAGCGCCGCTGATAACCTGAACCTTATCACCGGTTTTAATATTTAAGCTATTCATAATCGGCAGGTCCTCCTTAAAGTACTTCGGGAGCGAGGGACAGGATCTTTGTGAAGTCCTTGTCACGCAGCTCTCTTGCTACCGGCCCAAAAATACGAGTTCCCTTCGGATTTTTGTCCTCCTTGATGATAACCGCTGCGTTTTCATCGAAGCGGATATATGTTCCGTCGTCACGTCTGAGACCCTTTGCGGAACGAACGACAACGCACTTAACTACGTCGCCCTTCTTTACAACGCCGCCGGGTGTAGCTTTTCTGACGGAAGCAATGATAACGTCGCCGATATTCGCATACTTTCTGCGAGTACCGCCGAGCACTCTGATACACATGAGCTCCTTGGCGCCGGTGTTGTCAGCGACCTTGAGCAGTGTCTGCATCTGGATCATGTTATGCTACTCCTTTCGTAGAATTACTTAGCGCGCTCGATGACGTTAACAAGGCGCCATCTCTTATCCTTGGAAAGGGGGCGAGTCTCCATGATCTCAACTCTGTCGCCTATTCCGCATGTGTTCTGTTCATCATGAGCCTTCAGCTTGATTGTACGCTTCACGATCTTCTTGTAAAGAGGATGACGAACGTTGTCCTCGATGGCTACGACGATAGTCTTGTCCATCTTGTTGCTTACTACTCTACCAACTCTGGTCTTTCTTAAAGCTCTTTCCATGTTTAGTTCTTATCCTCCTTCCTCAATTGTTTGCCGCGATCTGGCGCTGACGCTGAATGGTCTTGATGCGCGCGATGTCCTTCTTGACAGCCTTGATTCTTGTGGGGTTGTCGAGCTGGTTAACGGCAAGCTGGAAGCGCAGGTTGAAAAGCTCCTGCTTGAGTTCAGCGAGCTTAGTGTCGAGCTCTGTCTCCGAGAGATATACCAGTTCTGAAGCCTTCATTAAAGCTCACCTCCGTCTTCCTTCTTAACAAACTTGCACTTGATCGGGAGCTTGTGCATTGCAAGACGCATAGCCTCGCGTGCAGTCTCCTCGGGAACGCCGGCGATCTCAAACATAACTCTGCCGGGCTTTACAACAGCTACCCAGTACTCAGGAGCGCCCTTACCGGAACCCATTCGAACTCCCAGGGGCTTATCAGTTACGGGCTTGTCGGGGAATATCTTGATCCATACCTGACCGCCACGCTTGATGTAACGAGTCATAGCGATACGGGCAGCCTCGATCTGATTGGACTTGATCCATGCGGCCTCAAGTGCCTGCAGGCCATACTCACCGTTAGATACCTTGTTGCCTCTTGTGGCGATACCGGTACGGCGGCCTCTCTGTACTCTTCTGTACTTTACTCTCTTAGGAAGCAGCATTAGTCGTTACCCCCTTCTCTTCTAGGTGCTCTTTCTCTGCGAGGACGTCTGTCGTCGCGACCTCTGCCATTGTTTCTGTCATCGCGTCTGCGTCTGTCGGGTCTTTCTGCTCTCTGAACAGGGAGCTCGCCCTTGAGGACTTCGCCCTTGTAGATCCAAACCTTAACGCCGATAACGCCGTAAGTTGTGTTTGCTCTTGCTACGCCGTAGTCGATGTCAGCACGGAGAGTCTGAAGCGGGATAGTACCCTCATGATAGCTCTCTGTACGAGCGATCTCGGCACCGCCCAGACGGCCAGCTACCATGGTCTTGATACCCTTAGCGCCGGACTTCATGGTTCTGCCGATAACGGACTTCATAGCACGTCTGAAGGAAACACGACCCTCGAGCTGCTGCGCGATGTTCTCTGCAACGAGCTGAGCGTTCATATCGGGGTTCTTTACCTCGATGATCTTGATGTCTACCTTCTTGCCGGTGAACTTCTCCATCTCTGCCTTGAGCTTGTCGACCTCTGCGCCCTTAGCGCCGATAACCATACCGGGCTTTGCGCAGGAGATGCAGATAGTTACCTTATCGCCGGATCTCTCGATCTCGATCGAGGGAACGCCAGCCTTGTAAAGCTTCTTCTTCAGAAGCTCACGGATCTTATAGTCTTCAACGAGTGTGTCACCGAAGGTTGCCTTGCTCGCGAACCAGCGAGAATCCCAATCCTTGATTACACCCACTCTGAGACCATGTGGATTAACCTTCTGTCCCATTGTTATTCTCCTCCTTATTCCGCTTCTTTAACAACCAGCACGATGTTGGACGTTCTCTTGAGAATTCTGTGAGCGCGTCCGTGATCCTTCGGTCTGATACGCTTGAGTGTTACGCCTGCGCCTACGAATGCTTCGGAAACGTAAAGGCGGCTGGTGTCCATGTTGTGATTGTTCTCTGCGTTAGCAACAGCGGACTTGAGGAGCTTCTCGAGAGGCTCACAAGCGGACTTAGGGGTGTTCTTGAGAGTTGCGAATGCGATTTCAACAGGCTTGTTTCTGATGAGGTCGAGAACGATGCCGACCTTTCTCGGAGAAATGCGGACCTGTCTGAGTTCAGCTCTAGCTTCCATTATTTCTCCTCCTTACTTCTTGCCTGTGGTCTTGCTTCCAATGTGACCCTTAAAGGTTCTTGTGGGAGCGAACTCACCGAGCTTGTGGCCGACCATATCCTCGGTAACGTATACCGGAACATGCTTTCTGCCGTCGTGAACTGCGAATGTGTGACCTACGAAGTCAGGGAATATTGTAGAGGAACGGCTCCATGTCTTGAGAACCTTCTTCTCGCCTGCTTCGTTCATTGCCAGAACTCTCTTGTAGAGAGCTTCCTGGACGTAAGGTCCCTTTTTAATACTTCTTCCCATGTCTAAATAATTCCTTTCAAGTTTAGCTGCAAGTTAATGAGCAGCGGCACTCGCCGATGACGTTTTACGCACAACCTTATTAATGATGTGCAACGCTGTTCTTATTAACAGCAACTTTTGGGTTATGGTATCATGGTGCTTTCTCACCCTGCGCGGGGCAGGGGAGGAAAGCGAACCGGGATTACTTGGAGTTTCTTCTCTTAACGATGAACTTGTTAGAGGACTTCTTGGTGCTTCTGGTCTTGTAGCCAAGAGCGGGCTTGCCCCAAGGAGTTACAGGGCCGGGACGTCCAACAGGGGACTTACCCTCACCACCACCGTGCGGGTGGTCATTCGGGTTCATTACAGAACCACGAACGGTCGGGCGAACGCCGAGGTGACGAGTTCTACCAGCCTTACCGAGGTTAACGTTCTCGTGATCGAGGTTAGAAACGGTACCGATAGAAGCCATGCAGTTAACTGCAACGTTTCTGAGCTCGCCGCTGGGGAGGCGGATCAGAGCCATGCCGTTCTCCTTAGCCATGAGCTGAGCCATGTTGCCGGCGGAACGAACCATCTGTGCGCCCTTACCAGGGTGCATCTCGATGTTGTGGATAACGGTACCAACAGGGATATCAGCCAGTGCAAGAGCGTTGCCGGGCTTGATATCAGCGTCGCTGCCTGCGCGAACGGTGTCGCCGACCTTCAGGCCGTCAGGAGCGATGATATATCTCTTCTCGCCATCCTCGTAGGTAACGAGAGCGATGAAAGCAGATCTGTTAGGATCGTACTCAAGAGTTGTAACAGTAGCGTTCATGCCCTGCTTGTCTCTCTTGAAGTCGATAACACGATACTTCTTTCTGTTGCCGCCGCCGATGTGTCTAACGGTGATCCTACCGTAGCTGTTGCGGCCTGCGGTCTTCTTAACGGGCTCCAGAAGTGACTTTTCAGGAGCTACCTTTGATAAGCCGCTGTAATCAGTAACAGTCATGCCACGACGGCTGTTATTGACGGGCTTGTAATTCTTAATAGCCATTTCGTTTCACTCCTTACTTAAATCATTCCGTCGAAGAACTCAATGGTCTTGGAGCCTTCTGCGAGGGTAACGATTGCCTTCTTCCAGTCGGAAGTGTAACCAGCAGTTCTACCCATTCTCTTGAGTCTGCCGCGAACGGAGATGGTGTTCACCTTCGCTACCTTGACACCCTTGAAGAGTGTTTCAACAGCCTTAGCGATCTCGATCTTGTTAGCGTCCTTGGCAACCTTGAAAGTGTACTTGCCGGAAGCGAGAGCCTCCATGCTGTGTTCTGTGATGATGGGCTTGATGATGATATCCTGAGCAGCCTTCATTATGCGTACACCTCCTCAAGCTTTTCAACGGCACCCTTAGCAAATACGATCTTCTCGCAGTTAAGAATGTCATATACGTTGAGAGTGTTGTACTGAGTGGTCTTAACACCCTCGATGTTTGCAGCGGACTTGATGACCTTAGCGTCAACAGCGTCGAGAACGATGAGAGTCTTCTTCTCAGCCTCGAGAGCCTTGAGCATAGCGACCATAGTCTTGGTCTTGAACTCGTCGGTCTTGATAGCGTCTACAACTACCATCTCGTTTGCGCTTACCTTAGAGGAAAGAGCGGAGAGCATTGCGAGCTTTCTTACCTTCTTGTTCAGAGTGAATCTGTAGGAACGGGGCTTCGGGCCGAGGGCGATACCACCGTGTCTCCACTGAGGAGATCTTGTGGAACCCTGTCTTGCGTGACCGGTACCCTTCTGTCTCCAGGGCTTTCTGCCGCCGCCGCTTACCTCTGTTCTGGTAAGTGTGGACTGAGTACCCTGACGCTGATTTGCGAGGTAATTGACTACAACGGAGTGCATTGCGGTCTTGTTCGGCTCGATGCCGAATACGTTTTCGTTAAGCTCAAGCTCGGAAACGACCTTACCCGCCATATCTACAACATTGATCTTAGGCATAATTATCGTCCTCCTCCCTTATGCTTTAACTGCGTTGACGATAGTAACAACGCCGCCCTTAGGGCCGGGAACCGCGCCTCTAACAGCGATGAGGTTGTTCTCAACGTCAACCTTTACAACTACCAGGTTCTGAACAGTAACGTTCTCAGCACCCATGTGACCTGCCATGCCCTTGCCCTTGAAGATTCTGGACGGGCTGGAGCATGCGCCCATGGAGCCTGCCTGTCTAGCAACAGGACCAGAACCGTGGGTCTCCTTGAGTCTGTGCTGGTTGTGACGCTTGATGGCACCTGTGAAGCCCTTGCCCTTGCTTACGCCTGCAACGTCGATAACGTCGCCCTCGGCGAAAACGTCAGCCTTCAGAACATCGCCAACGTTTACTGCGCTGATGTCGTCCAGACGGAACTCCTTGAGTGTCTTCTTGAACGCTACGTCATTCTTCTTGAAGTGGCCCTGTTCAGGCTTGTTGAGGTGCTTGGGAGTTACATCTCCAAAGCCGAGCTGAACTGCCTCGTAGCCGTCGTTCTCAGTAGTCTTCTTCTGAACTACTACGCAGGGACCCGCTTCGATAACTGTTACGGGAACGACCTTGCCTGCCTCGTCGAAGATCTGTGTCATGCCGATCTTCTTGCCGATGATTGCCTTTGTCATTGCGGCTAATCCTCCTTTGGTTATTGGTCGGGATGACTCCCGACATGACCATGCACCGGAATGGTGCGTGGTTAGTGGTTGAGCGTTTCACCGCCCAACATAACTCCAATGCTCTCTATGATCAGATATCCATTGAAATCTCTACGCCTGCGGGAAGCTCCAGTGTCTGGAGAGCTTCGATCGCCTTTGCTGAGGGACGGATAACGTCGATAAGACGCTTATGAGTTCTCAGCTCGAACTGCTCACGAGAATCCTTGTACTTGTGAACCGCTCTCAGGATAGTAACTACTTCCTTGCTTGTAGGAAGCGGGATAGGACCTGCAACTCTCGCACCGTTGTGGGTAGCTGCCTCTACGATCTTCTTGGCTGCTGCGTCAACTACGCTGTGCTCGTAGCCCTTGATCTTGATCCTTACCTTCTCATTTGCTGCCATGATTTTTCAACCCCTTCTGTTAGTAGTGTGCTGGCAAAAGCTGTTTTGAAAAATCCACTGTGCCGTGTGTTTCTTTTTGCCGACATCCGCTTGTTAGTTATCCAGGATATCCCGGACACTTTAACAGCGAGTACGGGAAGAAACTCACGTTTTCTGTAAATCTTCTTCCGCCGGACTAGCATGTCCGACATACTCCGCCGAAATTACCGCGGTCAAAGCCGCGCAACCTCCGGCATCATCGCTATGCCTTCTTGTATTCAGGCTGTTCCCGATTCAATTACATCATCAGTACAGCCGCCAACAGTTATTTTACCACATAATAACGCCAATTGCAAGGATTTTGCGAAAAATCCTATGTAGAATTTTCGCAGTATTTTGCAGCCTTGTTTTATGCACATTGCACAACTCAAGCACCCGTTCAGGAACTTTCAGACAAAATGTATCGCGTATTAACTTTTAGTATACAAAATCCCGGCTATTTTATACCATATTAATATATTATAAAGAAAATAAAACCGGAATTGCTTTCACAACTCCGGTTCAAAATCATTTATGAAGCCGCTTTATCATCTTGAATACGATGGTATTCTCCATGACAAGGGGACTTTCGTGCGCAAAGAACAGTATTCCATCCGCAGGCGCCTTTACTTCACAGATGACCGCTCCCTCATACGGGTGGATTATCTGCGCCAGCACCTCACCCTTTTCGACCTCGTCGCCGCTTTTATGCATGCTGCGGTAAATTCCCGCCGCGCCGCAGGTGACGTTCATCATATCGTCCTCGTCGATGATCGTACCCATGTAGCCGCCGTGGCATTTGTACTTGATTATCCCCATTCTCGACAGGAATCTCAGCACCGCGGAAACTCCCTGTTCAGCGGAATCCTCATCAATGCTCTCAGTAGCGTTAGTGTAGACAGAAAACGCCGCCGTCCCCCCGACCTGCCAATTATAGTTCAGCGTAGACTGATCCATCGCAGACGGAGTTCTCAGCACCACATAGGGGAGTCCGAACAGATTCGCAAGGCTGGTGTTCTCCTTACAGGTTTTCATCATGCGGACGTGGGGAATGAACATTCCCGAAATATAGAAACTTGCGAACTGAACGCCGTATTGATACTTGCATATCTCCTTGAAAACACCCGCCGCGATACGCTCTGTCGTTTCTCCGTCCGGGTCGCCAGGAAACATTCTGTTGATGTCCGTGTTGTCAAGACACCAGAAGCGTTTCCCGATGTTGGTGCCGTAGCTGTTGATCGACGGGATTATCAGTATCTCCCGGTCGTAGGTGATATCGCCCTTGCGCTCAAGAGCCTCGAGCGTTTTCACAAGCTGGCTGCACATATAAAGCTGCTGTATTTCGTTTCCTCGCAGCGAACCTATAATGCAGCAGGATTTCTCGCCCTTACCGAAGCGATAGCCCGTCACCCTGAAATCATCGCGGTAGGGTGATGACAGGCTAAAAATGATGTCCTTTTTCATTCAAAAAACCTCACGTTTTATTTATCCCTGATCCACCGCGCGGACGTGATATCTGTCTGCTTTCACGCCGTCTATCGCATTTATGAAATCCGTGAACCTCATGAAACCATAGTTTCTGAAATCAAAGCCCTCGAATTTTTCCTTCAGCTGTATTCCCAGCGCTCTTATGCTGTGACTTCCCTCGGCGCGGGCAAATTCATTGACGAACTGCTCTATCTCTTCTGTCTGCTTCGCAAATTCGTCGCTGATATACAGCTTGTTGTTCTTGATGATTATTCCGCTTATCTCTGCCGCAAGCTTTCTCATAGAGCCAAAACCAAGAACCCTGAGAAAATCCTTTCCATATTTTTCGGAAAGGTCTCCTCCCAAGCCGGAAAGCGATGCGCCGTTTTCCGCCCCCGCAACGAATTGCAGGACCTCACGCTTGACAGCATTGAGCTCGGGCTTTTCCTGCTGTTCAGAATCGGTTTCAGCAGATTTATTATCAGGCTGCACAGAATCACTCTGCTCCGCCTCCACGACAGAAGCGGTCATCTCTCCGGTCTGAACCGTTTCAGACGAATCATTCGTCTTGGATCTCCTATTTCTGTCCGACTTGCCTTTCTTCTCAGGTCTAGCAGCCGCTTCGACGCTTTCCTTGCTTTCAGCCTTTTCTGCTTCAGATCTGCTGTCGTTTTCTGACGCGAGCTGTACCGGCTCGGTCTTTTCGACCGTTTCTGCGGGGGTATTGACTTCCGCAATGACCTCGGCTACCTTTTCAGCTTCAGCCCTCGTATCCTCCACAAGTTTTACAGGCTCTGCCACAGCCGTTTCGACCACCGGTGGCTTCAGTGAAAACGCACGATTCTTGCTTATCCTGATATCCGGAACGGAGGAAAGCAGCGCCCGGAAATCTCCATAGCCCATTGCGTCGATGTAATCCTTGCCGTATGCCGCCATCAGTTCATTGTTGAGCTGACCCAGGTTTCCGCCGTCCGGCATGTTTTCTGCGGCATAGCCCTGGATACGCGCGAACACCGCCTTTTCATCCGGCCCTGGTATTCCGGCAGGTTTCGCCTGAACTATCGGCACCTGCTTTTCCTGCCCGACAAGGAACACCTTATTTCCATCTATCCTGACCTCCGCGACTGAGCCCAACGCAGATTTAAAATCGCCAAATCCCAGCGTACGGAAATAATCCTTTCCAAACGTGTTCAGCAGATGATTGTTGAGCTGACCAATATTGCCGCCGTCCGGCATATTGTCGCTGGCGTAGGTCATGACCTCGCTGCGGTACGCCGCCGAATCAAGCCCGGTCTCCTGAACAGGCTCGCTAGACTCCGCGGGCTTCACCAACGTGCCAGTACGGGTGAACTGCGGCAGCTTGTCGATAAATCTCGCAAATCTCGTGCTGCCGAATTTCGCAAAATCTATCTTTCCGAAACGGTTGTTGAGGTAGCTCTCGATTTTCAGCATGTTGTCGTTTTCCGGCTCATGCTCGGTGAAATATTCCTGCATTGCAGCGGAAATCGACTGCTCTGTCGCTTCTTCAGCAGCCCTGGCGGGAGCAGGCTGCTCCTGGCGCTTCTTTTTCAGGGAAACGAAAGTGTTGTTGCGGCGCAGCTCCTGGAAGCTGTCTATAAAGTTCGAGAACCTCTTGTAGCCCAGCTCATCAAAGTTGATGTTGCCGAATTTGGAGGTAAGGACTGCGCTTATCCTCGCAAGGTCGAGCCGCTCGTCCTTGTTTTCAGTGACGAAGTTCAGCACTGCCTTTCTTATTGCAGGCTCATCGTAAGTCGTTTCCATCTCACCTATCTGATTGAGATAGCAGAAATGGTGACAGCTGACGGTGAACGGTCTGGGGGTCTTGAGTTCGCCGATACCTACGACCAGCTTTCCTGCTTCGCGCAGACGTATCGCAAGCCGCGTGAAATCGCTGTCGCTTGTGACGAGCACGAATCCGTCTACATTGCCGGTGTAAAGTATATCCATCGCGTCGATTATCATCGAAAAATCGGTGGCGTTCTTGCCTGCGACATAGCTTGTCTGCTGTACTGGCATGATGGAGTAGTTCGCTGCGGGAGCGTGCCAGCCGTTGCCACCCTTTTCCCAGTCGCCGTAGACCCTCTTGTAGGTCGGTACGCCGTACTTCTGCACCTCGTTCATAACGAACTGCGCGTATTTCGCGGATACGTTATCGCTGTCGATAAGCACCGCGAGCTTCTTTTCTTCTGACATTGTTACCTCTGTTCTGTGAATATGCCCCGGAAACGGACAGGGCGTTGTTATATTATAGCATTAATTTTCGCGGATAGAACCATACTGGTCTGCTGTATTGAAAATAGTCGAGATATACCCTTTGAAATACGGAATGAACACACCACTGTCCATCATCGCGAGGACTTCCTCCTCGGTCGCCCATTTCACCGCCTGAACTTCCTCGTACTGCAATTTTAAGCTGCTGATATCCGGGTCAGCCTTGACAACGTACCAATCGTCGAAACCCTCGTCATAGGTCACGGAATAGTGCGGACGAACTCCGCTCAAATCAAGATTTACGCCGATTTCTTCCCTTACCTCCCGCATAGCAGCCATCGCGCTGGTCTCCCCGGCAACGGCAGAGCCTCCGGCGCTTACGTCCCACAGGTTGGAAAAACCGTGCTTGAACGGCTGGCGCTGTTGTATAAGCATTCTGCCGTCGCTTCCGATTATGCAGACGTGCACCACAAGGTGATAGCCACCCTCAGGCAATCCCTCGCCGCGAACGGCGGTTTTTCCGGTCTTATTGCGGTTTATGTCGTAAACGTCCCAGAGTTCCATGCTGTTACCTCATATTGCGACAGGTATCTTGTCGGTAAATTCGTGGTACTTGTAGTCCACTGCGGTAAAACTGTTCTTTGTGAACTTGTAGAAATCCGTGATGTCCTCCACCTGCATTTCCGGGGCGGGGTAGGGCTTCTTCTCGATGAGCCGCTTGACCGCGTCAATGTGGCGGTCGTAAATGTGCGCGTCAGCGATGACATGCACCAGTTCGCCCGGCTCAAATCCAGTGGATTTCGCGAACATTATGAGCAGCGCCGCATACTGGCACACATTCCAATTGTTCGCGGTGAGCATATCCTGGCTGCGCTGGTTCAGTATCGCGTTAAGCTTGTTCCCGCTGACGTTGAACGTCATGGAATAGGCGCAGGGAGCCAGCCGCATTTCGCTTAGGTCTGCATGATTGTAGGTGTTGGTCATGATGCGGCGGCTGTTCGGGTCGTACTTCAGGTCGTAGAGCACCTTATCCACCTGGTCGAAATCGCCCTCGGGGTAATGGTGCTTTACGCCAAGCTGATAGCCGTAAGCCTTGCCGATGGTGCCGTTTTCATCCGCCCAGGCGTCCCAGATATGGGAACCCAGCTCCGCCACGCGGTTGGATTTCTTCTGGTATATCCAGAGTATCTCGTCGATAGCAGAGCGATAGTACACCCGGCGGAGCGTCATTATCGGGAACTCCTTCTGGAGGTCATAGCGGTTCACGATACAGAATTTCTTTATCGTATGGGCGGGAGTGCCGTCCTCCCAGTGGGGACGGACATGGCAGTCCTCATCCGAAACGCCGTTGGCTATGATATCCCGGCAGTTCTCTATAAACAGTTCGTCAGCAAGGCTCATTACAAGTTCTCCTTATTTTTCAGGGGTCAAATTCTGCCGAAAATAGCGGAAGTGGAAAGGTCGATATTTTCGAACGGTACCTTCTCAAAGCAGGAAAGTCCATTGGTCTCGCACATGCTGAATATCCTGGAGCCGCTGCTTTCCGCAAACTTTCTGACCTGCTCCATCAGCGCCTTTGCGCCTGCGGGATAATCCGCGACTTCGCCCTCGGCGGGAGTTCTTGCCGCGCCGTTATCATCGATATTCAGCGGGAACAGCCCGTCCCAGCCGTAGAGATATATCTCGCTGAATCCCATGTAAAGCGCAAGTTGTATCATAACGTACATCGGGAACATATTCGCCGTTGCATATACGCTCTCCGCAGACTGGAATGACGGCAGCCCGTTGATAAGCCCAGCTCCAAGTCCGTTAAAGTACACCGGCTTTTTCTTGAACTTATCCTCGAACACCTTTATTCTTCCGTCAATGAAGCTTTCCATACCCTCGATGTACTTTCCGTTGCCGAGGTAGGAGGATTCCTTTGTCAGCACGAAGAATTCAGGGCGCTGCGGGGTTTTCTGGAAATAATCACAGAACTCGTTGCAGGCAAACGCATGTTCGTTCATCAGCCCGTTGAGCTCGTCGAGCTTAGCGCTGAAGTGACCGAGTATGAAACAGCGCTGACCTTTCATCTTATCCTTATAAGCTGCGAGAGCCTGAGCAGTGAGGTTTTCCTGACCGCCGGCGCGCTTTCCGTCAGAGCCGAGAGCCTTATTGAGCTTCATGTTGGCAAGGGTCATGCCAAGCCCGGAGGGTTCGTTGAGCTCGCAGTAGCCGTTTTCGGTGAATCCGCACTGGGACTTGAGAATAGCCGCGATCTCTGCGGAAGTTCCCTGAACTCCAGACATAGCCGCAAGCTGTACCTCCAGCGGAGTATAGGGCGCAATTATCAGCGCGTAAAACGACGCAGACTTGCCTTTCAGCTCCTCGATGAACCTGATGTCGTTTTCCTCAGACACATCTGCCTGGGAATTTGTCGCGCGGAATGCGATATCCGGTACCTTGACGTTCTTCATACGGAGCTGCTGGAGCGCCTGCATGAGCACGTTGTAATCCTCTCCGCCGCCAATGATGACCAGTTTCTTCTGACCTATCTTCTCGATATTCTTGATGATATGGGTCTTGTACGCGCCGAGCTTTCCTTTTTTCATTCCGTCATCGGACATATAAACTGAATAATCCATTCCTCATATCCCCCTCAAAACAACCAGGAAACGCCGAATATAACAAAATCGACCCGTTGAAACGAGCCAACGTTTTGTTGTGCTTCGTGTTCCTAAAACCGCCTGTATGCTCAAATCCCGCCTATGTCACTTCGGACAGGACATATTTTCGCACGGCTGCCCATTCACCGTCACATTCTCAAAGCTGCAACCCGTGACAGAATTGCTCGCGTCCCAACCCATCAGCGCCCCAGCCCTTGTGCCGGTAATGCTGCTGTTCTTAACCACTACATTTTCAATGGTGCCGCCAATGCAGTTTCCAACTGCAACTCCCAGATAGCCATAATCCATGACGGATATCTCTGCGCCGTCAAACGTGATATCCGAAAGCGTACATCTGAGCTCATACCCGATGAACCCCACATCGCAGCGCTTATTCGGTCGGAGTATCTTCATGTTGCTTATCGTATGACCGTTGCCATAGAAATTACCGGTGAACGCCCGTTCCTTCCAGCCCATCGGCGCCCACTGATACCCGGAAAGGTCGATATCACAGCAGAGACTTATATCCGCTTCGCCCTGGGTATTGACGTACCAGCACGCGCTCGCAAGTTCCTCCGGCGTGGACACCTTGAAGAATATCTCGTCCAGGTTTTCACATTTTGAGATATACTCCGGGTCGGCAAGAAAAGGAATGTCGCCGGAGCCTATTTCCTCGCACCAGCCGTCGTTATCAGGGTACTGCGCGAGAAGCTCGGTACATTCGGAATTCATCTTTTCAAGCTGCCTTTTATCAGCCGCGTCAAACGCGTCCTCCTGTATCGCCTCCGACACTATACTCTGAACCCTGCCGCAGCCGGACAACCCAAAGGTGCCTGCTGCCGCAAGACACACCGCCGCAAGCTTCAAGCTTAATTTCATATAACACACCTTAGCCAGATCCATACATGACACAGCGCTGTCCGCCGCACAAATCATAACGCGGCAGACAGCCGCCGGGCAATACTGCAATAATTACTCGCTCAGGATGAACATATCATAGATGACCTTGATAGCCTTCTCAAAGTCAGCCGCGTTGATACCTACAATGATGTTCAGCTCGCTGGAGCCCTGGTCGATCATTCTGATGTTGATATTCGCATGAGAGAGAGCCGCGAATACACGGGTAGCAGTACCCTTTACGGATCTCATACCGCGTCCTACGACCGCGATGAGCGCGAGTCCGTCGATTATCTCATAATGATCGGGCTTTACTACCTCAACAAGGCGCCCGGTGAGCTTCTCACGCTGACCGTCCAGCTCGCTGGAGTTAACTACAACGCTGACAGTGTCGATACCTGTAGGCATGTGCTCCGGGAAGATGTCGTGATTCTCGAGCACCTGGAGCAGCTTGCGGAGGAATCCCTTATTGCTGTTCATTCTGTCCTTCTCGATGGAGATTACGGAGAAGTTCTTCTTGCCTGCGATACCTGTTATTATATGCTCGCTCGCCGGAGCTGTGCTGGTCGGAACGATGAGCGTGCCTGCGTCCTGCGGAGCGTTGGTGTTCTTGATGTTTATCGGAATGTTCGCGCTTCTTACCGGGAAGATAGCGTCCTCATGGAGCACGCCTGCGCCCATGTAGGAAAGCTCGCGCAGCTCGGAATATGTGATAACGCTGATGCCCTTGGGGTTCTCAACGATACGGGGGTCAGCTACCAGGAATCCGCTTACGTCGGTCCAGTTCTCGTAAAGGTCTACCTTTGCAGCCTTTGCAACAACAGAGCCGGTGAAGTCAGAACCGCCGCGGGAGAACGTCTTGATGGAACCATCGGGCATTGCGCCGTAGAATCCCGGGATGACTGCCCTGGGGGTCTTGTCGAGGAGTGCGCCCAGGCATGCGTCGGTGATATCAGCGTCGAAGTTGCCCTTGTTGTCGAAGAAGATAGCGCGCGCAGCGTCGATGAACTCGAAGCCGAGGTAATTTGCCAGGACGATACCGTTGAGGTACTCGCCGCGGCTCGCTGCATAATCGCTGCCGGCAGCAGCCTTGAAGTTCTCGCCGATCTTCTCGAACTCCTCATCGAGGTTCAGAGAAAGACCCAGGTCGGAAATAATGCCGTTGTAGCGCTCCTTGATGGGCGCGAAAGACTCCGCGAAATCCTTGCCCTGGACTGCTACTTCGTCATAGCAGCGGTACAGCATATCCGTTACCTTGGTGTCGTCCTTGAAACGCTTACCGGGCGCGGAAGGAACTACGTACTTTCTCTCGGGATCTGCGTGGATGATATCCGCTACCTTGCGGAACTGCTTTGCGTCGGCGAGAGAACTTCCGCCGAACTTTACTACCTTGCTCATAGTGTTGACCCTTTCTTATGTAAATATATATAAATTTGTGCCTTTAGATACACATATATATTTTAATCATACCACATTTCGCAGCAAATTGCAATATGTTGACCGCTAAATTTCAAAAAAACCGTTATACAGCGGTAGCTTTCCTTATTAAATATTAGAAATCAATTTAATATACCGGAACATGTAACAAAAAAATTCTAAAAAAACAAAAAAATTTTTCTAAAAACGCTAAAGTTCTGAAACAAACAGCCGATATAATATACGTGATAGCTGAAAAGCTAAAAATTCCGGAGGTCCAAGTGTACATAAGGACAAACGGGAAATTATTACTTTAACCAACCGCCTCACAGGAATGATTCCGATATAGAGGCGCGTAAATTCAAGGAGGATATTACTATGGGAATGGTAGTACAGCACAACTTAAACGCTCTCAACGCGTACAACAAGCTGAACACAAACGTATCTGGTCTGAAGAAGTCTTCTGAAAAGCTTTCTTCTGGTTACAGAATCAACCGCGCTGGCGACGACGCTGCAGGTCTTGCTATTTCTGAGAAGATGAGATCTCAGATCCGCGGTCTTGGCCAGGCTAAGAGAAACGCTCAGGATGGTATCTCCATGATCCAGACCTATGAGGGCGCTGCTCAGGAAACACACTCCATCCTTCAGAGAATGAAGGAGCTGGCTTCCGAGTCTTCTAACGGTACATACGACAACACCACCGACCGTGACGCTATCCAGCTCGAGTTCGATCAGCTGAACGACGAACTGAACCAGATCGCTGATACCGACTTCAACGGCAGAGTTGCTCTGAACGGCGGTACAATGGCTGATGGCACCATCGTTAACAACAACAATCAGGTTGCTACTCACCCCTCCATCACTTACACCCAGAACGCTGATCCTGCTGGTACAATGACCTACAGCGGCAGAGTTGCAGGCTCCATCGATTCCAGCGCAAACGGTACCATCAACGTAGACGGCGTTAACCTGAAGGTTAAGGCTGGCGCACTCAATGGCAAGACCACTATCGGCAACACTTCCTACACTGCTTCTCTGAAGATTACAGCTGGAAAGGTTAACGGTAAGATCACCGCCGATACCACATACGCTATCAATAAGGATACCACAACTGTTACCATTAACGGTAAGAACTACACCGTTGCTAACAATGGTGCTGCTGCTACTCTGTACGATGCAAAGGGCGCGCAGGTAACAACAATCGATGGCGCTAAGGTAACCGTTACCGCTACATCCATCAACCTGAAGCAGGTTTACACAGTAACTGCTGGCGTAGTTGGTAATCTCGATAAAAAGCCTGTTGGTCAGATCGATGTATCCAACGGCGTTTCCACTCCTAACTCTTATCAGCACGGCTCCGCTAACCTGACCTACGCTGACAGCATCACACTGCAGGTAGGCGCTCGTTCCAAGGACGCAGTTGACTTCAACTTCTCCTATGTAACCAGCGGTATCGGCGAGCTCAAGGCTGACCTCGATATCTCTGCAAGAGGCCTTGGCACTGACCAGCTCTCTCTCGCAACCCAGGAAGACGCTAACGCTGCAATCGACAAGATCGACAACGCTATCAACAAGACTTCCATGGTTCGTGCAACCTTCGGTTCTATCCAGAACAGAATGGAGCACAAGATCGAGAACCTGACCACCACTAACGAGAACCTGACTGACGCAGAGTCCACTATCCGTGATACAGATATGGCTTCTGAGATGCTCAACTACACCAAGTACAACATTCTTCAGCAGGCAGCTCAGTCCATGCTGGCTCAGGCAAATCAGCAGCCGCAGTCCATTCTCCAGCTCCTCGGCTAATCCCTTACGGATTGACGAAGGCTGCCTGAATGCAGCATAACGGCGCTGTTTTGACAGCGAAATAGCATTTCAGCCCCTCGGGGTCTCTCCGGGGGGCTGTTTTGTGTTATTATACAGGTGATAAAAATGAGAAAAGCACATAAAAAACTGCTACTTGAAATATTCGACTCTCTCCACGAGGCGCACCGCGAAATAAAGAAACTCATGACCTGCGGCTCACATGAGGAAGCGCTTGCTCTCATGGCTCAGTGCCAGGACGCAGCGGTTGATATCGGCACAACTATTGACGACCTCGAGGGCGACGGTACAGCGGCGGTGAAATATCTGGAAAAATACTGCGAGGCTTTGTATCAGGTTCATGAGGGCATTATTGCCGATATGACCGGAAACAAGGCGTTTTCTTTTTTAGAAGAAAAATTAAACAATGCTGAGAAAAGCTTGAAAAATGATATAAAAGTCAAATTAGAGATACTTTTCATGCCCTATAAGTCCAGCATGTGGGATTCTCTTGAATCCATCTGGCGTGAAGCGTCAGCCGACCCGGACTGCGACGCATATGTTGTCCCCATACCATACTACGACCGGAATCCCGACCACAGCTTCGGTGACTTCCATTATGAGGGCAGGGAATTCCCGGCGGACGTTCCCGTTGTGCATTACGAGAACTACGACCTTGAGGAAAGACATCCAGATATCATATACATACACAACCCCTACGACGGCGAAAACTTTGTCACCAGCGTTGACCCACGCTTTTATTCCGGAGAACTGAAAAAGTACACAGATATGCTGGTGTACGTTCCATACTTTGTCTGGAAGCCGTTCGACCCTCAGGACGCGGCAGAGGTAAAGAAGCGCACTCCTTTCTGTGTACCGCCCTCTGTAAGAAATCTTGACCGCGTTGTCACATTGGCGGATTATATGCGCGACCTGCATATCAAAACATTTGTTTCACGTTTTGGTGGAGATATCCTCACCAGAAAAGAAGCGGAGAAAAAGTTTATCGTAGCCGGTTCTCCCAAGATAGACAAGATGCTGTCCCTCACTGCCGAGAATACCGGGGTTCCCGAAGAATGGCTCAAAAAGACGGAAGGCAAAAAAGTCGTATTCTACAACACCAGCCTTACTGGTCTGCTGAATTCTCCGGACCAGTACCTCAACAAGATACAGACGGTATTAAACTTCTTCCGGGAACGAAATGACTGCGCGCTGCTCTGGCGCCCTCATCCCCTCATGGAAAGCACTATGCACAGCATGACGCCCGCTCTGATGAACGGCTATATGAGCATCAAAAACCGCTTTATCACAGACGGCAGCGGGATATTTGACGACACCCCTGATACGCTCAAGGCTATTTATCTCAGCGATATGATATACGGCGATATAAGTTCAGTCTGCACCCAGTTTGAACAGCTCGGTCTGCCTGTGCTGTATCAGGACATCACAGGAAATGACCGCGCCATTCTTGAAGAGTGGATAAACTCCAGCCCCAAGAAGCATATGGAGCGTCCCGGCGCCGACTATGTATCTAACGGTGCAAAGATCCACCGTATGATAAAATCGCAGGTGCTCGGCGACTGACGGAGGAGCTTATGGAAACAAAACGCAGATACGGCATAGTAACACAGACGAAATACTACAATTTCGTGAATTTCGGCGCTATGCTCCAGTGCTATGCGCTTCAGCAGGCATTGAACAAGCTGGGCGTTGATAATACCGTTGTTGATTACCGCACCGACCCGCTGCTTCTCACCGATATAGACGATCCCCTGAAAAGCATGCAGGACAGCCGATTCCTGTCGCGTCTTGGCTGCCGTCTGAGTTATCCCGCCATACACCGCGCTAACCGGAAATTCGATTCATTCTGGGAAAAGAACTACCGCAAAACCTCTAAGCTTTATACGTCGGAGAACTTCAACGAGCTGGATTTCGACGGTTATATCTGCGGCAGCGACACAGTCTGGGATATAGAAGAAACCAAGGGTTTTGATAAGGGATTCTTCGCGGACTACGACTGCATGCACGGCAAGCACAACCTGACCTACTCCCCCAGCACCGGAGGATATGCATTCAAGGAAAGCGACCGCGCAGAGCTAACAAGACTCCTCGGCAACTTCCGCAGCATTTCGCTCCGCGAGAAAGAGGGCACGGGAATAATCCAGGACTGCACCGAAAAGCCGATAACCCAGACCCTTGACCCCACGCTGCTGCTTGACAGCGAGGATTACGAGAAGATACTTACCGAGCCGAAGATAAACAAGCCGTATATCCTGGTATATTCCCGCCGTTACGACAAGGACCTCCTGGACTTTGCCGACCGCATTGCTAAAAAGCGCGGCGCAAAAGTAGTTGAAATAAGTCTGCGAATCCAGAATTTCTACAAGCACAAAATGGCATACGACACGGGCGTTGACGAGTTCCTCGGTCTGACAAAGCACGCTGAATGCGTTGTGACAAACTCGTTCCACGGAGCGATCTTCGCCATGCAGTTCCGGCGTGACCTGTATGTGTTCACACGTCCTGCATGCTCAAATAAAATCGAAAATGTTCTTGAAACCGCCGGAATACCGGAACGCCTAGTCTCCGGAAGCGATGTTCAGGAATTGCCTTCCATCGACTACGACCGTGTGTGGGAAAGATTCCACGCCGAACGCGAAAAATCGCTGGATTACCTGAAGGGAGCGCTTGAGCTTTGACAGATACATACCTTGATACCAGCCGCAGGGCGAGCTGCACCGGCTGTTCTGCCTGTGTTCAGGTCTGCGGAAAGGGCGCAATGCACATGGAGTACGACGCCGAGGGCTTCGCGTATCCCGTCATCGACCGCGAAAAGTGCGTGAACTGCGGACTTTGCCGTGCTGTGTGTCCAATGACGAAAGACCTGCTTCACCCTAAAGTTGAACGCGTTACCGGCGGATACGTCAACGACCGCGAGGTGCTTGAAAAGAGTACGTCCGGCGGCGCATTCACCGCGCTCGTCAAGGCTTGGTGTACGGGAGGCTCCTACGCGGTTTTCGGCGCCGCTCAGACGGAAAAACTTACGACCGAGCACAGGTATATAACCGACCTCTCCGACCTCGATATGCTCCGCAAATCAAAGTACGACCAGAGCCGGATAGGTACGGCATACGCTGACTGCAAGAGGTTCCTTGCCGAGGGAAGAAAGGTCGTCTTTACCGGCACTCCATGCCAGATAGCGGGGCTCAGAGCCTTTCTGCGAGACAAGGAATACCCGGAGCTGCTGACCATAGACGTTATATGCGAGGGCGTACCCTCTCCGAAATACAAAAACAGCTTCGTTCAGTACATGGAGGAGAAGCACTCAAGCCGCGTGAAAACTCTCGATTACCGCGACAAGGACGGCGGCAGGTGGGACTACAACGTCATGTCGCTGACCTTTGAAAACGGAAAGCACATCACTATTGACCGCTGGGTGAATCCGTTCTTTGATATCTGGATGCAGCATGTAATGTCACGGCCGTCCTGCTATGAGTGCAGGTACACCACATCCCGCCGCTGCTCAGACATCACGCTGGGAGATCTGTGGGGCGTGCATATATTCTGCCCGGAGCTTTACAACGACAATCACGGCTCCTCTGTAATGATACCGAGTACGGAAAAAGGCAGAGCCGCCGTCGAGCTTGCAAAGCGGCAGATGACCACGCAGGAACTGGATATGGACACCGTGGTAAAATACGCGAACCGCATGCGGGACCCGATTGCTATGAACGAACGCCGTGAGGAGTTCCTCAGCGATTTAGACAAAATGGGATTCAAGCAGATAAAACGGAAGTGGATGCGCCGTCCTCCGCTGAAGCTGCTTATCAAAAAATACATCTACGGCACTAATCGTCAGGTAGTAAGAAAATACCTGAAAAAGCAGGCGCACCGAAAGGGACAAAAATGAACGAAAATGTTTTCAGCGGAAAAGCTGAAGTATATATGCAGTGCCGTCCGCGGTATGCACAGGGAGCGCTGGAGCTTATCCGGCGCGAAACATCCCTCACCCCGGACAGCCTGATAGCGGACATAGGAGCCGGAACCGGTATTTTCACCGGGCAGCTCATGGCGCTTGGTTGTCGTGTAGCGGCAGTAGAGCCGAACGCAGACATGCGCTCCAGGATAGCCGAAACAGCCCCGGGCGCCGAGATAATAAGCGCCCCCGCTGAACACACCGGGCTTCCTGACGGCAGTGTGTCCCTGATAACCGCCGCCGAATCGTTCCACTGGTTCCAGCAGGAGGACTTCCGCAAAGAATGCAGGAGGATTCTCCGCCCCGATGGTAAGGTCATGATCGTTTGGAATTTAACAGATAAAAAATCGTCGACAGTCCAAAGACTTCATGAGCTGAATATGAAATACTGCGAAAAGTACCGCTCGTTGTTTAAAAATAACGAACAGTTCAGCGTAAGCGACGAGAAATATAAAGTGATATCAGAGAATTATCTGACCAACAGCCACAGGAAAATCTACCCGAATGACCTCATGTTTACGAAAGAACGGTTTATCGGCAATCGCATATCAAGAAGCTATGCTCCCAAATCCGGAGACCCCGAATTCAACGATTACCGCACAGCGCTGGAAGCATTCTTTGAACAGCACCAGCAAAACGGCGTGATAGTTATACCCAACAACACGGTCTGCTTTATAGGAAAGGCTTAAACGGAGGCTGAAATGAGCAACAGAATATATGGGGAAAAAACAGAGATCAACGAGCAGGAAGTACGCGATTTTTACAACAAGCGCGCCGCGCTTTCCTCAACAATGAAAAATCCCCTGTCAGCAGTAGTGAACGGTGAGCAGAATCCCGGGCAAACTGACACACGAAGCCGTTTTGACCGGGAGTACATAATCCCTAAGCTTGGTCTGACAAAAAACAGCGCGGTACTGGATATAGGATGCGGCATGGGACGATTTGCTGAAATGGCGCTTCCGTTATGCGGGAGGTATCTTGGTGCGGATTTCGCTCCGGAGATGATCGCCGCCGCAGAAAAAAGAACATCCGCATATATGCAAGCTCAATATGTATGCGCGTCATTCAGTGAACTGATGAATAAGCCCGACAGCTTTTTCGGCGGCAAATTTGACTGTGTGGTACTGCTTGGAGTTTGTATGTATATAAACGATACCGAGCTTGTAAAATGCCTGACCAGATTAGCCGGTCTGCTGAACGACAAATGTGTCATGTACGTCGGCGACGCCGTCGGATTGGGTACCCGCCTGACGCTGGATCAGATACACTCCGACCAGCTGAACAGCGATTACAGCGCAATATACAGAACCGCTGAAGAATACGTTGAGCTATACAGCATATTCACAAAGCAAGGCTTCCGCTTCACAGAGCAGGCGTATTTCCCGCCGGAGGTAAACGGCACCAGATACAAGGACAGCGACCGCTGGTACGCGATACTTAAACGCTGACATCATAAATGGAGATGAGCCAAATGAAAATATTTACGGTAGGCCCGGTCGAGATGTACCCATTCACCCTAAAGACCGCCGCCGGTCAGATACCATATTTCCGGACAAAGGAATTTTCTGCCATGATGCTGGAATCGGAAGATCTTCTGAAAAAGCAGATGCATGCTCCCGAAAGCAGCAGGGTAGTGTTCCTGACCGCATCCGGAACTGGCGCAATGGAAGCGACCGTATTCAATCTGTTCAGCAAGGACGACCGTCTGCTAGTCATCGACGGCGGGTCGTTCGGTCACAGATTTGCACAGATATGCGAGCTCCACGGCATACCGCACGATGTGCTTTCGCTGAGTTTCGGCGAGGCGCTCACCAACGAAAGGCTCGAAGAATACTCAGACAGACCCTACACCGGACTTCTGGTGAATATACATGAAACATCCACCGGTCAGCTCTATGACATCAACATGCTGTCCGGCTTCTGCCGCAGAAAGAATATGCTCCTTGTGGTAGACGCAATATCGTCATTCCTTGCGGACGATGTAAACGTCGAAAAATACGGCATAGACGCCCTGATAACCAGCTCACAGAAAGGTCTTGCGCTGGGACCGGGAATGTCCTTCGTGCTTCTCAGCGAGCGCGCGATACGCGAACGCGTCGGAAAGATCTCGCCGCCGTCACTGTATTTTGATTTCAGCGACCACCTCAGGAATCAGGAACGCGGTCAGACTCCGTTCACACCGGCAGTAAGGGTGCTGTATGAACTCAACGAAATGCTCCGCCATATAGAGTATGAGGAGGGCGGCATAGAAAACCGGCTGAACGCAGTCAAGACAGAAGCGGAATGGTTCCGCACACAGGCGCGCACCCTGCCGCATGTGACTATCCCGGAATACCCGCTGTCCAACGCGCTCACTCCCCTGGTATTCAGCGGAGTGACTGCCGGAGAGGTCTATGAAGCAATGCGCTATAAACACGAAATGACGCTCACGCCAAACGGCGGCGAGCTTGGGAAAAAGCTCCTGCGGGTCGGTCACATCGGCTATCACCCGCACGAGGATCAGGAACAACTGATCTTAGCACTGAAAGATGTGCTGAATGGAGGAATATAAATGAGAGCAGTAATAATGGCAGCCGGCATGGGCAGGCGAATGAACAACTCCATAGAAATGCCGAAAAGCATACTGCCGGTAGGCGAGACCACAATAATCCGCCACACCGTAAAAATGCTCACAGATAACGGCATAAGCACAGCCGTCGTAGTAGGATACAGGAAAAACGACATATATTCCGCGCTTCAGGGTCTGCCGGTCACATATTATTTCAATCCTTTTTTCAAGGTGACGAACAGTATGGCGTCCCTGTGGTTTGCAAAGGAATTCCTCTCAAGCAAGGACGACATTATACTCTGCAACGCGGATGTGTTCTGGCAGGAGGATATCCTGAAAGAAATCCTCGAGGATGACCACCGTATAGTAATGCTTGGCGATAAGTCCCGCGGCTCTGTCGGCGATTACTGCTTTGAGCTTACGGAGGACAGCTTCATAAACAGCTTTGGCAAGAACCTTGAGGATGGGAAGAAACACACCGAATATGTCGGAATAGGCAGAATAAAAAAGGACTTTGTGCTGACCTTCTGCAATCTTCTCAACGACGCGGTGGAGCGCGAGGTCTACGACCTGTGGTGGGAAAACGTCATCTACGACAACTGTATCCGCTACCCGATATTTGTAAAGGATATATCCGATCATTTCTGGGGCGAAGTAGACGTGATGAGCGATTATCAGCGCATACAGGAATACGCTGAAAAACACCACATAATCTGACGGAGGAAACACAATGCAGTTATCAATAGGAATGATAGTCAAGAATGAGGAAAAATACCTCGACCGCTGCCTTGCGGCGATAAAGCCCATTCTTGACAGCATAGACAGCGAGCTTATCATAGCCGATACCGGCTCGACCGACAGCACTGTCGAAATCGCAAAAAAATACACGGACAACGTGTTCCATTTCGAGTGGATAAACGACTTCGCCGCAGCAAGAAACTCCACCCTCGACCGCGCAAAGGGCGAGTGGTACATGTTCCTTGACGCGGACGAAATATTCAATTCCTGCAACGATATCATTCATTTCTTCAAGAGCGGGGAATACAAAAAATACAAATCCGCACGCTACACCATAAGGAATTACGATAATTCCGACATGAAGCATTACTCCGACATTCTTTCACCAAGAATGATACGAATGGATGGAAATCGCTTTGAATATGCGGTGCATGAAACTTTCCAGCATTTCGACGCGCCTACCAAGATACTGGACGATATAGCAGACCATTTCGGCTACATAAGCGACGGAGACCTTCAGAAGAAAAAAAGCGAACGAAACACAAAGCTGCTCGAAGAACGTCTGAAATCCGAAGCCAATCCGCCTGCCCTCCTGTATCTCCAGCTCTACCAGAGTTATAATCTCTACATTGATGAAAAGGCTCAGTACTACCTTGAACTGGGCATGCAAAAGTGCCGCGAACTCAAGAATTATACTGTACTTATAGCCTTCTACGGAGAAAAAGCCGCAGGGTATTTCCGAAAGAAAAAATGGAACGAAATACTCGAAATAGCTGAGGAATACTTTAATCTCCCCGAATCTCTCAAACCCGGCACTCTAGGAACGGACGCCGAAATACATCTGCTGCGGGCAGTGGCATATAAAGCGCTTCGCCGCAATGATGAGGCTATCACAGATTACCTTGAGTTCTTCAGAATATACAAGAGCATAGAAAACGGAAAGCTTCAATCCCCGGATATGCTTGTTTACTGTTTTGCCGTGGCAGTCAGATATAACCTTGCCAATGCACTTATCGAACTTATGGAGTGCTGTATAGAGGTAAAGAAGTATGAGATCGCTGCCCAGAATCTTAAAATCGTAAAGATTCCCGAGCTATACGACCGTCCCAACATCAAGGAGCTCTTGCGCCAAGAGTTTATCATCATGACCAATACAGGCATGTATAACCGCGCTGGTCAGCTCTATGAACAGCTAAACGACGAGGGAAGGCTGTATCTCCAGGCTTTCGTACGCTCCAGCATAGAAACTAACGAACACCCGCTCGAGGAAATAGCATACTTCAAGAAGCTCTACAAAAACGACTCCATGCTGTCAGCGTTGCTGAATATGCTTGAAGTCCACTTCACCACTGGCAACGCCGCCGAGCAAATGAAAAAGATGATAGCCGACGGCTATGGCGCATACTATGAATTGCTGTACTTCATGCTGAAAGAAAGCACGGATATAACTCCGCTTCTTGTTGATACGTTCGACCTGCATGCCGCAGCGATATTCTGCCGAAATCTGTTCGATGATATGTACGACACCGCCGCCGATTACGACGCAACTAAACTGACAACATCAGAAGCGCTGCTTTCCGCTCTGCGAGTATTGGAAACAATAATGCAGATCATGATAGACGCACAAAAGGATATCAGCAGAGTTATGGCTGCATGGGCAAAAGCAGGCTCAAGGCTCTGCGAGATCATAGATGACCTGGATTCCGTGCCTGCACAGGCTCTCGGCGCAGCTATGGCAAATAACATAATCGCTGCGAGAAAGCAGAAGAACTACAAGGTATGCGCGGCTTCAATGAAGCTGCTGTTAAAGACATATCCGGCAGCAAAGCCGATAATTGCGGCGCTGTCAAAGGATATAAACAAGGATCTTGCCGAACTCAACAAGCCCAAACAAGTCACCGAAATGGACGTACTTGCAAAGACAGTCAAGGATAACATCAAACAGCTGATAGACAGCGGAGAGTTCCAACAGGCGTCACAGTTGCTGGATGAATATGCAGGCATCGCGCCTAACGACCCCGAAATAAGCGAGCTTAAACGCAAAATGGCTCAGTGACATACAGGAAGGAACTACGATGGCAGAAAAAAAGTATGCCCTTATGTATCTGAAAGGGATAATCAAAGAACTCAATACAATAGACGCAGACTACCGCACCGGCAGCTACTCGGCAATGGATATGTCAGGCAATATAACGCTCGCAGCCGAGCACATAGCCGATAAATGCATCCGCGACCCGGAGAGCCAGCAGAATTTCAGCGGAATGTCCGCAAAGCTCGTACAGGAGCTGACTATCAGGCAGCGTATGAGCGAAAACAGATACAAAGAATGGTACGATAAGGCTGTCTACTCTGTTAAGGTAGGTCTGCTTCTCATGATGGCAGACAGCGATACCGACCACAGCTGTGATGAAGAATTTGCAAATATGCTGGTTGACTTCTGCAACGGAGATGGGCTTACCGATGTTACGGCGCATTATTTCTCGGCAACCCTGCTTGGAGTACTGGACCCGCAGAGATGTTACGATCTCGTGATGGACGACTTCCGTAAATTCCCGAACCTAATTGACGCACTCTACAATGGCTGCGGATATATTTACGACCCCGCTCAGTCCCGCGACTCAATAAGCCACATCTGCCCCGTATGCGGCTCAAACAAAGCTGATCCATATTATTGCGCGAACCAGGCAGTATACCATGATCCGCATTTTGCTCCCGCCAAGCTGTGGATGAAGTGCTCGTCCTGCCACAATCTGTACGCATATAATTTCCCGATACAGCAGCGCGCCGAAATAAACGGGCATTATACCAAGAAAAACACCCATACTATAAAGTTCAACCACCACCCCTCCACATATTCCAACCTGTTCAACAACATAAAGGCATACAACAACGGCACAAGATATCTCGAAGTAGGGATAGGAAACGGCGAAATGCTGGCATGCGCACTTGAAATGGGATATCAGGCAGACGCAGTAGAAATATGCCGCGAGGACTGCGAGAATGTTTCAGGGGTTCTCGGTCTGGATATAAAATGGGCGGACTTCCTTGATTACAGCACCAGCAAAAAGTACGACGTCATTGTTATGGGCGATGTCCTTGAGCATGTCAGCGAGCCTGTTCGCGCACTCGAAAAAGCATATGGAATGCTTGCCGAAAACGGCATACTCTGGATCTCAACGCCGAACTATGAAAGCGCGTTCACCCGCATGACCGGCTTCAGCGACCCCATGTGGAATCAGATGAATCATTTCACCTATTTCTGCTTCAACGGTCTGAAACCCATACTTGATAAGATCGGATTTGATGTAAAGCGTTATGACATCAGCCAGAGATACAGCGGTTCAATGGAGCTGATCCTCCAGAAGAGATAACCACGACCATAACAAAGCTCCTTCGGCACATCCGGGGAGCTTTGTTTACTTCGGCGCACTACGTTGACAACCCGTAAAAACTGTGATATAATCTAAACATCTGAATAACTAAAGGGAGGTGTCCGCAATGAGCTGGCAGCACAGAATAAAACAGTTTATTTCCGCTATAACGGCAGCTATTCTGCTCACCGGCTGCTCCGCCGACGCCTCGCAGAGCTCCGGACCGCTGACGCCGGATCAGGTATTCTCCGGAGGAACTCCCAATGTAGATATCGAGGGCTATGAGCGTCCGTCGACGATGCTGATGATGTCCTCACAGCAGATAGTTGCGAACATGCGCATCGGCTGGAATCTCGGTCACTCGCTGGAGTGCTGCTTTTCAAACGTCGCGGGCGACACCATTCCGGACGTTACTCCCGAGGAATGGCAGAAGATCGACGAAACATTCTGGGGGAATCCAGCCGTTTCCGAAAAGCTGTTCTGGTCGCTCACCGACAGCAGCATTAACGCAGTGAGGCTGCCGATAACCTGGCGTGAGCACATCGACGAAGCCGGCAACATCGAGGACGAATGGCTGAACCGCGTGCAGCAGGTGGTTGATTACGCATACAACTGCGGCATGTACGTAATAATAACCGTATATCACGACGGCGCCAACGACAACGACGCCTGGATACGCAACGCCGTAAAGGATTACAACGGTACGCTCTCAAGGTACACTAACCTCTGGTCGCAGATATCCGAAAAATTCCGCGCATACAACGAACGGTTGCTGTTCGAAAGCATGAACGAGGTGGAGTTCGTCGGCAGCGGCAAGGACCGCGCCTATGAAATACTGAACAACTTCAATCAGGCGTTCGTCAACACCGTGCGAAAAAACGGCGGAAACAACATCTACCGACATCTTGTGATATCCGGATACGGCGCAAATATCACCGACACCTGCGATCCGCGCTTTAAAATGCCAGAGGACACTATTGGAAAAACGATCCTTTCCGTTCATTATTACACGCCGAAAACATTCTGCCTCGCCCCTATACAGAATTACTGGGGAAATAAGTCCGAGCAGAGCTGGATGAAATCTCAGATAGAATCACTGCGAACCACTTTCGTTGACAACGGCGTGCCTGTCCTGATAACAGAATTCGGCGCAAAAGGAAGCGACGCGGCGAGCCGTGTGTTTTTCTCGGAAATGCTGACGAAGTTATGCCGGGATAACTACATATCAACTTTCCTGTGGGACGACGGAAGTGAATTCGACCGCACAAGCTTCACCTGGCATACTCCCGCTCTTATAAAGGCACTGAAACGCGCGACGAGCGGAAACAGCTACGCCCCGGCGAAACTTGACTCCCTTGAAACAGAGGAATCGCGGGAGCTGCCAACTTACATGGAAACTTCTGAACCTGCAACATCATCTGAAACTACCGAAACGGAGACCGCACCAGAACCCCAAGACACGGTTGACCCAATATTGGAAACCTACGATACAACGTCCGAAACATTCCAGTCATTATACTGACAAAATTGCAGATAATATTCAGGCGCACCAAAACAGTGCGCCTGAAATCATTTCACGGAGGAACGCAAATGCAGGATATAACTGAACACACAAGCTTTTCAAACTGCCACCGCACAAAAAATCCCGGCGGAGCCAGGAAGCCCAAGCCATACAAAGTCGCAGATGTGGAGCTATCCTCACCACAGACCGACCCGCAGGGAATGTACACCGGAATTCCGGCTGACCCGGACGACGAACCTGTCCAGGACGCAGACGACTTATAATAATAAAACGGGGCTGTTCAAACAGCCCCGGAATTTGCCCGCGAAGCGGGCTTTTGAAATCCGTTTTTTGCTCCGGGTTTCCCGTGGCAAAAAACACTTCTATCCGCGTAAGCCCGCAGGGCGGATGTTCGTCGGAAAAGTCACTTTAGTGACTTTTCCGACGGTCTGACGGGGCTGTTCAAACAGCCCCGCTTTGTTATTTCTTCCGCATGTCGTTGGCGGTGTAAACCACCTCGGCGTATATTGCCGCGACTATCTGGTACAACTCTTTCGGGATGGTCTCTCCGGCGTTCAGCATTACCAGCAGAGCCGCAACGCTGTCATCGCGGTAGACCGGTACGCCCGCCTCATCTGCGATATTCACTATCCTCTGGGCAAGCTCACCTAGTCCGGACGCAACAACGACCGGAGCGTAGTTCATGTCGGGATTGTATTTCAGCGCGACTGCGGCATTCTGACCGTAAAGCCGCTTGTTGTTCGCGGGTGCCTTCGGGTGCTTTTCCATGTTAAGACCTCCTTAAACGCGGGTGTTCAGCGTGGTCCGCTTATCGACTATCTTCGGAAATATCTCCGTCAGGTTGTGCGGAGCCTTCAACGGCGCAGTTTCGAATGTCCTCGTATTGTAGCCGACATTCCTTACGACCTTGTTTATCCTGTCCTTCATCGGCTCTATCTGCTTTTCGAAACGCTGCGGATACAGCAGTGTGAGATTCACCTCGTCGCCCAGAGCATACAGGTCTACCTCGAATCTGCCGATACTCTCCACGTCAAACGTCAGGAACAGGTGATAGTTGCGCTGCGTTCCCGGCGTGTTGTTCGGATTGTTCTCATCATTGTCCACCCACAGCTCGCCGAAAGCCTTCGTGCCGTCAACGTCAAGCGGCAGTATGTAGTGCGCAAGCGGCGTGAACACTCCCGGAGCGTTCAGCAGGCTTTGCAGCAGGTTGGTCGCATTAAAACTGTCCAGGGATTTCAGAGCGGGATGGTTGATGTTCTCCTGGATGAAATCGGTCAGGCTGTCCAGAGTCGAACGCACTGGCGGCCTTACGCCGTGCTGCGGGAGCTCGTTCTTCAGCGCCATCTTGTCGATGACGTCAACGAACGCACCGTAAAGTCGCTCCCTTATCGGCATATCAGGCATAGCACGGAGCATTTCGTTCAGCTTGTCGATGACCTCCTGGATAGTGTGAAGCTTGGAAAAGTCCTGCGTGAACTGCGCCGACATGTCGCCGTTCTTGTCGTCGATGAACAAACCCTTAACCATATTGTGCAGGGTTTCCGCACCGGTCTGACGTCCGCGGCTGTACGCCGCAAGCTGCTGCTCAATGTTATATCCGCTTTCTTTCAGCGCAGTCATGTAGCCTTTTTCGCTCATGAGCTCGTTCAGATGCTTTTCGTATCCGGTGAGCTCAGGAAGTTCCTCGTCATTTTCGCCAATTTCCTGACCAGAATTTTTGTCGATATGCCGAATATCATCGCCTTCGGCAGCTAAATTTGCATTTTTATCTATTGAATTTCCTGTTAGTGGTTGATTTTGTTGTGAATTTGTTGTATAATTATCTAAAGGGAGTTCCTGCTCCTGATGTTCCTGTGACGAACCGTTCGGGTCTGTCATCTTCTGCTTGTTGAATATAGCAGAATACAGTCGGTTGAAAGAATTTTTCAGCGACTCGCGGAGAGTTCCCGAAGATATCTGCGAAAGCAGCAGGTTGAAGTACTCCTTGCACATGTACGGGCTGTTGTTATAACGCGACAGGTTGTGTGTGATGAGTGGTATCAGCATCTGCGTACGCTCATCGTTCAGCAGGCTTCCGCTGACATCCTTCATCACCGCCAGGGTCTCTCCCTTGAGGTAGTCGAAGTACTTGTCGGCGTCAGCAGCTCCCCACTCCTGAGAAAGATTCAGCAGCTTTGCCGACAACTTCTCATTCGGGGAGAAATACTCCGAAAGGAACTTCATATTCGCACGCAGCGCGCCGAGTATCTCGTTCTTGTTCTGGGCGAAGTTGATGGATTTCAGCAGATTTCCGATGAGCTCCTTGGTCGAGGGGTCGGTGGTGGTCTTGGCGACCTCGCGGAGAACGTCATAGAACTCGTGACCGCTGAACATCGTGTTCTGCTGCTCCTGATTCTGTATCTCCTCCACAAGCTCCTCGGGCTTGACGTACAACGACGCCGCGAGATCCTCCAGCTTCCCGTACAGTTCGGTATGGCCGTTGATGAGCGCCTGGTTGAGCACCTCGATGTTCAGCAGGTCTTTCAGAGTTTCCACCGCAAGGGTAGGGTCCTTAGCGACCTGCACCTGTAACGGTATAAGCTCGCGATTGCCCATCTCAAGACGGCTGCGTGCCCCCGATGATGAGGAGTTCCCCGAACCCTGGACGCCGGTGAGCTTCACGATATCGAACGGTTCCGTATTCGGATCCATGGGTCTGGAACTGTAGTTGTAGTTCTTCGCAGTTATAGGATTGTTTATCTGCGGTATCTGCGCCATGTTTTTTCCCTCCTCGCAGAATTCTTGATCACTAAATATATTGTATCATAAAATCAGAGAATAATAAAGGGTTTTTTGAAAAAACACGGTAAATTCCCCGAAAATTCATGACCACTACAATACTCTGGTCATTTACATATTTAATTAAAATCAACATATGCGCTCAAACGTATATATGGAAAGGAATGTTATTATGGCAAAAATCGAACCCGGCATGGAATCAATGCTGGACATGTACTTCTACGAAACGAATTCCCTGCTGGAACAGCTTGACGAGATACTCCTGCGTACAGAACAGGCGAACTCCTTCGACAGCGAGGACATCAAGGAGATCTTCCGTATCATGCATACTATCAAGGGCTCCTCGGCTATGATGGGCTTTGAGAACCTTTCTGTGCTGGCGCATAAGGCGGAGGATATGTTCTTCGTTATCCGCGAGAATCCTGATGTCATCACTGACGTAAGCTTCGTTTACGACCTGGTATTCCAGGTATCTGACTCCTACAAGGCGCAGATCGAGCTTATCCAGAACAACGTAGGCGGCGAGTATGAGCAGATGGATTTCAGCGAGCTCATCGACAAGCTGTTAAAGGCGCGCGACGCACTGGTAGGTGAAACCAAGGGCGATACCCCCGCGCAGGCTGAAGCTATCGCTTCCGGCGCGGCTCCCGACCCGGAGGCTTCCGCAGCCAGCGGTGCAGCTCCAGCCGCACCCGCTCCCGCGGCAGACAACAAGACCACCGTCCGCGTATTCTTCGAGGACGGCTGCCAGATGGAGAACCTCCGCGCATTCCTGCTGATCAATACCATCAGGGACGCCTGCAAGGAACTTGAATTCACTCCGGCAGATGTAGAGACCAATCCGGAAACCGCAAAGGAGATCGTAGACAAGGGCTTCCTTATCACGTTCGTTCCGCACGACAGTGTTGACGAGGTGCTCAAGGCGATCGAGAGCGCGCTCAATGTCCAGAGCTACGAAGTAGTAAGCACACCCGCTGCTCCTGCAGAGCCTGCCAAGACAGAACTCCCGCCCGAGCCGAAGGCTGCCGCTCCCGCAGCAGCGCCTGCTCCCGCTCCGGCTGCTGCACCGGCACCGGCTCCCGCTGCCGCTCCTGCGCAGACCTCCATTGAAAAGGCTCAGGCTGCCGTAGAAAAGGCTCAGGCTGCCGGCGGCGCCCAGAAGCAGTCCCTCATCAGCGTTAACCTTGCAAAGCTGGACGCTCTGCATGACATAGTCGGCGAGATCATCACGACCGAGTCAATGGTCATCTCCAACCCCGACCTCGACGGTCTGGAGCTTGAGAGCTTCAACAAGGCTGCACGTCAGCTCAGAAAGCTCACCAGCGAGCTCCAGGACACTGTAATGTCCATCAGAATGGTACCGCTCGCAGGCGTATTCCAGAAGATGAACCGTATCGTCCGCGACATGAAGAAGAAGCTCAATAAGGACGTTGAGTTCGTCATGGAGGGCGAGGATACCGAGGTAGATAAGTCCATCGTGGACAGCCTCCAGGATCCGCTCATGCACCTTGTAAGAAACTGCATGGATCACGGTATCGAGGAGCATGTCGAGGAACGTGTCGCAGAGGGCAAGCCTGAAAAGGGTACCCTGAAGCTCACCGCGCAGAACGCCTCCGGCGAGGTAATCATCACCGTTTCCGACGACGGCGCAGGTATCGACCCTGAGAAGATCATGGCAAAGGCAAGAAAGCAGGGTATCCTGACAAAGCCTGAGAGTGAATACACCGAAAAGGAAATACAGAACCTCATCCTTCTCCCCGGCTTCTCCACCAACGAAACCGTTACCGAGTTCAGCGGACGTGGCGTCGGCATGGATGTTGTAAAGGCGAACGTTGAGAAGTGCGGCGGTTCCATCATCGTTGACAGCAAGAAGGGCACAGGAACTACGTTCATCATCAAGATCCCGCTCACCCTCGCTATCATCGACGGTATGGAGATCACCGTTGGCGATCTGGTATTCACCGTTCCTATCTCAACTATCCGCGAGAGCTTCAAGGCGGAATCAAGCCAGATACTCCGCGACACAAAGAACAACGAGATGATCATGATACGCGGCGTTTGCTATCCTATCCTCCGCATGCATGAGAAATTCGCGATAGACACCGAGATCACCAATCTTGAGGACGGTATCCTGCTTCTTGTAGAAACCGACAACAAGAGCGTCTGCATTTTCGCCGACAAGCTCATCGGCGAGCAGCAGGTAGTCGTAAAGCCTTTCCCCGCATATCTCAACAAGTACAACATAAAGGGCGAGGGTCTTTCGGGCTGCACGATCATGGGCGACGGCAGCATTTCGCTGATCATCGACACCAATACGCTTATCGGTTAAGGGGGAAATCAGCATGACTAATGATGTTATAAAGGAGGCTGTTGCAAAGCAGCAGTCCACCGACAGAAAGCTTTCTACAGACAATTCCGTGCTCGGCAAGGTTATGACCTTCCACATCGGCGATCAGATCTACGGCATTGAGATACAGTATGTCACCGAGATCATCGAAATGCAGCACATCACAAAGGTGCCTCATGTTCCGTCCTATATTAAGGGTATCATCAACGTTCGAAGCAAGGTCGTTCCGATCGTTGATATCCGCAGCCGCTTCGGCAAGGAGGAGATTCCCTATACCAGCCGCACCTGCATTATTATCCTTAGCTTCAACGAGCTGTCCGTCGGTATCATCGTCGACAGCGTCGCAGACGTTGAGGATATCCACTCCCACGATATCTCCGCAACTCCGGAGAACCGCTCCGTGAACACCAATTCCTTTATCCAGTACATGATACGCTCCGGCGACGACGTTAAGCTCATCCTTGACGTCGCTAAGCTGCTCGATGATGAGGGGTGACTCCTATGGAGATCTCTGACCGCGAATTCCATCGCCTCGTAGACTACATGCACGACAACTTCGGCATCAACCTTTCCTCAAAGCGCGTACTTATCCAGGGCAGACTCGGCAACATGCTGCGCGAGCGCGGCTTCACCAGCTACGACCAGTACCTTGACGCCGTAATGGCTGATACCTCCGGTGCGGAAGTCACAACGATACTTAACAAGCTCACCACCAATCACACGTTCTTCATGCGCGAGCCCGAGCACTATACTTTCCTCAAGGAAGTGATACTCCCGTGGGCTGTCGCCAACGCAAAGAATCATGAACTGCGTATCTGGAGCGCGGGCTGTTCCTCCGGCGAGGAGTGCTACACCACGGCTATGCTGCTGGACGAATATTTTGGCAATGAAAAGAGCCTCTGGGACAGACGCATCCTGGCAACGGACATCTCTAACAGCGTAATGGACAAGGCGAAAGCCGGCGTCTACAACATCGAGGGCATGAAAGGTCTTAGCCCGGAATGGAAACACCGTTATTTCACGCAGGTAGACTCCGAGCATTACGAGATCTGTCAGGAAATAAAGGACCAGATAATCTTCAAGCCCTTCAACCTGATGGACGAAATGCCCGATAAATACAAGCGCCGCCCGTTCGACCTGATTTTCTGCCGGAATGTAATGATCTACTTCGATCAGCCGACAAAGAACGCGCTGGTGAACCGTTTCTACGATGTCCTGAAGCCCGGAGGGTATTTCTACATAGGTCACGCAGAGAGCATTCCGCGCGGAGAAACTAAATTCGATTATATCAAGCCCGCGATCTACCGCAGAGGGCTTGACACCTGACCGACAGGGGGCGAATTATGAGAAAGATAAGGCTGCTTGTCGTCGATGATTCTATCCTGTTCCGGGAAGTCCTGACCCGTTATATCAGGCAGGATCCCGAGATAGATGTTGTCGGCACTGCGGGCGATCCGTACTCTGCCCGGGATATGATACTCAAGTTCGAACCGGACGTTATGACCCTGGATATTGAAATGCCCAGGATGGACGGAGTAGCATTCCTGCGTAAGCTGCTCCCGCAATATTATTTGCCGGTCATAACGGTATCATCCTCGACAAATATGAAACAGGCGGCGCTGGACGCAGGCTGCATTGAGTTCATCCAAAAACCGCTTGCCCGCACTAATGCGGAAATGCAGAGCTTTGCGCAGACCATCTGCCGCGCCGTTAAAAACGCGTACGACCTACACGGCGACCACTCAAAGGCGGATGAGCCGGATGTAGTTCACACAAGCTTCTCCACCACAGCAAAGCGATTCCGAAAGAATGACGTTGTGCTCGCACTGGGTGCATCAACAGGCGGCACCGAAGCGCTGGAGCAGGTCATAAAAAACTTACCTGCAGACTCACCGGCGACAGTTGTCGTTCAGCATATGCCAGCTGGGTTCACCAAGCTTTATTCCGAGCGGCTCAACAAGAGCTGCCCGATGGAGGTCAAAGAAGCCGAGGACGGCGACCGGCTGCGGCGCGGGCTTGTTATAATCGGGGCAGGGGAGCATCATCTACGGCTCTGCCACGACGCAAGAGGGTATTACGTATCCTCAAAGCCCGGTGAAAAGGTTTCCGGACACTGCCCATCGGTCGATGTCCTGTTCTCCAGCGTCGCCGACACCGCAAAGGCAAACGCCATCGGTGTTATCCTCACCGGAATGGGGCACGACGGCGCTGACGGTCTGCTGAAAATGCGGCAGGCCGGCGCATTCACGATAGGGCAGGATAAGGCGACCTGCGTTGTTTACGGCATGCCGATGGAGGCGTACAATCTCGGCGCCGTGCAGGTGCAGGCTCCGCTTTACAAGATCGCCGATATAATCCAGGATCAGCTCATCTGACGCTTGACAAAATACTTTTTCGGTGATATAATGTAGTTGTAGAAAGCTGAAGGTTCTACACATGTATGCACAAAAATTGACCCCCGAGTTGCAGCTCGGGGGTCGGTTTTTTGCTGTGCTCCTGCCGGTACTATTCTCCATCGAGCCACTTGCATATGTAATACGCGATCACACTTGCTAAGATGGATAATATAAAGCTGAAGGTATCCATGATATGCACCTCCTTCCGTTTTTGACGTCCGGAGTGCCGGCCTTTTAATTATACTACACTTTGTGAATCATGTCAATTATTGTCGCGGCGTGTCCCGTATATTCACAAATAACTTGACTTTTACGCGGAATAGTAGTAAAATAAGAGATACACAGCGAAAAGCTGTGAATATTTACATTGAACGGCAGGGCTTTTGTTTAGCTCTGCAAGGAAAGGAAGTTCAGTATGATCAAGGTAACACTAGGAAACGGCGAGATCAAGGAGTTTGACGCTCCGCTGTCCGCATTCGACGCGGCAAGAGAGCTCGGAGAGGCTAAGACTGCATGCGCAGCAGAGATCGACGGAAAGGTCTGCGACCTCCGTACCACCCTCACCGACGGCTGCACCGTGAAGTTCCTCACATTCGAGGATGAGCAGGGTCAGAGAGCATTCAACCACACTGCCTCACATGTTCTGGCTCAGGCAGTAAAGCGCCTTTTCCCGCAAACAAAGCTTGCCATCGGTCCGGCTATCGAGAACGGTTTCTACTATGATTTCGACACTGAGGAACCCTTCACCACCGAAAGTCTTGCAAAGATCGAAGCAGAAATGAAGAAGATCGTCAAGGAGTCTATACGTCTTGAACACTTCACCATGGCTCCCGACGAAGCTATAAAGTACCTCGAGGAACAGGGCGAGCCGTACAAGGTCGAGCTCTGTCAGGAACATGCAGGCAAGGGCGAGCCCATCTCCTTCTACAAGCAGGGCGATTTCACCGACCTGTGCGCAGGTCCGCACTTGATGTCCACATCTCCGGTAAAGGCGTTCAAGCTCACCTCCGTAACCGGCGCTTACTGGCGCGGAAGCGAAAAGAACAAGATGCTCACCCGTATCTACGGCACAGCATTCCCGTCCAAGGACGCCCTCAATGCTCATCTTGAAGCTCTCGAGGACGCTAAGCGCCGCGACCACAACAAGATAGGCAGAGAGCTTGAGTACTTCACCACTGTTGATTACATCGGTCAGGGTCTGCCGATACTCCTTCCCAAGGGCGCTAAGGTCGTTCAGATCATGCAGCGCTGGGTAGAGGACATTGAAGCTAAGCACGGCTGCCAGCTCACCAAGACTCCATATATGGCTAAGCGCGAGCTTTACAAAATCTCCGGTCACTGGGATCACTACCTCGATGGTATGTTCGTACTCGGCGACCCCAACGATGAAACCAAGGAGTGTTTCGCGCTCCGTCCGATGACCTGCCCGTTCCAGTATCAGGTATTCCTGAACAGACAGCGCAGCTATCGCGACCTCCCGATGCGCCTGACAGAAACCTCCACACTGTTCCGCAATGAGGACAGCGGCGAGATGCACGGTCTTATCAGAGTTCGTCAGTTCACGATCTCCGAGGGTCACTATATCCTCCGTCCGGAACAGCTCGAGGATGAGTTCAGAAACTGCCTGGAGCTTGCAAAGTACTGCCTGGATACCGTAGGTCTGCTTGAGGACTGCACATTCCGCTTCTCTCAGTGGGATCCCGCTAACCCCAAGAACAAGTACGAGGGCACTCCCGAGCAGTGGGAAGTTGCTCAGGCTACAATGAAGACCATTCTCGACGACCTCGGCGTTGAATACACCATAGGTATCGACGAGGCCGCATTCTACGGTCCTAAGCTCGATATCCAGTACAAGAACGTATTCGGCAAGGAAGATACCCTGGTAACTATCCAGATAGATATGCTGCTTGCACAGCGCTTCGGTATGGAATACGTAGATGTTGACGGCACTAAGAAGAATCCGTATATCATTCACCGTACAAGCCTCGGCTGCTATGAGCGTACCCTGGCATACCTGCTTGAAAAGTACGCAGGAGCACTCCCGCTGTGGCTGTCTCCTGAGCAGGTTCGTATCCTCCCGATCACCGACCGCGCTAAGGAATACGCAGAGAGCATCGCAAAGCGTTTCGACGATATGAACATCCGCGTAACCGTCGATAACCGCAATGAGAAGATCGGCTATAAGATCCGTCAGGCTCAGCTTGAGAAGATCCCGTACTTCTTCATTCTCGGCGACAAGGAAGTAGAGGATAACACCGTATCCCTCCGCTCGCGCAAGGACGGCGACCTCGGCGCTTCACCCGTTGAGGAAGTTATCGCAAAGATACTCAAGGAAAACGCAGAAAAGACCAGATGATTCACCACAGAAAGGTAGTGTATTATGGCTAATCAGCAGATGTCCCCTGAACAGATGAAGGCATTCAATAAGGTCCTTGAAGAGAGGATCACCGAAGCTAATCAGGACAAGACCAAGACAAAGTGGAAGTCCGTACTTCCGGATCTGATGGCGGCTGACGTATTCGCAGTCGCTGCTCTCGGAAACCAGACAGACGCAAACGGCAACCGCCTGCTCAACGTTATGATGATGACCAACAAAGAGGGTCAGCAGGTTATTCCGTTCTTCACCTCCCCGAACCGCATGGCTGTGCTCGCGACTCCCGAACACAAGACTTTCAATTGCATGAAGGTAAACACTGTACGCCTGTTCGAGGCTATCAAGGGAAGAACGGCAGTTCTGAATCCCGGCTCTCCCTGTGGCAGAGTATTCACTCCGTTTGAGATGAACCTGCTTGTTATGGAAAACAAGGATAAGGTCCCGGCAAAGCCGGCAGCTCCGACTAATACGGTAGCTCCTACAGATTCCCTTGTTGAGGAATAATCGTATCGCCCTCCAGTTGGAGGGCGATATTTTTCTACTGTGGGATTTTGATTTTCTGGAATCCGACTTGTTGAATAAACTATAATTTAACGTTGCAGGATGTGAACAATTTACTGCAACCCCCAACCGGGAGTCAAGGGGGACTAGTCCCCCTTGCAGGTCGAGGGCAGAGCCCTCGTCGCCGTCCGCAGACGGCGAAATCCCCAAATAAAAAAAGCGCTAAAGGGGT